>CAYNCS010000080.1:0-15369 GCA_964395875.1 uncultured Caulobacteraceae bacterium | reverse complement strand
AGCCGTCGTTCTTGTCCTTGGCGCGCTTGATGTACTCGCCGACCCGGGACACGTCGCCGATTTCCTCCAGCATCTGCAGGCAGGCCTCGTTGGCGCCGCCGTGGGCGGGCCCCCACAGGCAGGCGATGCCGGCCGCGATGCAGGCGAACGGATTGGCGCCTGAGGATCCCGCCAGACGAACGGTCGACGTCGAAGCGTTTTGCTCGTGGTCGGCGTGCAAGGTGAAAATACGGTCGAGCGCGCGGGCGAGAACCGGGTTTACCTTGTACTCTTCGGCGGGGACCGCGAAGCACATGCGCAGGAAATTTTCGGCGTAGCCCAGCTCGTTGCTCGGATACACGAAGGGCTGGCCGATCGAATATTTGTACGCCATCGCCGCGATGGTCGGCGTTTTTGCGATCAGGCGATGGCTCGCGATGCGGCGCTGCACCGGATCGTTGATGTCGGTCGAGTCGTGATAGAAGGCCGACAGCGCGCCCATAACGCCGCACATCACCGCCATCGGGTGCGCGTCGCGGCGGAAGCCGCGGAAGAATTGGCTGAGCTGTTCATGGACCATCGTGTGATTGGTGATGGTCCTGGTGAAGTTCTTGTACTCAGCCTGGCTCGGCAACTCGCCATAAAGAAGCAGATAGGCGACTTCGAGAAAGTCCGATTGCTGGGCCAGCTGATCGATCGGGTAACCGCGATACAGCAGAACGCCCTCATCGCCGTCGATATAGGTGATCGTGGATTCGCAGCTCGCCGTCGACGTGAAGCCCGGATCATACGTGAAGAGGCCCGTATCGCCGTACAGCTTCCGAATATCGATGACGTCCGGCCCAACGGAGCCGCCCAGCACCGGATAGGAATATTCCTTCCCATCCAAGCTCAGTTTGACGTCGCCTTTCTTCTTGGCCTTATTGTCCATTACCAATACCTCTTCCTTCCGCCTATCGGCGCATTCTTACTCGCCGCTTAGCCGCGCAGCCACTCGCGCAAGCGTCTCGTCCCTGCCGAGCAGCCAAAGCAAATTGCCCAAATCCGGCGCAGGGGCCCCGTCCGTGAGTATCGCACGGAGGGGAGGTCCAATCTTGCCGAGGCCAACTCCTTCAGACGCAGCAAAGTCTTTCAGCGTAATGCCAATCGTTTCTGCATCCCAATTGGGCGTCTTTGCAAGCACATCCGAAAGACGCGCGAGCCTTTGCCCTAGCTCCGGCTCAATCGCCGGTGGCGGGTTCACTTTTTCATCACTTCTGTGACGAGGCGCTATCAGAAAAGCGCTTTCCTTAAGCAGGTCCGGGATAGTCTTGGCGCGTGCCTTTAGCACGGGCATGCCCCGCTTCACTTTGTCAAACTCGTCCTGGTCCGGCCGCCAATCGGCGCGAGACGCGAATTCTTTCCAAAGATTCATCAATCGATCGTCATCCGCCTCGCGGAGATAGTGACCGTTAACCGAAGCCAGCTTGTCAAAATCGAGCCGGGCAGGGCTGCGACCGATATGGTCAAGGTTGAACCAGGCAATGGCTTGACCGGTCGAGATGATTTCGTCGTCGCCGTGTGACCAGCCCAACCGCAGCAGATAATTGCGCATCGCCTCTGGCAGGTATCCCATCTCCCGATAGGCGTCGACGCCGAGGGCCCCGTGGCGTTTCGAGAGTTTGGCGCCGTCCGGCCCGTGAATCAGCGGCACGTGCGCATAAGTGGGCTCCGGCCACCCCAGGGCCCGGATGATCTGCAATTGACGAAACGCATTCGTGAGATGGTCGTCCCCCCGGATCACATGCGTCACGCCCATATCGTGATCGTCCACCACCACGGCCAGCATGTAGGTGGGAGCGCCGTCCGAGCGCAGTAGAATCAAATCGTCGAGCTGATCGTGCGCGATCTCCACGCGGCCTTGCACCCGATCTTCGATAACGGTGCTGCCTTCCAGAGGCGCGCGCAGCCGGATCGTGTAGGGCTGCCCCGCCGGATGATCTGTGCGGTCGCGCCAGGGACTGCGGAAAGGCTTGCCAGCCTCACGCATTTCGACGCGCAGCGCCTCGATTTCCGCAGAGGTCAGATAGCAGCGATAGGCGCCGCCGCGCGCGACCAAGTTATGCGCCACCTCCGCGTGGCGTCCGGCCCGAGAGGATTGGAACAGGGGCTCCTCATCGCCCAGGAGGCCCAGCCATTCCAATCCTTCAAAGATCGCCTTGACGGCGGCGTCCGTTGAACGCTCCCTGTCGGTATCTTCGATCCGCAGCAGGTATTTGCCGCCGTTGGCGCGCGCAAACAGCCAGTTGAAAAGCGCGGTGCGCGCACCGCCAATGTGCAGATATCCGGTGGGGGAAGGCGCAAATCGTGTGACGACGGACATGGATGGCAGGTCATTCAAATGGCTTGGCCCGAACCCTCGAGCCGGAGAGCGCATAACACACGCTTTAGCGCGCCTGAAGCGCGCACGGGCCTGGCGCGACGCATTTCACAAAGACGTTGCCGCATCAACGCGGTCGGCGGCCTTGATCAACTGGGCGCCCGTCGCCCTGGGCGCGGGGATCGTCTTCTATTTCGGCCTGTTCGACGAACCGCCGGTCTGGTCGGCAGGCGCTGCGTTTGCGCTCGGCGCGATAATCGCGGCCGCCGGTTTCTGGCTGCAGCGGGGCACGCGGCCGGTATGGCTGTGGACGGCGGCGCCCGCTTTCGCTGTGGCGCTCGCGCTGCTCGGTTTTGGGCTCGCCGTCCAGCAAACCAGAGATCGGCAGGCGCCAATCTTCGGCGCTTCGCTACAGACGCCCGTCGCATTCGAAAGCTGGGTGGAACGGGAAGACACTGGCCCGCGTCTGCGGCGGCTTGTCGTCCGAACATCGTGGCTGGACGGCCTGTCTGGCCGAGAAAAACCAGTCCGCATCCAGATTGCCGCGCCTGGCGGCGGTGGCGTGACGCCCGGACGCTACGTCCGCTGCTTCGCGACTTTGGCTACGCCTCCAGGGCCCGTTACACCAGGCGGATACGACTTCGCGCGCAACGCCTATTTCAGGCAAATCGGCGCCTCGGGATTTGCAATGACGCCCTGCGCGCCAGCGGCGGCGCCCACCGCCAAACCGCCAGGCGCCGAAATCCAGCTATGGCTCGCAGCCATGCGGCGCGCCATTACGAACGCAATTCTCGCGGAGACCAATGGCGGAAGCGCCGCGGGTTTCGTCGCCGCATTGGCGACAGGGGACCAGAGCGCTATCGCTCAGAGCGATTCAAAGTCCATGCAGGCGGCGGGACTCACGCATCTGGTCGCCGTCTCCGGCATGAACATGGCGCTGGTGGGCGGCTTCGCTTTTTTCGCACTGCGGCTCGCGTTGACTCTGATGGGCCCGTTGCCGCTTTATGTGAATATTCGCGCCGTTGCTGCGGCGGCCGCGTTGATCACTTGTTTCGGCTATTGGGCCCTGACGGGCGCCAGCGCTTCGACCACGCGCGCTTTTGTCATGGCCGCAGTGGCTTTCGGCGCCATCATCCTCGATCGCCCGGCGCTGACCCTGCGCGGACTGTCCATCGCAGCGCTGGCGATCATGGTCGCGACGCCGGACGCGACTCTGTCGCCGGGATTTCAAATGTCGTTCGCTGCGACGCTCGCGCTGATCGCTGCATTTGAGGCCGACAGAAACCGGCGCGAAGCCTTGGCTGAGCCCAATCCATCGCGAATGACTTGGGCCGGGCGCGCCATCGCAGCAGCGGCGTTGACGAGCCTGGTCGCAGGTCTGGCGACGGGCCCTTACAGCGCCTATCACTTTCAAACATACGCCAAATATGGACTTCTCGCGAACATTGCGGCGACGCCGATCATCGCTTTCATCGTCACGCCCGCACTGATGATCGCCTTGCCGGCATCGCTCTTCGGATTACAGGAATGGCCGTTGCGCGTCGCGGAGTGGGGCGCGCATCAGATCCTCGCCATCGCGCAATGGGCGCAAACGCAGCCTGGCGCGGTCGGCGCGGTAGCGCAATTCTCGCCGGCCTGGCTGCTGGCTTTCACCTTGGGATTTTGCGGACTTTGCATGGCGCAGGGACTGGCGCGCATTCCGGGCGCGATATTTATCCTTGCGGCGCTGCTCGGCGCTGCCATGGAGCCGAAACCCATCGCGGCCGTCAGCGCGGAAGGGGCGCTCGTCGCCAAAACACCCGGCGGCTTCATCCGCTCGTCTGGGAAGCCGGATGGGTTCGAACTGACGCGACTGAGCCAATCGATCGGCGCGGCGCCTGACGCGCCTAAGCAAATTTTCAGCGACTCCGCGCTTCCAATCGCGGGTGGCGGAATGGCCAGACTGCGCGACGGAATTCTGCTAAGCGTCGCCGACAAAAAATCATCTCTGAAGGATCGCTGCCGGCCGGGCATGCAGCTCACACTGATCGCCCGGTTGCCATCACACGCCGTATGCAGCCGATCCATCATCCTGGACCGCACCGCACTGGCCGCGAGCGGCGGTTTAACGATCTATTTTTCGGACCAAACTCTATATTTCAAAACGGTTCGCGCGCATCGCGGCGAAAGACCGTGGACGAAAGCGCCGCCTTAATTGTACCGACGGTACAGCCCGACCAACTTGCCCTGAACCTTCACGCGATCCTGTCCGAAGATTTTCGTTTCGTAATCAGGGTTCGCAGCTTCCAGAGCGATCGAATTACCGCGCCGGCGCAGACGCTTCAGCGTCGCCTCCTGATCGTCGATGAGGGCCACGACGATATCGCCGGATTCAGCACGGTCCGTACGGCGCAAAAGGGCGAAGTCTCCGTCCAGAATTCCGGCATTGATCATCGAATCACCGCTGACCTCGAGGGCAAAATGATCGTCCGCATGCATCTCAACCGGCGCCGCGACCCTGTTGATTTCATGCTGGATGGCCTCGATGGGGACGCCGGCGGCGATCTTCCCCAGAACCGGCAGCCAATGACCCCCGGCTTCCTTGCTGCGGTCGCCGCCGACCACCGCCAGCTTTCCGGCTTTGCCCCGGGGGGGCGCCGCCGGCGCGGCGGCCTCTGGCATTTTAAGAACCTCGAGGGCGCGCGCCTTATGGGGCAGACGCCGCAGAAACCCTCGTTCTTCCAAGGCAGTAATCAACCGATGAATGCCCGATTTGGACGCAAGGTCGAGCGCTTCCTTCATTTCATCGAAGGACGGCGACACACCGGATTCCTTGATCCGCTGATGGATGAACAACAGGAGCTCGCGCTGCTTCGAGGTCAGCATGTAGCCTCACAGAACAAATCGACAACAAATTCGTTCTATATGTGTTCTTTAAGGAGTCAACAAACCGTAAACGGCTAAGCTGTTCAAAACTGCTGCGCGACCGTCACCAAAGTTTCCGGGGCCGGGGGTTTCCGATGATAGCGCGCGCCGCGCAGCCAGACTTTCAGCGCTTGCCAGTGAATGGCCGTGACCACCCAAAAGGTGAGAAGCGGAGAGCCCAACCACGCCTTCAGCAGGGAAGCGTTGCTCAGCGTACGGCGATGCGCGGTCCATGTGGCGACGTGATCGGGTCCATCCGCCTGACGTTTCACGATGCGCAGGGAAAAGCTGTCCTCGGGCGCCGAAAGCGTGAACTCGTAGGCGCCATTCACGGCGAAGAATGGAGACACGTGAAAACGCTTGTCCGCGCGATGCCGATGGGCGCGCCCTTCGTTCGCCGCGGCGACATAGCAATGCGTTTCGCCGAAGGTATTGTTCACTTCGTAAATGACGCCGCGCAGCCTGTCGTCCGGGCCATAGCCGAAATAGAGCGAGATCGGATTGAACACGAAGCCGAGAATGCGCGGCATCGTCAGCAGTCGGATTGGCCCGCCATTCAATTGGACGCCGCCAATCTCGAATGTGCGTTCGGCCCAGGGGCGCAGCGGGCCCCCGCTGCGGTCGCCGTGATCTTTCCGGTAGAAACTCAAGAGCCCTGGTTTTTCAAACGCAAGAAGCGACGCGGCGGGAACGGGCGCATCAACGTCGAGCAAGACGGAAAACAAGCGATATTCGAAGCGCGAACGCCCGTCGGGGCGCGCGTGCGCGGTGCGCCCGATAAAAACGCCCGGTTCCGGCGTTCGCGCGGTCACGCCGCCTCCAGCATGGCTTCCACCTGTCCTGTCCGTTCAATCTGCTCCAACCGCTCGAAGCAGCACGACCACGGAATATCGGCGCCCAAGGCCTGCGCAACCCGCAGGCCGGATGCAATGCCGTCCTCGTGGAATCCATACCCCATCCAGGCCCCCGCCAGCCACACGTTTCCCTGGCCCTGTATCGCGTGCAGCCGGCGCTGTGCGGCCAGAGCCGCCTGATCGAACAAGGGATGATCGTATTCAAAGCGGGCGAAAGTCTTGTCCTCTGCAGGCGGAGAAGGCGGGTTCAGCGTAACGAAAACGGGTTTGTCATCCGGCAGGCCCTGCAACGGGTTCATCCAGTAGGTGACGCAGGCGGGCCTGTCGGCGTCGCTCTTCATATAATTCCATGCGCCCCAGGCCTCCCGGCGGCGCGGCATGAGACTTTGATCGCGGTGCAGATAGGCGGTGTTGGCGCCGAACTGGATCGCTGACAGAAGGTCGCGTTGCTCAGCCGTCGGGTTCGCGAGCGTTTTCAAAGTTTGATCGCTGTGGGCCGCCATCACGATCGCGTCGAACCGCCGCGATCCCTGCGGCGTTTCAACGATCACGCCGTGCGGCAGCGACGTGACGCGCTGCACCGGAGCGTTCAACTCTATGCGGTCCTCAAGATCGGCGGCCAACTTCGACACGTAATTCCTGGAGCCGCCGGACACCGTCCTCCATCTGGGACGCTTCAATTGCAGCAGACGGTGATTGTCGAAAAAACGGAGAAAGCTCCGGGTCGGAAACTGGAGAATTTTCGCTTCGGGCGTCGACCAAATGGCGGCGCCCATCGGCAACAAATAGCTCGAACGAAACGCTTCGCCGATGCGGCATCCAGCGAGATATTCCCCGAGCGGCGCTTCCAGGTCCGGGCGTCCACGGACAAGATCCGCACGCGCACGCACGCTGAATCGGACGATATCCGCGAGCATGGCGAGAAACTCTAGGCGCGCCAGATTCCGCCGCCACGCGAACACGCCTTTCAGGCCGTTGCTGGACCATTCGCGCCCCGGTCCGGCGGAGAAGGCAAAACTCATGTCGGCAGGCTGCGTCTGCACTCCAAGATGCGCGAACAACGCCTTCAGGTTCGGGTAGTTCAGGTCGTTGTAGACGATAAAACCGGTGTCCACGCTGAGCGGGGTCCCGTCGTAGTCGATGTCCACTGTATTGGAATGTCCACCCAGCCGGCCGGCGGCTTCGAACAGCGTAACCTCGTGGTTCTTCCGCATGGCCCAGGCGGCGCTCAATCCGGCGATGCCGGAACCCATAACAGCCACTTTCACGAATGCGTCCCCCTGTGCGCATGCGACAACGATTTGAATGCATCGAGCGCCCGCCTACGCGCCTGCGCGTGCTCGACGATCGGCTTTGGATAGGTCGATCCCAGCCGGACCCCAGCCGCCTCGAGGACGTCGTCCGGCGCGGTCCAAGGCGCATGAATGTAGCGGGCGGGCAGCTCGGACAATTCCGGCGCCCACCTGCGGACATAATGGCCGTCGGCGTCGAATCGCTCGCCCTGAGCGCTTGGATTGAATATGCGAAAATAGGGTGCGGCGTCGGCGCCTGAGCCGGCGACCCACTGCCAGGACACGCTGTTGTTGGCGAGATCCGCGTCAACAAGCGTATCCCAGAACCATTCCGCGCCGCGCCGCCAATCGATCAGCAAATGCTTGGTGAGAAAGGACGCCGCGATCATCCGCACACGATTGTGCATGTAACCCGTCGCCCAAAGCTCGCGCATGCCCGCATCCACCAGCGGATAGCCCGTCATGCCACGCGTCCAGGCGCGCAGACCGTCTTCGTCCTCGCGCCATGGAAAAGCGTCGAAATCGGAGCGCCAATTAGCTTCGGGAAATTCCGGAAAATGAAAAAGCAGATGATAGGCGAATTCACGCCAACCGATTTCGGAAAGAAATTTTTCCGCCGCGCCGCCATCGCCGCGCGCGCCCACCGCCCAGACAATTTGACGAGGACCGATCTCGCCAAACTGAAGGTGCGGCGAGAGGCGGGACGTGGCCTGCCGCGCAGGATGATCGCGCCCAGCGGCATAATCCTCGATCCGATCATCCAGGAAAGCGACCAGCCTCGCCGCACCGCCTGCTTCACCAGGCTCCCAAAAATCCGGAAAGCGCTCCGCCCAGTTCGGAGAGGCCGGCCGCAGAGCCCAGTCGTCCAGGCAGTCGCTTCCAAAACTCGAAATCGGGTGGGTGGAGGGATGTGGGCGAGCCAACGGCTTCAGACCGCCGATCCTTGGTCTGACGCTTCGCCAGAAGGGCGTATAAGTCTTGTACGGCCCTCCGGCCCCGGTTGAAACGTCCTGCGGCTCCAGCAAAAGCGCCGCATTAAAGCTGCGAACCTCTAAACCATCCGCCTTAAGGGTGCGTTTGAGCTTCTGGTCCGCTTCACGCTCCGCCGGAGCGTAACGGCGGTTCCAGAACAGCCGGCTGGCTCCGGTCTCTTTCAGGGCTGCCGGCAAGACTTCTTCCGCCCGGCCGCGCCGCAGCACCAATTGTACATTGAGCTTGCGCAGATCGGCTTCAAAGCGGCGCAGGCTGCCGTCCAGCCACCAGCGCGCGGCCCCGCCCAGCCGCCATTTGCCGGGCGTCTCATCATCGAGAATATAAAGCGCCACGACCGGCGCGCCGCTGTCGATGGCGGCGCAGAGCGCCGGATTATCGGCCGTCCGCAGGTCGTTCCGGGCCCAATAAAGCGTCGCGGGCGGTTGCGGATTATTGGACGAACGGGGCATCGAAACCGCAGGAAAGTGAAGGGTTTGGACGCTATACGCGCCGGCGCGCGGATTGGATTACCAGCTAATGGCTGGCGAGAAGGTCTGAAGCGACTATATAGCGCGCTTGCAGCCCGGGTTTGCTAAGGTTCCGGGAGCCAAGGAGATCGCATTGCCCGACGAACAAAAGAGCACCGCCGGAAAGGCCGCAGCCCATGCCGGCGCGAACGCCATTGTAACGGTGCAGGCCGGGGGTGCGCCCGTGCGCATCGGCAATTCTTTGCCGGTCGCCTTCCTTTTGGGTCCATGCGCCATTGAGAGCCGCCAGCACGCTCTGGAAATGGCGGGAGCCGTTAAGGAAATCGGCGAACGCCTTGGCGTCGGCGTGATCTACAAATCCTCCTTCGATAAGGCCAATCGGACCAGCGCGAAAAGCTTTCGGGGCGTCGGCATGAGCCAGGCGCTGGAGATATTCGCCGAAGTCCGCGAGTCCCTAAAAATGCCGGTGATCACCGACGTGCACCTGCCCGAGCAATGCGCGGAACTCGCGCAGGTTGTCGATATGCTGCAGATCCCTGCCTTCCTGTGCCGCCAGACCGACCTGCTGCTCGCCGCTGCGGCCACAGGGAAGGCGATCAACGTGAAGAAGGGCCAGTTTCTTGCGCCGTGGGACATGAAGAACGTCGCCGCGAAACTGGTCTCCGGCGGCGCCAAAGACGTCCTGTTGTGCGAACGCGGCGTGAGCTTCGGCTACAATACGCTGGTGTCGGATATGCGCGGTCTGCCGATCATGGCCGAAACGGGCTGCCCCATCGTGTTCGACGCGACGCACTCGGTGCAACAGCCGGGCGGTCAGGGTGAAACCTCCGGCGGCGAGCGCCGGTTCGTTCCGGTGCTGGCCCGCGCCGCTGTTTCGATCGGCGTCGCAGCCGTTTTCATGGAAACGCACCAGGATCCCGACAAGGCGCCGTCCGACGGCCCGAACATGGTGCCGCTGAAATCGCTCGAACCGCTCATTCGCGACCTCATGGCCTTCGACCAATTGGCGAAGGCGAGACCTTTCGCCTAAGAGATGACCGAACTCTCAATCCCGAAGCCGCGAAAGCGCGTACGTCTGGCGGCGTGGTTGAGAACCAGGTTCTTTGCGGGAATCGCCATCGCAGCGCCGATCGGTCTGACGATTCTTGTCGTCTGGTGGTTTGTCACCACGATCGACAAGTTTGTCTGGAGCGCTGTCCGCGCGCTGTTTGGCGCCCAGCAAACGTGGAACAACATTCCCGGCGTTGGCCTGCTGATTGCGGGCGTCTCTCTCGTTGCGCTGGGCGCGTTGGCCGCAAACATTGCCGGGCGCGCGCTCATCCAGATTGGCGAACGCGTCGTCGAACGCATGCCCATCGTCCGCAACATCTATATGGGCATAAAGCAGGTCTTCGAGACCGTGCTTTCCGGACGTCACATCAGCGCCCGGGAAGTCTGCCTCGTTCAGTTCCCGCGCGAAGGCATCTGGTCGGTCGGCTTCGTGACAGGCTCCGTGCGCGGAGAGCCCGCCCGTGCGCTGGAAGAAGGGTTTGTCTCCGTCTACATCCCGCATTCGCCCAATCCATGGACGGGTTGGCTGATCTTCGTGAAACGCGAGGACATCCGGCTGCTGCAATTGCCGCAGGAAGATGCGGCCAAAATGTTGCTGTCGCTGGGATTGTTTCAGCCCGATAAATTCGGCCGGGATCCTTTGATGCAAGACCCGGATGAAGCGTCGTGAACGTGCGGGGGATCAGCCCGACATGCGCAGCTTTTCCCAGTCCGCGTGACCAAATATCGAGAGCAGAATCGTCGCCGCCTGACCTCGCGGTTCCCGAAAGTCGGGGTCGCCGTCCACGAGTATGCGCGCATCGGTGTCGGCCGTTGGAATAAGGCGGCTATGGGTCGCTGGGTCCACTAGAGAAAACGCCGGCAGACCGGACTGCCGCAGTCCCAAAATATCGCCTGAACCACGCAGATCGAAATCGATCTCCGCGATCTCGAAGCCGTCATAGGTCCGCCTCATGGCGTCGAGCCGGATTTTACCTTCGTCGGACAAAGGCGGCTGATAAAGCAACAGACACGCGGCGTCCTTCTGGCCCCGGCCGACGCGTCCGCGCAATTGGTGCAGCTGCGCGAGGCCAAAACGCTCCGCGTGTTCGATGATGATCACCGTGGCTTCCGGCACGTCGACGCCGACTTCGATCACCGTGGTGGCGACCAGGATTTTCGTCTTGCCGGTGCGGAAGTTCTCAAGGGCCTCATCCTTTACTTTCGGCGGCATGCGGCCATGCACGACGCCGACCGCCGCCTCACCGAAAGCCTGACGCAGCGCCTCGGCCCGCGTCTCGACCGCGGTCGCCTCCATCTCAGGGTTTTCTTCCACAAGCGCGCAAACCCAATAGATGCGGTCGTCGCGCTCGATGGATCTGCGCACGCTTTCATAGACTTCGCGAATGCGGTTGAGCGGCGCGGCGCGCGTGACCGGCGGCTTTCGCCCGGCCGGACGTTCCTTCAGGAGCGACACGTCGAGGTCGCCGAACTGCGCCATGGCGAGCGTACGCGGAATGGGCGTGGCGCTCATGACCAGCAGATCGGGATGATCGCCCTTGGCCGCCAGTTTCATCCGGTCCGAGACGCCGAAGCGATGCTGCTCGTCGATGATCGTGAGGCCCAGATCGTGATATTCAACGTCTTCCTGAAACAGCGCGTGCGTGCCGCAGACCGCAGTGACTTCGCCGGACGCCAGTTCGGCCAACAAAGCCTTGCGTGCTTTGCCTTTGTCGCGTCCGGTGAGCACGGCGGTCTTTAACCCGGCCGGATGCAACAGCTTTTCCAGAGTCGCGGCGTGCTGCCTGGCAAGCACTTCGGTCGGCGCCATCAGCGCCGATTGCTTTCCGGCTTCCGCCGCACGCGCCATCGCCAAGGCCGCGACCAGCGTTTTACCGGAACCGACGTCGCCCTGAAGCAAACGGCCCATCATCTCTGGCTTCGCCATGTCTTCGGAGATTTCCGCGAAAGCCTTGCGCTGACCTTGCGTTGGCTGGAATGCGAACGCCTCGAGCACTTTGCGCACGATGTGGCCGTCGCCGGTCATTGAGACGCCGCCCTCGGACTTGCGCGCACGCCGCCGCAACCGAAACACGATCTGCCGCGCAAACAACTCGTCATAGGCCAGGCGCGCGCGATCCGGGGCGCCGGGCGACAGATCGACCGAACTCATCGGCGCGTGCACCGACCGCAGCGCCTCGGTGAAGCCAAGCCAGCCTTCGCGTTGCTTCAGGCTCGGTTCGATCCATTCCGGCATGTCCGGCAGCGTCGCCAGAGCGGCGCGAATCGTACGCGAGACCATGCGGTTGTTCACGCCTTCGCTCAGCCGATAGACCGGCTCCAGAAGGGGAGGCGGGTCCTTCGCCGCAGGATCGTAGACCAGATCCGGGTGGGCCATCTGGCGCTCGGCCCCGTAATATTCGACCTTGCCGCTGATCACGCGCCGAGCCCCCACCGGCATCATCCGCTGCAAGATTTGCGGATTGGCGCGGAAATAGACCAGGGTCAGAAATCCGCTCTCATCGCGCACACGAATCCGATAGGGGCGGCCTGCGCCGTGCGCCGCGATATGGGCTTCGATATTGGCTTCGATCGTCACCAGCATGTCCGGCGGCGCGTCCGCGATGGCGGTCACCAGGCGCCGGTCGATCAATCCTGTGGGTAGGTGAAACAGAAGGTCGATCACCCGTGGGCCGCCGACCAGTTTTTCAATCAATGCGCGCCGGCTCGCTCCGATCCCCGCAGGAGACTCGAATGGCCGCGTCAAAGCGGCGATGCATTCGGGGGGCGATAAGCTCATTAAATACTGCGACCTAGACCCTATATAGCCAAGCGGCGCCGCCCTTGGCCAGAGCCGGGCCTCCGTAACGCGCAAACGTGGGCTAGCAAAGACGGGGCATGACAAAAAGCCTGACGGGGTCTATAGCCCCGCTAATCATGACGGATCGTTTGAAACGCCTTGCGTATCGCGCGCAAAGGCGCGGCTTCAAGGAAGCCGACATAATTTTCCAACGCTTCGCGGAAGCGCACCTGGCCGGGTTTTCGCCCGACGAGGCGAACGAGTTCGAACGCATTCTCGATCTGCATGACCACGACATCCTGAGCTGGGTGATGGGGCGGGGCGAGCCCCCCGCGGAAGCGCAGGGCCCCTTGCTTGAAAAATTCCTCGCATTCGCGCGGAACGGCGGCGCTTCTTTCGTCGGGTAATCTTTATGGAATTGGTTGAGTCCGCGCGCCTCAAACGCGCCGTTTCCGCGTCCGGTAAATTGACCTTGTCCGGCGTCGCCCAGGGTTTCGACGCCGCGTTGGCGGCCGCTATGACGCATGCGGTCATGCACCCGCTGCTGTACGTGGCGCGCGACGATGCGCAGGCGGCGATGTTCAGTTCGGCGCTGTCTTATTTCGCGCCCGAGCTTGAAGTTCTGTCGTTCCCGGCCTGGGATTGCCTGCCGTACGACCGCGTTTCGCCCGCGCCGCACATCTCCGCCCGCCGGTGCGCCACGCTGGCGCGACTCGCAGCGATGGAGGAACCAAAGCCGATGGTCGTCGTGACGACGGCGGCCAGCCTCATCCAGCGCGTGCCGCCGCGTCAGATCATGCGCCGCGCCGCGTTCGCCGCGCGCGTCGGAGCGGTCGTGCCCACAAAGGCATTAGAGGATTTCTTCGCCGTCAACGGCTACAGCCGCGCGGGCACCGTTCGGGAATCGGGCGAATACGCCATTCGCGGCGGCGTCATCGACGTGTTCCCCGCCGGTCTCACCGAACCGCTGCGCCTCGACTTTTTCGGCGAGCAATTGGACTCCATCCGCGTCTTCGACCCTGAGACTCAACGCTCCACGCGTCAGCTCACCGAAATCAGCCTGACGCCGGCGAGCGAGGTCATTTACGACGACGATTCCGTACTGCGTTTTCGCAAGAGTTTCGTCGCGGCCTTCGGCGCCAACACCTCCGGCGATATGTTTTACGAATCCGTCTCGTCCCGGATGCGCCGCCAGGGCGTGGATCAATTGCTGCCTTTGTTCCATGAGCAGCTGGAGACGCTGTTCGACTATATCGGCGGCGACGCCATCGTTGCGCTGGACCATTTGGCGCCACAAGCCGTCTCCGAACGCGCCGCCATGGCGTCCGACTATTTTTCCGCTCGCCAGGAATCCTTTGGAAAGGGCGCCGCCGCGGCGAAGGTGCTCCCTCCCGAGCGCCTCTACATTCAAGCCGCTGAACTCGATGCGCTCCTTGCACAGCGCACGGTGCGCACCATCACGCCGCTGCAACTCGCTCCCGCCGCGGACGTTCTTGATTTCGAGATCAAGGAGGGCCGCAATTTCGCGCCCGAACGCGCCGCCGGCGACATCAACGTGTTCGAGGTCGCGGCCCAGCATGCGCGCGCCTTGAGCGCCAAAGGCAAACGGGTGGTTTTCGCGGCCTGGACGGACGGTTCCGCCGAGCGCCTCACGCACGTGCTGCACGATCACAAGCTTGAAGAATTGACGCCAGCGGGCTCCTGGCCCGCCGCAGCGAAGTTTCCGCCCAAGACGCTGTGCGTCTCGGTCCTGCCGCTGGACCACGGCTTTGAGACCGGCCAAATCGCGATCATCTCCGAACAGGACATTCTGGGCGACCGTCTGGCGCGGCCGCGCCGCAAGCGCAAAGCCGCGAACGTCATCATGGAAGCGGGCGCGCTGTCGCCGGGCGACCTCGTGGTGCATATCGATCATGGCGTGGCGCGCTATGCCGGCCTGATGACGCTCGACGTGCAGGGCGCGCCGCATGATTGCCTGGAGCTGCATTACGCAGGCGGCGACAAGCTGTTTCTCCCAGTCGAAAACATCGAACTCGTTTCCCGCTACGGCTCCGAGGATTCCGGCGGCACGCTCGACAAACTTGGCGGCGTCGCCTGGCAGAACCGCAAGGCGCGCGCCACCAAGCGCCTTAAAGATATGGCCGAAGAACTTATCAAGATCGCGGCCAAGCGCGCGGCGAAGACGGCGGAGCCTCTCGGCGCGCCCGACGGCGCCTTCGAGGAATTCAGCGCGCGCTTCCCGTTCGAGGAAACAGACGATCAGATGGCCGCCATCCAGGACGTGGTGGGCGATCTCAGCGGCGGCCACGTCATGGACCGCCTGATCTGCGGCGACGTCGGCTTCGGCAAGACCGAAGTGGCGCTTCGCGCGGCTTTCATCGCCGCCATGGGCGGCCGTCAGGTGGCCGTCATCGCGCCGACCACCTTGCTGGCGCGTCAGCACTACAACACGTTCGTGGAGCGCTTTCGCGGGCTGCCGATCCGCATCGCGCCATTGTCTCGGCTCGTCAGCTCCGCCGACGCTGCGCAGACGCGCAAGCATCTGGAAGCCGGTGAAATCGAAATCGTCGTCGGCACGCACGCGGTGCTCGCCAAGGACGTCAAGTTCCGCGATCTCGGCCTGTTGATTATCGACGAAGAGCAGCATTTCGGCGTGAAGCACAAGGAGCGCCTGAAAGAGCTGAAGAGCGAC
>CAYNCS010000079.1:0-15542 GCA_964395875.1 uncultured Caulobacteraceae bacterium | reverse complement strand
CAATAATGCACGATGGAATCGACGATGAAGATCGGCTCCGCATGCGTGGTCGGATGGCTGGTTTCGAAACAGCCGCCCTGGTCGATGGCGACGTCCACCAAGGCCGAACCCGGTTTCATCAGCTTTAGCATTGGACGCGTGACGAGCTTCGGCGCAGCGGCGCCCGGCACCAGCACCGCGCCGATCACGGCGTCGGCGAGCGCGATTTCCTGTTCGATGGATTCCAGCGAAGAGAAGCGCGTGCGCACCCGGCCCTGGAACAAGACGTCAAGCTGGCGCAGGCGCGGGATGCTCTTGTCGAGAATGGTGACGTCGGCGCCGACGCCCACCGCCACGCGCGCGGCCTGGGTGCCGACAACGCCGCCGCCCAGAATGACGATCCGCGCCGGCGGCACGCCCGGCACGCCGCCCAGCAACACCCCCGAGCCGCCATGGAAACGGCGCAGCGCATCGCCCGCCGCCTCGATGGAAAGGCGTCCGGCGACTTCGCTCATGGGAGCGAGCAGGGGCAGGGCGCCATTGGCGTCCGTGACGGTTTCATAGGCCACGGCCGTGCAGCCCGAGGCGATCAGACCTTTGGTCTGCTCAGGGTCCGGCGCCAGATGGAGATAGGTGAAAAGTATCTGCCCTTCCCGCAGCTGCGCCCATTCGATGGGCTGCGGTTCCTTCACTTTAATAATCATATCTGATTGAGAAAAAACGGTTTTTGCGTCTGGGGCGATTTCGGCGCCAGCAGACTGATAGGCGCTGTCATCGGCATGAATGCCGGCGCCGGCGCCCGCCTGAACCAGAACCTTATGCCCGTGCGCCACATATTCCCGAACCGCACCCGGCGTCAGGCCGACGCGATATTCATGGGTCTTGATTTCGGTGGGGACGCCGATGCGCATGGCCGGACTCCTAAAGTGTGATAGCAGATTCCACGCTTTGGCTCGCTATCCGTCAAGTGGAATGTATGGCGGACGCGCAAATCTAAACTTACCCCAAAAAAAGCGCGCGCATTCATTACGCAAAGACCCTTATTTAGGGCGGGGGATTTAGGCCGGGCCGCTGAGGCGATTGCTGAGGCGATTCTGGCCGGGGACGCTGTAAGGACCATGCTTTCATATCAAACTGCCGCTCGGGCTTTGTTCACGCTTTTTTGCGCCGCCGCGCCCACTCTGGCGCTGGCGCAAGGCGGCCAAGATGCGACGCCGGAAATCGTCGTTACGGGCAGCGCGCTGCCTGATGCGCAGAGCCAATCCAATTATGATGTCGTGACGCTGGATGCTGCCGCATTGCGGAGTTCGGCGTCCGGACGCATCGAGGATGTGCTGCGGGATCAGGCGGGCATCCAGCAATTCCGCCGATCCGATGCGCGTTCAGCCCACCCGACCAGTCAGGGCGCAGGCGTGCGCGGTCTGGGCGGCAATGCCGCCTCGCGCGTTCTGGTGTTGCTGGACGGCGCGCCCGTAGCCGATCCGTTCGGCGGCTGGATCGATTGGCCGGCTCTGGACCCGCGCGCGCTGGAAAGCGCGCAGGTGACGCGCGGCGGCGGCGCATCCGCGTTCGGCGCAGGCGCGCTTGCGGGCACGGTCGAGCTCTCGTCCCTGTCGGCCGAGAGCGCGCCTGCTGTGGACGCTGGAATCGCGGCTGGCTCACGGGGGGCGGTCTCCGGCGACGCGCGCGGCAAGATCGCGGCGCCCGGCGGTTTCGCTTTTTTGTCGGCGCGTATCGATCATGGCGACGGCTTCATTCCGACTCGTTCCGATCAGCGCGGCGCGGCGGACATCCGCGCGCCCTTCGATCAATGGAGCGGCCGCGCCCGCTATGTTGCGGCGGTGCGTCCGGATATGGAGGCGCAATTCGCGCTCAGCGCCTTTGGCGATGCGCGCTCGCGCGGTACGCCGTTCAGCGGCAATGACAGCAATGGCCAGGATCTCAGCGTTCGTCTGCTGGGCCGCGGCGATTGGCAATGGGAAGCACTGGCCTACGCGCAGAATCGCAGCTTTCAATCCGAATTCGCTTCAGTCGCGGCGGGCCGCGCCACGGCCTCGCCCTCGCTGAACCAATTCAAGACTCCCGCGCGCGGCTATGGCGCCAAGATTGAAGTGCGGCCGCCTTTGGGAGAGTCGACGCAATTGCGGCTGGGCGCGGATTACCGCCGGTCCGAAGGCGACACCAATGAGCACTTCACTTATGTGGCTGGCGCCCCGACGCGTCAGCGCAAAGCTGGCGGCGAGACGGAAACGCTGGGCGTCTTTGCAGAACTCAGCCTGACGCCGATGGATCGGTTGACGCTCACCGGGAGCGCGCGCGCCGATCATTGGAGCATCGAGAATGGCTATTTGCGCGAGTGGACGTTGGCGACCGGCGCGCCGCTGCGCAACGACAGGGGCGCCGATCGCGACGATTGGGAAGGGCTTGGCCGCCTCGGCGCGTCCTATGCGCTGACCGATAGGCTTTCTGTGCGCGCCGCCGCCTATCAAGGCTATCGCTTGCCGACCTTGAACGAACTGTATCGTCCGTTCCGGGCAGGCGCCGACGCGACCGCCGCCAATCTGGCGCTGAAGCCGGAAACCTTGCAGGGCGCGGAAATTGGCCTGGAGGCGGAGCCGGCCGAAAACCTCAAGCTCGGCGTGACAATCTATTGGAACGTCCTGGACGACGCCATCGCGAACGTCAGCATCGCAAAACTGGCGGGCAATGTCTGTCCCGGCGTGGGAGTCGTGACGGGCGCCTGCCGGCAGCGTCAGAACCTTGACCGCATCGAGTCCAACGGCGTGGAGCTGGATGCGTCTTACGCGCTCGGGCCCTGGACGATTTCCGGCGCGTATAATTTCGCCGATCCGGAAGTGAAGGGGTCTGGTTTGACGGGCCTGCGTCCGGCGCAGATTGCGCAGCATCAGGGGAATCTGACTTTAGGCTGGACTGGCGCGCAGGGGCTGCGGGCCTCGGTGACAGGACGTTACGTTTCGAGCCAGTTCGATGACGATCAGAACACGCGCCGCCTGAGTTCGGCGGCGGCGCTTGATGCCTATATCTCGGCGCCGCTGCGCGAGGGGCTGAAACTGGAGCTGCGCGGCGAGAACGTCACGAACGCCTCCATTGAAGCCGGACGCGCGGCTAATGGCGTGATCGAGGAAGCGTCGCCGCGCACGCTATGGATCGGTCTGCGCTATACGATGTAAAGACGCGGCGGCGCGGCGCTTTGCGATTGAGACGCGCCGGGGCGCAGTCAAAATGCGAGCGCCCGATCCGCCGGACCGCCTGCTACAACAGACTGATGCGGCGCAGAATCGGGCGCAAAGCGCGAGCGAAAAAGCGAGATGTGAAGGCGGCTGGAGCCGTTTATTTCGCTTTCAGGCCTTCGTTCACCTTTTCATAGGTGGTCACTGAGCCCTTGCCGATCTCGCCCATGACAGGAATTGCGACGACGGCGATCAAAGCGGCGATCAGGCCGTATTCGATCGCGGTGACGCCGGACCTATCTTTCAGCAGCTTTGCCAGAAACTTCATTTCGTACTCTCCTACCCGCGGCGCAGAAGTGCGTCGCCTTCGAGTACGCAAATGCAGCGACGGCGCCAGAAAACGCCGATCCGGCGAGTCGAGCGACCCATAGCAGGTCAATTTGCGAATTGACGAGACCCGTATTGTGTCAGCGTCGCGGTTTCGTTACTCGCAGCCTCGCATTTGTTATACGCGTTAATCAGGAAAAACGCCGCCGACCATGGTGCAGCACAAAATCGCCGGTTCATCGTACTTGTTGACCCAGGCGTGATTGGTGCCCCGCTGGATGATGCAATCGAATTGCTCCAGATCCATCTCACCTTCGTCCAGAAGCAATGTGATCCGTCCTGACAAGAGAACGATATAATCGATCGTCGGCGTACGATGCATCGCCGGGTGGCGGGTCTGATCGGTCAGACATTCCGGCGCGCCGATGGAATCGAACAGGTCCCGCATGCGCTTGCGCGCCAGCTCCGGATCGGCGGTCTCTTCTGGCGTCGCCTTGTCCATCCGGACGATGGTGAAATAGGCGCCGCCGGGCGGCGCGAAATAAGTCGGGCGCTGAGGAGTCTCGGTGCTGCGGTCGAGAATCGCGGGCGTCGTGACGTTGGACCAGACGTTTACAGGCGCTGGCCCGTTGAAGTCGTCCATGGGGTCGGCGCTGAGAAAGACCGACCGGCCAGCGGCGTTGTGCCCGGTCACGATCCGGCGTGGCGTGCGCATGAAAGTCCTCCCAATTTCCGCCCACCCGGCGATGTGCGGGCGCTTTTATTGATTTGGCGCAACACCATAAAGAAAAAACGCGGATTTCAATACCGCACTCATTCCGCGAGCAAAGACGGACAAAAACATGGGGGAGGCTAATTTGGCGCCAGAGCCTGGACTGTCGCGTGTCAACAAGGTTGGCTTCGCCGCACCCTTTCGGTGGCTGGCGTTGGGGGCGCGTGACTTCGCTAAAGCGCCGATGGTGTTCCTGATTTATGGCGCGCTTGTCGCGCTTGCCTGTTTCCTATTGGGCTATTGGCTGTTGCGCTTCAACGCCGCCTTTTGGGTGCTGGCGTTGACGTGCGGATTTGTCTTTGTGGCGCCGATTCTGGCCATGGGATTTTACGAGGGCGGGCGCATTATCGAGAGCGGACGCAAACCCAGATTGTCCGAGGTCATTTTCGTTCGCCCAGCGGTGCGGGGAGACGTTTTTTATCTCGGCCTGGCTTTGCTCCTGATTTATCTGCTGTGGGGACGCGTCGCGCAGATTGTGTACGGTCTTTCAACCTACCGCCTGCACAAGACTGTCGCCGACTTCATCCATTTCGCGGTTTTCAGCGGCGAAGGGCATTCGATGCTGTTCGCGGGCGCTATTATCGGCGGGATCATCGCCTTCTTCACCTTCTGCATGGTGGTGGTTTCCGCGCCGATGCTTCTGGACGAGCGGGTGAACGTCTTCTCCGCCATCGCGACGAGCTTTCTGTCGGTCTCCAGAAATTTCGCGCCGCTCATGTTGTGGGCGTTTCTATTGGCGGCGATCATGGGTTTGTCCGCGGCGACGGCGTTCGCGGCGCTCACCTTCACCTTGCCATGGCTTGGCCTCGCTAGCTGGCGCGCGTTCCGGGACATCGTGGGCTAAGGGCGCGCGTTTCGGGCGGCCTAGATAAAGTGGAACAAAACGCCCGCCGCCGCACAAAGTGCGATCAGGCTCAAGACGCCCACGCGCATGCGGAAGAGAAGAAGGATTGCTGCGGCGGACAAAATCGCCGCATTAAGGTCGAACCTCCCCCACTCTGGCGCTGGTATAGAAACGTGCGGCGCGAATTGCGCGCGCGGGAGCTCGCCGAAGAGATAATGCAGAGCGAAGCTGAGGGCCAGATTGACGATTACCCCGAGCACTGCCGCCGTGACGCCCTTCAGGACGGCGTTCGCACGCGCGTCGGCCCGCAATCTCTCGGCGAAAGGCGCGCCCGCGAATATCCAGGCGAAGGAAGGCGCGAAAGTGCACCAGCTGGCCATGAGGGCCGCGGCGCTCGCCAGCCAGAGTCCGCCGCCTTGGGCGTTCCAGCCTGCCATGAAGCCCACGAACTGATGGACCAGCACCAGCGGCCCCGGCGTGGTTTCAGCAAGACCCAGACCGTCGAACATCTGTCCAGCGCTCAGCCAATTTTGGGTCTGCACAGCCTCTTGTTGCAAATAGGCGAGACTGGCGTAGGCGCCGCCGAACGTGACCACCGCCAGGATCGAAAACACCTGCCCGACCTTTGACAGCACGTGCTGCGGGCCAAGCAACAGCATGCTCAGGCCAAGCGGCGCCAGCCAAGCTGCGAGCCAGAACGCGGCGCTCTTGAAAGCGCCCGAGACATTGGGCTTCGCTGTAAAAGCGGGGGCATGAGGCTCCGAATCGCCGCGCATGAAAAGCACGCCCACGAGCGCGCCGCCCAACACCACAAGGGGAAACGGCGCTTGCGCGATGAATAATGCAAGAAAAGCGGCCGCCGCGATTGCGTAGGCGGCGTTGGATTTCAGCGCCCGCTTGCCGATGCGGATGCACGCTTCCAGAACCAGGGCCAGAACCGCAGCCTTGATTCCGAAAAACGCTGCGCCGACCGCGGGCTCCTGTTGCGCGAAGGCGTAAAGCAGCGACAGGGCGAACACCACAAAGGCGCCCGGCAGGACGAACAGCAACCCGGCGATCACGCCGCCGCGCGCGCCATGAAGCAGCCAGCCGACATAGGTGGCCAATTGCTGCGCCTCAGGGCCGGGCAGCAACATGCAATAATTCAATGCGTGCAGATATTGCTGTTCGCCGATCCACTTCTTCTCGTCGACGAAGATGCGGTGCATCAGGGCGATCTGCCCCGCCGGACCGCCAAACCCGAGGCAGCCCACCTTCAGGCTGGCGCGGAACAATTCGCCAAGGGTGGGATGCGGCTGTGCGCCGTTCGATTGTTCGCGAGACTGCGCATCGGCGTCGAGGTTCGTCATAAACGCTCCTGCCCCAAAGGGTTCGGCCCCAAAGGGTTCGGAGCGGGTCTTGGACGAAATCGTCTAAGCCGGGCGCCCGCTTTCAGCCCGATTTCGCTGTCTAACAATCCATCGCTCGCGCAAGCAAGTGCTGATTCCAATCTGAATCCGGCGTCAAGGCAACCCGCGTTCGGCCAAAGAGGCGTTGCGATAGCGCGGATCATCCGTCACCTCGTCGCCTAGCCAATCCGGCCTGGAGAAGGACTGGTCCGGGTCGGAGAGTTCTATCTCCGCGAGAACAAGACCCGACAGCGCACCCGCGAAAACGTCGACGCTCCATTGATGCCCGTCCACCATCACTTTGTGCCGCGTCTTTTCGATGCGCAGACTGCCGGCGCCCAGCTGGCTCAGGATGTGGTCGGCGTGCGCCGGGGGCAGGTCGTATTCGAATTCCGCGCGCGAGTGACCTGGGTCGTTGCTCTTTATGGTGAGAAACGCCTGGCCTCCCATGCGTCGCACGCGGACGGAAAACGGTCCGGATACCGTGAGATAGGCCTGGGCGATCGAAACGCCGGGTGCGGCGGAAGCGCGCCAGGAATCGGCCGCCACCAGGAACTTGCGTTCGATCTCAACCGGCATTGCGCCAATAGACACGCAGTTCGCCCCGTCTTTCAATAACGAAGACGGTGCTTGCGCGCGGAGTGTGAAACGGATGTGACGCCCCGCCTTTTGCAGGGCTTGTCAGGCGGGGCAATTGGCGTCATCGGGGGATGTCGCCTTTTCGGAAGTGGGCGGCGTAACGGATTGGAAGGCGTTATCCATGGCCATCAAGACCCGCTTCACGGACCTGGTCGGAATCGAGCACCCGATTGTGCAGGGCGGCATGATGTGGGTTGGCCGGGCGGAATTGGCCTCGGCGGTGTCCAACGCGGGCGGCCTCGGCATCCTGACGGCGCTGACGCAGCCGACGCCGGACGATCTACGGCGCGAGATCGACCGCTGCCGCGCTATGACCGACAAGCCCTTCGGCGTGAACATCACGATCCTGCCCACGCTCAACGCGCCCAATTACGGCGAATACCGGAAGGCCATTATCGAAAGCGGCGTGAAGATCGTCGAGACGGCGGGCTCCAAGCCGCAGGAGCACATCGACGACCTCAAGGCCCATGGCGTGAAGGTGATCCATAAATGCACCTCCGTGCGCCACGCGCTTTCCGCGGAGCGCATGGGCGTCGACGCCATCTCCATTGACGGTTTCGAGTGTGCGGGCCACCCCGGCGAAGATGATGTGCCGGGCCTGGTTCTGATCCCCGCCGCGGCGGATCAGTTGAAGATCCCGATGATCGCTTCAGGCGGTTTCGGCGACGGGCGCGGCCTCGCGGCGGCGCTGGCGCTGGGCGCGGAAGGCATCAATATGGGCACACGCTTCTGCGCCACCGCCGAAGCGCCGATCCATCAGAACGTGAAGCAATTCATCGTCGAAAATGACGAGCGCGGCACGAACATCATTTTCAAGAAGTTCCGCAACACCGCGCGGGTGGCGAAGAACAGCGTATCCGACAAGGTGGTGGAGATTTCCGCGCTGCCCGATGCAAAGTTCGAGGACATCCACTCTTATGTCGCCGGCGCAAAGGGCCGCGCAGCGCTGGAGACGGGCGACGTCGACGCCGGTCTGATCTGGGCCGGGCAGGTGCAGGGGCTGATCCACGACATCCCGACGTGCAAGGTTCTAATTGACCGGATCATGGCGGACGCCGAGGCCGTCATTCGCGGCCGGCTGCAAGGCGTGCTGCACTGACCCTGACAGCCTACAGCGTCATCTCCTGCGCTTTTTCCATTTCTTCCGCGTACCGGCGGGTGGCGTAGCTTTCCTTGAGCGTGCCCATCAGCCGGCGGCTCTCGAAAGAATCCAGGACGGCGAGCGTGTCTCGCTCCGTCATGTCAAAGGCCTTCATGGCGTCTTTGATCGACATCTCGGGGGTCAGCGCGCCGGCGGCCATGTCGGCGATGGAGGTGATGCTGGCGGCTGGATCGCGCCCTTCGGTGTAGGCCTCGGCCACGGTCACCATGCCGAAAAAGCGCCGCTCATTGTCGATAAGTGAAACGCGCTGATGCGAACCTAGTGGGAACAGCGTTCGAAACGCCGCGATGTCCATATCCTTGTTGGCGATCGCGGGATCGATGCGCATAAGCCGGGCTACGGTCAGCGCGCGGGCCCATGCAACATCGCGCGCCGAACGCACCGTCTCGCCGCGCAAGTGAAAGCGCCAGGTCGAGAAGGAATATCCGAAGGTTTCCCGGGCCACGAGGTTCGCCGTAATCGCCGCCGCGAGCACCGCGCCGGTCAGGCCGTAATCGGACGTCGTTTCCAGCACGAGAAACGACATCGTCATAGGCGTGCCGATTACTGCCGCCGCCAAAGCGCCCATGCCGACGAGCGTGAAGGCGGTGATGTCGGGATCGGTTTCCGGCCAGAACGCCTGAATTCCCAGGCCAACTGCGCGGCCGACCAGCGCGCCGACCAGCAGCGAGGAAAAGAACAAGCCGCCGCGGAAACCCGCGCCCAGAGAAATCGTCGCGGCGATGATTTTCAGCACGGCGATGGTGATGACGGCGGAAACGCCAAGACCGGCGAATAGACCGATTTCAAGCGCGCCATGACCGCCAGACAAAACCTGCGGGCTGAACATCGCCATCCCGCCGACCAGGAGGCCGCCCAGGATCGGATGGGTGATGCGCGGCGCGCGCGTGGCCTGGAATGCGCGCTCGGCCAGAGGCAGCGCCCGCATCCATAAAATGCCGATGGCGGCGCCGATCAGCCCCAGGAGAAGGAAAAAGGGAATGTCCCACCCCAGCACGTCGCGCCCGGCGCTGATCGTCACGGCGAACGGCGCCCCGCCAAAGGCCCGCATGGCGATCGTCGCGGCGATGGACGCCGCCATGATGGGCGCGACATACCCAATGGCGTATTGCGCCAGAACCAGTTCAAAGGCGTAGAAGGCGCCGGTGAAGGGGCCGTTGAAGGCGGCGGCGATGGCGCCGGCCGCGCCGCTGCCCACGATGATGCGCATATCTTCCCGTCGGAGGCGCATCCAGCGGCCCAGGCTCGACGCCGTGCCGCTGCCCAATTGCGTGTATCCGGCCTCCAGCCCCACGGAAGCGCCGAAGCCGTTGGAGATCAGGGTCTGGATGGCCAGGAAAAGGCTGTCGCGAAACGACATCTTCCCGCCGTGCAGCGCATTGGCCTCGATGGGGTCTACCACCTTGGCGCGCCCGACCTTGCCGGCGAACCAGGTCAGGCCGCACAGGAGCAAGCCGCCGAACACCGGGACGAAAGGCTGGTCGATGCGCGCCAGTTCGCTGAGGCGCATGCCTGGCTGGACGCCAAACAGGACTTCGTGGGCAAGGCTGGCGATCGCGCTCATCAGCGCGACGAAGGCCGCGGCGATGACTCCAATGACCCCGGCAAAAATCGTAAGGCCGATTTCGCGCGAACGAATGAACCGCCGAACGAAAGGAGGCGTGTAATTGGCGGCGAACAGAAAAGCGGCCATCGGCGCGGGCTGCTTCTCTTCCGCGGCTTTATCCGGGACGGAGGTGTCCATGAGGAATCGCGATGAGATTACACGCCGTTAATGCGTCAGGCCAATGGCGAATACGGCTTATTCCGTCAGGTCGCCGCCTTGGGACAATCCAGCGATACGCTCTTGCAGGACGGCGCGGTCTTTCGGCCGGCAGACGCCCGCCAGCAACAGAAGCACCGCCATTTCAATGTCGCGGCATAACGCGTCCTCGCCGCCGCGCTCCATCAGACGGCGTTGCAGCGAGCCGCTGACGCAATGGGAAATGTGCAGCGCGAGAACGGAAGGCGGTGCCGCGTCGATCAGCAATTTATTGGCCTGCAGCCGCGCCAGCGCGCCCTCGAACATGGCATAACCCAGCTCTGCGCTCGCCATTTGCGTCTCGGGGCTTTCGGAGGCGGTGATGGTGACGATCATGCGCCGGTAGAAATGCCGCTTGCTGTAGAAAACGCGGGACAGGGTCTGTGCTACGGCGGCGATCCATTCGGGAAGGTCGTCGCACGGCAGATCGTCGATGTCGCTTTGCCGCTCGAAAATGTCTTCGCGAACAATCTCCAGAAGGATGTCCGCTTTGGTGCCGAACAGATTATAGGGGGTCGCAAGGCTCACCCCCGCGCGCTCGGCCAAAGCTGGCATGGAAAAATCGCGGCTCTTGTCCTCAAGGATCAGTGCGCGCGCGGCGTCCAGAATGGCCCGGCGGCGCAGATTCTTGTTCGCTTCCCGTACGCTCATACGTCGCCGCCCGCCAAAAACCGTTATGATCCGACCTGCGAGATGCTCTCTTGCCGTTTGAATTACTATAATGCATTATGGTTTTTTAATAAAGGGCTTTGCCGAGGGCTGTACATGAGCGCCAGTGACGCATTCCGGGCGGAAACGAGGGCCTGGCTTGAGGCAAATTGTCCGCCCGAGATGCGCGGACCGATGAAACCGGAGGATCATTGCTTCGGCGGCCTCAACTGGATCTTCAAGAATGAGGCGCAGCGCGTCTGGTTGGAGCGCATGGCGGCGCGCGGCTGGACCGCACCCGATTGGCCGAAGCAATATGGCGGCGGTGGGTTAAACCCGACCGAGGCCAAGATATTACGCGAGGAGATGGCGCGCATCGATGCTCACGCGCCGCTGACGTCCCTCGGCATCTGGATGCTCGGGCCGGCGCTTTTGCGCTTCGGCACGGAAGAGCAGAAGCAAAAATACCTGCCGCCCATCGTGCGCGGCGAGATTCGCTGGTGCCAGGGTTATTCTGAGCCGAACGCCGGCTCCGACCTCGCCAGCCTGAAGACGAAGTGCGAGATCACCGAAGATGGTTTCCTGGTGAACGGCCAGAAGATCTGGACGTCTTACGGACACTTGTCGGACTGGATTTTCTGCCTCGTCCGCACCGACCCGAATTCGTCCAAGCATGACGGCATCAGCTTCATCCTGATCGATATGAAGACGCCGGGCGTCAAGGCGCGGCCATTGAAACTGTTGTCCGGCGAGGCGCATTTCGCGGAGACGTTCTTCGACGATGTGAAGGTCCCGAAGGAAAACCTCGTCGGCCAGCTCAATCGCGGCTGGGACGTCGCCAAGTATCTGCTCTTGTTTGAACGCGCCATGATCGGCGCCTTCCGTCCGGACGAAGGCGGCAAGCTCTCCGACTTCGCCCTCAAGACGCTTGGGCAGGAGGCTCTGCGCGCCGAGCCCATGCTGCGTGCGCAGGTGGTCGCGATGGATATGAAGCTGGCGGCCTTTGACGCGCTCTTGCAGCGCGTCGGCGATGAAATGGCGCGCGGCGGCGATCTCGGAGCAAAGGGGTCGATGCTGAAATATCTGGCGACCGAAATGAATGTGAAGCGCCAGGACATGATGATGACCATTCTGGGCATGGCGGGTCTGGACGCTGAGGGCGCCGAGGCGAGCATACCCAATGGCTTCATGGGCGCGCTGGCCAACCGTATCGGCGGCGGCACCTCTGAGATTCAATTGAACGTGGTGGCCAAGCGCGTGCTTGGCCTACCGGGCGCCTAAACGCGCGCCGGAACCAAAAAGTATATCGGGAGGCATAATGGCGCTCATACTCGATGCGGATTCATCCGCGATCCGCGAGGCCGCGCTCAAATTCATGCGCGACGCGGAACCTGTCGCCAAACTGCGCAAGACGCGCGACGCCAAGGACGGCGCGGCGAGCGTGCGTGGATTGTGGGACGGCTTCGTCGAACTGGGTTTCGCCGGGGTTCTCATTCCGGAAGAGTTCGGAGGCGCGGGTCTGTCGCCGTTGACCAGCGTGCAGATCGCCGAAAGCATGGGCCGCACGCTTGCGACGGCGCCCTTTGTGCCATCCGCCATCATGGCCGCGACGGCGATCCAGCAAAGCGCGAACGAGGCGTTGAAGGCGGAAATCCTGCCGAAGATCGCGCAGGGCCGCATCGTGGCCTTGGCGGTGGATGAGGGCGAGCGCCATCAGCCAAGCGCTTTTGCGCTGCGGGCTCAAAAGGACGGCGCGAACTATCGCCTGTCCGGTCGCAAGGTCGCGGTTATGGCGGGCGGCGTGGCTGAGGATTTCATTGTCGCCGCGGCGGCCGATTCGAGCGCGGACGCGCTGTTGTTCCTTGTGAGCGCAAAGAGCAAAGGTCTGAAGATCGAAACTCGCACGCCGATGGACAGCCTGCCCATCGCGGCTCTGACGTTTGATGGCGTTGAAGTTCCTGCCGCGGCGCTGATCGCCGGCTCCGCGGACGGCGCCCGCATTTTGGAAAAAGCCTTGGATATAGGCCGCTTGCATCTGGCGGCGGAAATGCTGGGCGCCGCTGATGAGGCGTTTGAACGAACGGTGGATTATCTCAAGACTCGCATCCAGTTTGGCCGCCCCATCGGTGAATTTCAGGCCCTGCAGCATCGCGCCGCACTTTTGTTCGGCGCGCTGGAGATCGCCCGATCGGTTCTCCTGAAGGCGGCGGTCGAGGGCGGGGCCGCAAATATCAGCCTCGCCAAGGCTGAAATCGGCGATACGGCCCGGCATGTCACGACCGAGGCGGTGCAACTGCACGGTGGCATCGGCGTGACGGATGAGTTCGATATCGGTTTATATCTGAAACGCGTGCGCGTGGCGGCGCAGGCGCTGGGCGATAGCGCATATCACGCCGAGCGCTACGCGCGCCTCAATGGGCTATAAGCGGATCAAACCGCAAAGAACGCATAATGGGAGGAAGCATGACGGTCCTTGAGGAGATCGACCAGATCCGCGCTTATTTGTCCGGGCCGGGCCAACCCTTCGAGCTCATCGAACAGGAGGTTCGCGGCGAGAAGCTGCCGGTCTACCGGCACGTGCCGAAGAATTTGTCGGCCATCATCGCGCAAGCGACGGCGTTCAACGACCGCGTCTTCATGGTCAATGGCGAGGAGCGCATCACCTTCGGCCAAACGCTCGCCAAGGCGGCGGGTCTCGCGGCGTTGCTGAAGGATCGCTATGGGCTGAGCAAGAAAGACCGCGTCGCCATCGCGATGCGCAATTCGCCGGATTGGGTGGTCGCCTATCTCGCGGTCCTGCTGAACGGCGCCACAGCCGCGCTGATCAACAGCCGCGGCGCGCCGGATGAGATGCTGTACGCAATTCACGACGTCGAATGCGCGCTGCTCTTCGCCGATCAGCGGCGCGCTGACGCCGTCATGGAGGGCTACAAAGGCCCGATGATCGTAGCCGAAGGCGGCGTGTTCGCCGACAAGGGCGCGCCGCTCGACATTCGTGATGCGGCGCCGATCGTCAACGATTGCGCCCCAGACGAGGCGGCGTTGATCCTCTTCACCTCCGGCACCACCGGCAGGCCCAAGGGCGCGGTGCTGACGCATCTGGGCGTCGCGACCTTCCTGTTCACGCTGCGCCACTCGGGCGCCACCTATCTGACGATCGCGGCGAAGCGTGCGAACATGCAGGTCGCCGACCTCATGAAGATGATCCCGCAGCCTTCGACGCTAGCGGTGTTCCCGTTCTTCCACGTCAGCGGCGCCTCGGCGCTGATCCTCACGCAGGTGATGAACGGCGGAAAGATGGTGTTCATGGATCGCTGGGACGCGGGGCAGGCGTTGAAGCTGATCGAGGCCGAGAAAATCACGCAGGTGACCGGCCCGCCGTCCATCTATTGGGATCTCTTTGCGCATCCGGATTTCGCCAAAACGGACCTCAGCTCGGTCAGCAATGTCGGCATTGGCGGGCAGGCGACGCCGCCGAACCTGCTGGCGGAATTGCGCCGGACCATGCCGCGCGCGGCGCCGGGCGGCGGTTTTGGCATGACCGAAACCAACGGGTCGATCTCCTCCGCCACGGGCGAGGAATACATGTTCAATCCCGCCGCTTCGGGCCGGATTCAGCCGGGCGTCCTCGTGCGCATCATGGATGAGGCCGGCCATGAATTGCCGCTGGGTCAACCCGGCGAAATCCAGGTGAAAAGCGCGCTGGTCACCGCAGGCTACTGGAACAAGCCGGAGGCAACCGCCGCCGCCTTTCGCGACGGCTGGCTGTGCACCGGCGACGTTGGCTTTCTGGATGAGAACCGCTTCATCACCATCGTCGACCGTAAGAAGGACATGGTGATCCGGGCCGGCGAAAATATCTATTGCGCCGAGCTGGAGCGTGTGTTCGCGGAATTCCCCGGCGTGCTGGAAGTCAGCGCCTTCGGGGTGCCCGACGATCGTCTGGGCGAGCGCGTGGTCCTGGCGATCCATCCCTACGATGGCGCCGATATCGAGCCGGCGTCGGTGCTGGCCTTCGGCAAGACCAAGCTGGCCGATTTCAAAATCCCGTCCGAGGTGCGCGTCACGCCGGAGCCGTTCCCGCGCAACGTTCTGGGCAAGGTCAACAAGATCGAGCTGCGCAAGCAATTGATGGATTAAGGGCGCCGCGTGATTGACGCAGTCTCAATAAACATATAATGCATTATAAAAATATGAAACGCTGCGGCGCACGACCAATAACGGGAGACTGAACAATGCCGATGCCGAAAAATGTTGGGGTCATAGACACGATGCTCGGCATCCCGAGCTCGGCGGAACGCGCGGATTGGTACGACTGGTTCAAGCCGCTGCTGCGCGATCAGGAAAGCCTCCAGGCATTTGAAATGCCGGCGCAATACATGTTCAAGGGCGTGCCGAAGCTGGAAAAGAACGAAGATTTTCTAGCTTGGACCGTCGAGCAGATGGACAAGTACAATATCGAAAAGGCGCTGGTCGGGTTTTCCGGCAGCGACGCCGATCTTGAGGTCATCAAGCGTTTTCCCAACCGCTTCTTTTTCGACGCGCCGGTTGATCCGAACGGCGGCATGAATGAAGTGCGGCGCATCAAGCATCTGCATAAGGAATACGGCATCAAGGCCGTGAGCGTGTTTCCGGCCGGCACCTATCCGCAGGTGCCGATCAACCACAAATTCATGTACCCGATCTACGCGACCTGCGTGGAGCTCGACATTCCCATCCTGTTGAACGTCGGCATTCCCGGCCCACGCATCCCGATGGAGACGCAAAAGGTCGAGCATCTGGACGAAGTGT
>CAYNCS010000078.1:0-15669 GCA_964395875.1 uncultured Caulobacteraceae bacterium | reverse complement strand
TCAGCACGCGGCGGCGGATCAGAACAAATAAACCGGCGCCGGCAATCATCACCAGCAAGCTGCCGCCGATAATGGCCAACTTCGCCTTATTATCGGAGACCGCAGCCTCTTCCTTCGACCGGACTGAAGACTCTTGATTGTAGGCGGCCTGAGCATCCATCGCATCAGTTAAACGAACCAAGGCGGGGCTGAAATCCTCATTGAAGGCCACGGTCGCGGCGGCGGTATCCTGCCTCAACGACTTTTCCCGCACGGACTTGGCCGCTGCGTTCACCGCCGCAAAGCTATTAAGGACTTCAGCATAGAGCGTCCGCTCTTTATCGTCGCTCACATAAACTTCGTAGTTTTTCAGGTCTGCGGCGATTTCATCGAGTTTCGTCTGCAATTCTGCGTCGTGACCGCGCGTGTCCTGAACGTTGGTCGCCAGAACATGCTGCCCCATGATGCGGCCGATATCGCCGATGTCACCCGCGACCTCCCCGAGCGACTGGATGGAAGGAACCGAATTGTCGGTGACGTGAGACAAATCGTCAGAAACTTGGTCCAACCCCCACCAGGACACGCCGCCCAGAGCGAGACCGACGCCCGCCAGCGCTAAAAGGCCGCCAGCGACGGTGGATTGAGCGGACAAAGACTTGGCGACCATGCGGCAAACTCCAGGCAGCATCGGCGCGCACAAAGACGCGCGACTCGACCAAACGTAGAATCCCGTAAGCGCCCAAAGGTTAATGCTCGGAAAACAATGCAACCCAAAGCATTGGCCGGGCCGGGTTTTGCAGCCTGACGCAGCATCTGAGCGGCGGCGGCGAGAAACGCCTTACTTTGCGGTAGCCGGCAGATTGTAGAAGCGGGTGATCTGCTCAGGCGTCGCCTTTCCGAAAGCGGCGCCATCCATCGGCAGCACTTTCGTCTCGAAGAAATCCCACGCTTTCGCCACAGCGGGCCGCTCGGCGATCTCACCGATCCATTTCATCATCGCCGGGTAAGGCGATTGATCGAAGCCGTGCTGTTGAATGTAGGCAGCCCAGGGATAGGTCGCGATGTCGGCGATCGTGTAGGTGTCGCCCGCCAGATACGGCGATTCCGCCAGGCGCTGGTTCATGATCGCATAGAGGCGCTTGGATTCGCGCTCGTAGCGGCCATAGGAATAATCGTTGCCCTCACGCGACACCCGCATGAAGTGGTTCAGCTGGCCGAAGATCGGGCCGACATTGGCGGCCTGAAACATCGTCCACTGCATCGCAAGGCTACGGCCTTTGGCGTCCGTGGGCAGGAACTTGCCGAACTTCTCCGCCAGATAAACCAGGATCGCGCAGGATTCGAACACCGGAAACGGCGCGCCGTCCGGCCCTTCCCGGTCCACGATCACGGGAACGCGGCGATTGGGGTTCAGCGTCCAGAAATCGGCTTCGTATTGCGCGCCGGCGAACACATCGACGTGATGGAATTCGTAAGGAACGCCCAGTTCCTCAAGCATGATCCCGACCTTGCGCACGTTCGGACTGCTCATGCCGTAAAAATCGATCATGCCTTCTTCCTCTTGGTCTTTATTCAGCCGCCGCCGCCGGCGGCTCCAGCGTCACGACCCGTCCGTCCGTCTTTTCCTGCAACGTCTTAGACAGCGCGCGCGGATTGTAAAACTGCTTGTACCATTGACGGACGCGCGAATACGGGCCGTCGAACGGAATTTGCATCACCTGAAAGCAGGGCTCCTTGTTTTCCCAGATCTCCAGATCCTGCGCGAGGCCGTCGCGCATCGTGACCTGAAACGCGCGCGCATAGGCGACCTCATCGGCGGCAGCCGGACGACCGCCCGGCCCCGCACGCACCATCATCATGTGCCACAGACGCGTTCGTCCGTCATCGACCGGCGTATGCGCGACGATCTGGTAATAGGGAAACACGCCCTCCTTGCGCGATTGCAGGAAGGACGGGCCTTCATACCAGGTGTCGAGTGAGCGGACGTCTTCTTCCTCTTCGGCGCGGATGTGACGCGATCCGAACGCAAAACGCTGCGTGACCTTGTCGCCCTCGAAGATGTTCTCGAAGGATTCGGGCCAGCTCGCGCCGTGCACCGGCGCCATGTGGCCGTAATCGGCGATGTTGTCGACGAGCTCGATCGGATGAATCGCGAGTGCGCCGAAATCGTCGATCACCCAGCGCACCCAGCCGTCTTCAGCTTTGTCCCACTCCGACATGGCCGGCAATTCGCGCACCGGCTCCAGGCCTTCCGGGTCATGCCACATCCAGACCGTGCCGGCGCGCTCGACCACCGGATAGGTCTTCAGCCTCGCCTGCTGCGGCACGAAGCCATTTTTCGCGTAAGGGACGTGATCGCACTGCCCGTCCGGGCCGAAGCGCCAGCCATGAAACGGGCAGCGGATGGATTCGCCCTGCACCTGCTCGCCGTCGCGCACAATGTACGACGTCGAATTCTTGCCCAGGTGCGCGCCCATATGCGGACAATACGCGCCGACCAGATGCGGCGCGCCGCTTTCACCCCGGTAGAACACCATGTCCTTGCCGAAATAGCGCAGCGTCTTGGGCGGCCCGCCGCTCAGCTCTTCCGAGGACCCGAGCATGAACCAGCCGCGCGCGTACGTGTACGGACCGAGATTGTATTCAGCCGTTTTGGCCATGGTGAATTTCCTCCCTGCAGACCGGCGGCCGGTCGTCGCGCTTTATCGCGCGATCGCCGGCCGCTCATCATGTATTCGAATGAAGCGCCGCCTCAGGCCGGCGCCAGATCCGCGCGCGGGCCTTCGCCGAACGTCACGACAGTACCGTTCGCTTTTTTCTGGAACTCCGCCTCCATCGCCCGCGGATTGTAGAATTGCTTGTACCACTGGCGCACGCGCGAATACGGCCCATCGAACGGAATCTGCATGGGCTGCACACAAGGCTCTTTGTTGGCCCAGATTTCGACGTCCTGCGCCAGCGCGTCGCGGCTGGCGTCCTGGAAGGCGCGGGCCAGCTTCTGCTGTTCCGGTGTGGCGCGCTTGCCGCCGGGGATCTTCACCATCAAGGCGTGCCACATCCGCAGCTTGCCTTTTTCGATCGGCGTGTGTGCGATCAGCATGTGCGAGGGGTACTCGCCGATCATCCGCGATTGCAGGATCGACGGACCATCATACCAGGTGTCAAGCGACAGCACGGCGCCGTGCGCGCCGACCAGCGTGCGGTGACCGGCGTCGAAGCGCTGGATCACTTTGCGGCCGTCGAACACGTTGTCGAAATAGGCTGGCTCAAGACTGCCGTGGATCGGCATCATGTGGCCGAAATCGGCCATGTTATCGACGACCTCGACGGGGTGGATGTTGAGCACGTCGTAATTGTCGATGCCCCAGCGGACCCAGCCGTCTTCTTCCTGATCCCACTGCTCAAACGGCGGTAGGTCGCGGTCCGGTTCCAGGCCCTCAGGATCGTGCCAGGTCCAGACGATGCCGGCGCGCTCCACCACCGGATAGGTCTTCAACGTGGCTTGTGGCGGCACATAGCCTTTCTTCGCGTACGGAACATGGTCGCACTTGCCGTCAGCGCCGAAGCGCCAGCCATGGAACGGACAGCGGATGGAATCGCCCTGCACCTGTTCGCCGTCGCGCACGATGTACGAGGTCGTGTTCTTGCCCATGTGGGCGCCCATGTGCGGGCAATAAGCGTGGACGAGATGCGGCGTGCCGGTTTCACCCCGGTAAAACACCATGTCCTTGCCGAAATAATGCAGCGTCTTGGGCGGTCCCGCGCCGAGCTCTTCGGAGGAGCCGAGCATGAACCAGCCGCGAGGAAATTCGAACGGCCCAAGATTATAATCTGGAACTTCAATCATTATTCGCTCCCGAGTATTTTCCTTATTCACCTTAAGGTGCGGCATCCGGCCACAGGACCGCAAGGAGACCTTTTCGGCATCTCAGTGTGCAATTTTGCACGTGCAACCGTGCAAAAACCGCGCAATGATGAGCCATGGTCGACTGGGACAACCTCCGAATCTTCCTCGAAGCCGTCCGCGCGGGCAATTATACCCACGCGGCCAAACGCTTACGCATTGACCGCACCACGGTCGGCCGCCGGCTGGAGCGCCTGGAGCGGGATTTGGGCGCCCCGCTTTTTGAACAGGGGGAAGACGGCTATCATCCGACCGAAGCCGGCCGCCGCGCCTTGCAGGCCGCCGACGACGTCACCCGCATCATCGAAAGCATGATTGAAGACCTGGAGGGCATCGGCGCGCCGGAGCGCCGGGAGCTGCGTCTCGCGGTCTCTTCCGAACTGGGCGCGGAATTCATGCCGCAGATCGCCCGGTTCCTGGAGGGCTCGAACCAGGTGAAGGTTTCGATGCGTTCAACCCCCGACCCAGCCGACAGCGTCACCCGGCGAAAATCCGACATCGGCCTGTGTCTGTCCGACTCGCCGCCGGCTTATGTTCGCGCCCGCAAGATCGGCCGCCTGCGCCAGGCCGGATACGCCACAGCCCCATATCTCGACAGGCGCGGACGGGGACTAAGGCCCCAGGATTACGAATGGATCCGGTTTTCCGGCTGGACCCAGGCCCCCGCAATGCGGCGTTGGGACAGCCTGTTCAGCGACAACGTCCCGGCGGTTGCGCATGTCGACACCTGGCAGGCGCTGCGCGCCGCCGTGGAGGCCGGCATCGGCGCAGGCTTCATGTGGACCTTCGCCGCGGCGGGAGATCCGCGCTTCATTCAGATCGCGCCCCCCGATGAATCGCTTGGGATCGATCTGTGGACCGCGGTCCGGGACGACGTGCCCGCCGACCCGGCCATTACGCAATTGCTGCGCTTTCTCGAAACGGAACTCGCAATTCCGGCATAAAAAACGGCGCACACGGATAACCCATGCGCGCCGCTTTTCGTACTCAACTTACAGAGATTAGCGCTGGCCGCGGAAGTACGGGATCACATACCGGCCGATGTTCCGGATGGTCTCCAGCTGCGCCCATTGCGGCACCGTGCCCATTTGGCAGATGAACAGGATTTCGTCGGCGCCGGCTTCCTTCAGCCGCTTCACATAGCCGATGGCGTCGTCAACCGTGCCGTACGCATGATTCGGGTTCATCATCGCCATGTTGGAATCGCTGAAGTCGACCTGGATCGATTCGGAGGCCCAACGCGACTTGATGATCGTTTCGCCCGTGGTGGATTGCGTGAGGTCGTCCTGCCACTTCGTGTGGTCGGGCTTTTCGCCGCCCGTATACCAATAGGAAATCGCCTCCATGAAGTAGCGCTGGCCGCGGATGCCGATCTTCCGCGCTTCCTGCCCGTCCTGCAACACGATAGCGGGGCAAAGAGCCGCCATGTGCTGATGCGGACGATAGCCGACCTGATCCTTCACATCGCGCTTGTTCCACGCGTCGCGATAGATGCGGTTCTTCTTCGCCACTTCATCCGGACCGCCGAAGCCGAGGACCAAGGCGCCCATACCGCGCGAACCGGCGCGAACCAGGGATTCCTCGCCCGTGCACGCCAGATACATATAGGGGTGCGGAGTCTGATACGGCTTCGGGTGAATCGGACGGCGCGGAATCTTGATGAACTCGCCATCATGTTCGATCTCTTCTTCGACGAAGATGCGCGGAATGAGGTACATCGCCTCGTCGATCTGCGGCATCAACGTATCGAGATCGTAGCCGAATGTGCCGGCTTCCTGCTGCGTGCCGCCTTTGCCGACGCCGAAATGCACGCGGCCCTTGGACAGAATGTCGAGCAGCGCCACGCGCTCGGCGACCTTCACCGGATGGTTCATCGCCGGCGGCAGACAGACGACGCCATGGCCAAGGCCGATCCGCTCGGTCTTGCCGGCGACGAAGGCCAGCAGGGTTTCCGGCACGCTCATGTGCGAGTAATTCGTCAGCGCGGTGTGCTCGACGCACCAGAACACGTCGAAGCCCATCTGATCGGCCAAAATGGCCTGTTCGACGGTTTCTTCAAAAACCTGCCGGTCGCCAGCGCGGCTGCCATCGGTGGTTTGGGCTTCGTAGATCAAGGAAAAACGCATCTAATCCTCCCAGTGAAACAATCGCGATCACCCAGCTCCGGCGACGCCCACGACGCGGGCTTCCCCTTTTTGGGAGCACCCTGACGCCGCAGGGTGCGCGATCACGCCGGCTGCCCGGCTCCTGAAAGGACTATCGCCGCACAGGTGCGGAATGGGCGTGGTCCGCATTGATTACGGGAGATTCCTGATGACGGAATGTCGCAGCGCTCCGGCGTACGCCGCGCAAAAGAAAAGGCCGGCGCCTGTCGGCGCCGGCCCTTGGAAGATGCGCTTGCGAAGTCTCCTAGAACTTGCGCGAGACCTGAAAGGTCAATTGGCGAGGCGCGCCCACGCGGCCCGCGAAGAAGACGTAATCGGCGGTGCCAAGGATATATTCCTCGTCCGTCAGATTCGTGCCAATCAGCGCGCCTTCCCAGTCGCCGTCCTTGCTGCGCCAGCCGATCCGGCCGTTGACCAGGGCATAGTCATCCTGCATCTGCGGGTAATTGGTGACGCCGTTCACCCCTTCATTGGCCGCCGAGAAGAAGACCTCGGACTGATACCGGACGTCGGCGCCGATATAGGCCTCGCCCAGATCGCCAAGATTGTGCGTGTACGTGCCGCCGACGGCGAACGCCCATTCCGGCGAGTTGTTCAACGTCTTGCCGCTGGCGTCGAAGGGGCCGAACAGGTTTGTGTAGGCGCCCTTATAGTCCGAATACGTCGCATCCAGATAGGAGACGTTCGCGAACAGGTCGACGGACGGAACCGGCTTGGCGGTCAATTCCAGCTCCACGCCCTTCACTTCGGCGTTCGCAGCGTTCTGGGTCGAAGCCAGGAAGTTCGCGTAGCTCTGAACCTGAAGGTCCGTGTAGTCGTAATAGAACGCCGTGACGTTCGCGCGCAGCCGCTTGTCGAACCAATCGGTCTTCGCGCCCACTTCATAGGCCCAGAGATATTCCGGGTCGTAGCCGCGCGCGGAATCCGCCGCATTGCTTGAGCCGTAATCGAAGCCGCCGCTCTTGTAGCCGCGGGTCGCGGAAGCATAGAGCAGCATGTTGTCGAGGCGGTAGTTCACGCCGAATTTCGGCGTGAACGCATCCGAATCCCGCGACGAGTTCACGTTAAACTCGGAGCCCGGATAGATGAACGCCGACTCGGCGACGGACGGATCGTACGATCCGGACGCGGTGAAATAATCGCGCAGCTTCCAGTTTTTGGTTTCCTGCGTCCAGCGCGCGCCGACCACAACGGACAGAGCATCGGTCAGGAAGTACTCGCCTTGCGCGAACAACGCGTAGGATTCCGCCGACAATTTCGGCCGCTGAATGTGAGAGCTCGGTCCTGGAAAGGCCGGCACAAATAGCGCCAGAGTCAGCGGTTCTTTATTCTGCTCGCGGAAATAGAACGCGCCAGCGACGAAATTGAATTTCTCGTAATTGCCGGTGATCGAGAATTCCTGGCTGACCTGTTCCTGATGGATCGGCCCCAGATAATTGCGCAGGAGCTGCAGCGAGCTGGAATCCGCGTCCACAGCGATGCTGCCCCGGAATTTGCGGAACGAGGTGAGCGATTTGAACTTCAGCGCATCGGTGATGTCGTAATTGAACTCCGCAGCGGCGCCGTCGATCGTCATGACCGTGCTGCTCGCGTCGTTCGTCGAAACCTTGGTGAAGTCGTTAAGAATGGAATCATCCAAAGGAAGGCCGGTCGGCGTTATGAGCTTCGGATACTGGCTTAACGAACCATCGGTATTGGTGTGATCGAAGCGTAAGGTCAATTCGCCCTTGTTCGTCACGGGCAACAGCAATTGGCCGCGAATGCCCCAGAAATCCTCGTCTTCGACGCCTCCGCCGGTGGAGACGTTCTTGCGGAACGGCTCGCGCGATTTCCGGCTCACCGCCAGGCTGGCCTTGATTCCGGATTCCGTGAGCGGACCGGAAACATATCCCGAAACGCCATAGGCGCTGTAATCGCCGACCGAACCGCGGATCTCGCCTTCCCATTTGTCGCTAGGCTTGCGCGAAATGATGTTGATCGTGCCGCCAACGGCGTTGCGGCCGTAAAGCGTGCCTTGCGGGCCGCGCAGCACTTCGACGCGCTCCACGTCGAGGAAGTCGGAAAGGTAGCTCAGCGGGCGGGCTAGATAGACGCCGTCCATATGCACCGTGGAGCTCGGATCGGAGCCGATGAACACGATGTTGGAGCCGACGCCGCGAATGTACAATTGCGCGTACCCGCCGAGATCCGAAATCTGCAAGCCGGGCGTATAGCCCACCAGACCCTGCACATTGCTTACGCCGCGCGCCTGCAGCGCCGCGTCATCGAAAGCGGTGACCGCGATCGGCGTGTTCTGCAGGATCGTCTCGCCCTGCCGCGACGCGGTGATGACGATGTCTTCGAGCTTGGTGCTGTCCTGCGCAAACGCGGCCGGCGCACCCAGAATGGTGACCGTGAAAGCCAATGCGGATGTGGAAAAAAGCGCAGCCTTGCGCAGCCCGGCGGCTGGTTTACTCATTGATCCCTCCCTCTCGCCATTTTCGGCGCAGAATCTTGTTTTGGATAGCTATGTCCAGCCCACGGGCATTGCAACGCCAATCGCCTCACACGCTATAGCGACAAAGCGTCCAATGACGCTTGCACTGCAGCGCATTCCGGTTTTGTTTGCGACGTCAGCGTCCTGAAGAAGGGCCCGGGAGTGAATTCAAAATCATGAACAAAAAATCTGCGCCGCGGCATGTCCTGACAGCGGCATTCTTTGTCCTCAGCGCAACACTCGCCGCCCCGGCTTTCTCGAAAGACGCCGCGGCCAGGGATGTTGCGGCGCCGATGACGTCCGCCGCGGGCTACCAAATCCCGCAAAACGGGTATTTGCCCGCGGGAACGCTGCATATCGATTCCTGGCTGCCGCCCGCGCCGTCTTTCGATTCCACGACTCACGCTTTCGATATCCAGACATTTCTGGCGACCCGCGCGTTGACCGGCTCCGAGCGCTTCAAGATCGCCGAAGCCGACAACGTCAATGTGCTCGACAGCAACGCCATGGCCACACGCTTTTCCGAAGCGTTAGGCGGGACACTGACGGATCAGAACGCGCCGCTGCTGTTTGCGATGTTCAAGCGCTTGGCGGCGGATTCCTTCACAACTCTCGGGCCATTGAAGAAGCAACTCGATCAGGGCGGGCGCCACCGCCCCTTCGTCGACTTTCCGGGCGCAAAAACATGCGAAGCGCCGCAAGGTCTCGCGCAAAACGGTTCCTACCCCTCAGGCCACGCCTTTTTCGGCTGGATGTGGGCGAACATGCTGGCGGAGGTGGCGCCGTCGCGCGCGGACGCGTTGTTCAAGCGCGGCCTGGAATTTGGCGACAGCCGCGTCATCTGCGGATTTCATTATCCGTCGGACGTGCAGGCTGGCCGCCTCGCCGCAGCGCAACTCATGACGTGGCTGCACACGGACAGAACATTCCGGAAGGAATTCACCCCCGCCTGCAAGCAAGCCGCGCGCGCGTTGAAGATATCGGCGGATTCCTGCGCACGCTGAAGTGTGACGCCCTGAAATCGCACCAGCCCTCGGCCTTAATGCGGTTCCGGCGGCGCCAGGACTGGAGCGGGCATTTCAATTTCAGGCGCCAGGGCCGCTTCGGGAGTCGCTTGGGGCTCCTCCAGCCGGAAATCGCCGCCGGGCTTGCGCAGGAGAAAACGCCAGCGTCGCAGCGTACCGTCGGCGAGCGACCGCGCCCGCGCGCGTGTCGCTTCGGCTTCCCAGCCCAGTTCCTTCAATTGCAGTAACGGTTCGGCGTCCGGAGAATTGGCCTGGCGCGCCAGAACGTCGACCGCGTCCGCCAGTTTTTCAAGACCCGCGCGCAACGCCTTGCGCAGCGCATCGCTCTCGTCCTCTTCGGACACGATTACAAAACCGCGCTCATCGAATGTGGCCTTCAACGCATCCTCGTCCCAGAGCTGCGGATCGGCCCAGGCGGTGGCGAACGCCGTGGGATTCACACAGCCGGCAAGCCCCGTCAGTTCGTGGCCAAGCCAGGCGCCGCCAGGTTTCAATCCCTGATAAATGCGGCGAACCAGGCGCTTTTTCTCAAAGCAGAACGCCAGCTCCTCGCGACTGATCACCGCGTCGAACGTATCGTCGGGCAGCAATCCAGCATCGAGGTCAAACGACTCCACCTGCACGCGATCGGCCAGCCCGGCCACGGCGACGCGGCGTCGCGCCGGCGCAAGACATGCGCCGCGCCATTCGTACATCACCACGGTATGGTCGCCGTCGCGGATCAGCTCCATGGCCGGTTCCGACACGCCGCCGCCAATCAAAGCGATCTTGGAATGAGGCGGCAGACCCAGCAGCGCCAGATCGGTCGCGCCCTCCTGCGGCAGGCCCGCCATGATCCGGCCGTCGCCCCAGGCCAGTTGCAGCGCCTTCACGCGCGCAGGCACGTCGACCTGCGTGCCCGCCGCGCGGATCATCGCGCGCTCGGCCAAATGCTTGCGTACGGCCTGCTCTATGATGTCCGGGGAAGCTTCCTCGCCGTTCCACCATGCCTTCAGGCGCAGACTCAAGCGCGTGAACCGGGCCGCGCGAAGGTCGGCGGCCTCAAGAGCAGCGTCCGGCGATTTCTTCTTGGCCGACATGCGAACGAACAGAATCCTCCAACGCGGAAGATTCGACGAGAGTGTTAAGGATTTCCTTGCGCCGTTTTCGCGCCCTTAATCCTGGACCGTTGCGCCCTCGGAACGGACCTCGGAATGGAGCCCAGCCCGGAGGGCGGCGGCGCGTCCGGATTCTCGATGTAAGCCAGGATATCCGCCCGCACCACGACCCCGTTCAGATCGCGCGTAAGCATATGATACCCCTTCGGGTAATAAACCGTGCGCACCCCCTTGGGCAGGTGGCGCGCCGCATTGAATGTCGCCTTGGGCGGGATGATCTGGTCCTTCGCCCCGTACAGATAGAGCGTATTCGGCGGCAGCCGGCCGACGGAATCCGAGGCGCGCTGCATCAGGCTCACCAGACCGTACACCGCATCGACGCGCGTCTTTTTCAGAAACAGAGGGTCTTTCCAGTTTTCCCAGAGGACCTTGTTGTTGTCCGAGGCCACGATTTTCAGATTTTTCGGCGGGGTGACGATCTGGCTCGGCCGGGTATGAGCCGCCACCCACAACGCCACGCGATAGGCCTGCGGCATGCTTTTCCAGCCCCAGACCGCCGGTGCGATCAGAATCAGGCGATCCGGATGAATGCGCCCTTCGGCCGCAGCGCGGATCGCCACCGCCCCGCCCATGCTTTCGCCGGCGACGGCGAAGGGAATGCCCGGATGCCCGGCCCGCACCGCCTGCTCCAGCGCGGCGGCGTCCGCGATCATCAGATCTTCGCCCGGCCAGACGCCGGGTTGCGGCGAGCGCCCAAAGCCTCGCTGGTCGATGGCGTAGACGGTGACACCGTGTTCGGAGAGATAGCTCGCCAGCATCCTGAAGCCTGAGGAATAATCGTTCATGCCGTGCAGGCCAGCGAGCACGGCCTTTGTGTCCCCCTTGGCGGGCCAGATCTGAACGCCCAGACGTGCGCCGTCAAAAGACACAAACGCATCGCCGTCGAAATGCGGCCCCGCGGGCGTCCCGGAAAACTGCACCGGACCGGTCAGGGGTTTTTGCACCGTGGGCGCGCAGGCCGCCAAAAGCCCCGCGCAAAGCGCCAGGGCCCGGATCAGTCCGCCAATACCGCGCGCACGCGCCGGCGCAGTTCCGGCAACAATTCGGTTTCGAACCAGGGATTGTCTTTCAGCCAGCGATTGTTCCGCCAGGACGGGTGCGGCAACGGCACGACGTCCCCAGCGTCCGGCCCATCCGAGGCCCACGCTTGCACCGCTTCGGTCATCGGCCTTTTGCCGGCCTCGGGAAAAAACCATTGATGCGCGTAGCTCCCTACCGCCAGCGTCAAACGAACATTGCCCAAGTATGGTTGCAAGCGGGGCCGCCACAAGGGCGCGCACTCTCTGCGAGGCGGCTTGTCGCCGCCCTGGGCGTCCAGTCCGGGAAAACACAATCCCATCGGAACAATCGCCACGCGGGAGGCGTCGTAAAACTCCTCCTCCGAAACGCCCAGCCACAATCGCAGCCGCACGCCGGACGGGTCGGTGAACGGCGTACCGGAGGCGTGCACCCGCGTGCCCGGCGCCTGACCGCAGATCAGAAGCCGCGCCGTCGTCGAAACGCGCAGCACGGGCCGCGGCATGTGCGGCAAAGCCTGGGCGCAAACCCGGCAGGCGCGGATTTCTTCCAGCAGCCCTTCAAGACCAGCGTGTTTTTCGGACATGACCGTAACATCAGGACAGGAATGCGAAGACGCAAGCCCGGCTGGCGCCCCGCATTGGCCATGAAGACCATACGCGCGGCATCTGGTCTTGACGACGAATTCGCTTAAGCTCGCCTGAACCGCACAAGCCGCTTTGAAGCGGGGAGGTCATTGCGTCCCATGTCCATTTCTGTCGAGCACCACGTCGCACGCGCCAACGGCCAGCGCATTCATTATGTCCGGGCCGGCCAGGGCGATCCTGTCGTCTTGCTGCACGGTTTCCCACAAACCTGGTACATGTGGCGCAAGATCATTCCAGCATTGGCCGAACGCTACACCGTCATCGCGCCGGATCTGCGCGGCTTCGGCGAATCCTCAAAGCCGACGTCCGGATACGACAAACGCACCGTTGCGGAGGACATCTATCAGCTTGTCCGCGGCCTCGGCTTCGAAAAGATATTCCTCGTGGGGCACGATATGGGCGGACCAACCGCTTATGCCTATGCCTGCGCACATCCCGATGACGTGCTGCGTCTCGTTATCCTCGACGTCGCGATCACGATCGATCGCGCCGATGCGCTGGAATATTTCGCTCGGCTCTTTCATCTTTCCTTTCACGCAGAGCCGGACATCGCCGTCGCGCTGGTGCAAGGCCGCGAGCGTCTGTACCTTGAGCATTTCTATCGCAATTGCTACAATCCGGGCGCGTTTACACACGAAGACGTGAACGAATATGTCGCCGCATTCTCTGCACCGGGCGCACTGCGCGCCAGCATGGCGCACTACGGTGCGCTCTGGACCGACCTCGAACACAACAAAGAAAACGCAAAGACGCCGCTGGAAATGCCTGTTCTGGCGTTAGGCGGCGAGCTCAGCTTCGGCGAAGGCGTGTTGAAGCAAGCGCGGCGCATCGCCAAGAACGTGCGCGGCCGCAAAATGCCCCGCTGCGGCCACTGGATCGCCGAGGAGGAGCCAGAGGCGCTGTCCGCGGAGTTGCTCGCTTTCTTCGGCGAAGAAGCGTAAAACGCGCCGCCGATTTGCCGCCTCTCCCCGCGATGGAAAGAGGTTACTGGCGCCGGGAGAAGACCCACTCAATCCGGGAGCGCTGTGAATTTGTCCGCGGCGCAGCGAGTTCAGTGCAGGCCGCGTAACTGGTGCGCAAGTTCGGATTGACGGAACGGCTTACGAAGACTGGGCACACCATCGGGCAAGTCTTTTTGCTCCGCATAGCCGGTGATGATCAGGACAGGCGTCTCCGGATGCAAGTCCCGGAACTTCAGCGCCAATTCAGCGCCGGTCATCCCCGGCATCAAGTGGTCCGTAACCAAAAATCGCGGCTGCAATCCCTCTTCGACGAGAGTCAGAGCCTCCTGAGCGCTCCCGACATCCACCACGGAGAACCCAAGTCCGGCGAGCATGTCCGCAGTGGTCAAGCGCACGAGTGGTTCGTCGTCGACAAGCAGCACGACTCCGGATGCGTTGAAGTCCGCAGCCTTCTCCGCCGGCGCCAGATCGTTGCTCTGCATTTGCGTCGTCGGCAGCCACAGCTCCACAATTGTGCCGGCGCCAACAGCGCTCTTGAGCTTGACGGCGCCGCCCAATTGCGCGACCAGGCCATGCACCATCGAAAGACCAAGCCCCGTCCCCTTGCCCACGCCTTTGGTCGAGAAGAAGGGCTCCACGGCGCGCGCCAGCGTCTCTTCATCCATGCCGCTTCCAGTGTCGGCCACAGTGAGCACGACATAGGGCATGCGTGCGCAACCTTCGAATTCGCGCTCCCCAGGGGTGCGCACCTCCGCGCGTAGGCTGAGGACGCCGCCCTCCGGCATCGCGTCGCGCGCATTGGCGGCAAGGTTCAACAGCGCCATCTCCAGCTCGTTGGGATCCGCACGGGCGGCGGGCAAATCGGGGGGAAGATCGACGTCGAGCCGCACCCGGCCGCTAAGGATGGAGCCGATCAGAGTCGCCGCCCCCTGAACGAGCGCGACGATATCAACGCTTTGCGGCTGCAGCGGCTGCCGGCGCGCAAAGGCCAGCAAGCGCTGGACAAGCGTGCGCGCACGGTCCGCCGCCTCGGCGGCGGCTGCGAGAAGATTGCCATCGCGCTCGCTGAGCTGCGCCCGCCGCTGAACGATGTCCAGCGCGCCCAGGATCGGCGTCAGCAGATTATTGAAGTCATGCGCAACCCCGCCAGTGAGGCGGCCGATCGCATCCATTTTTTGCGATTGCCGGAGCGCCTCCTGCGTTCTCTCCAGTTCGATCGCCGCCTCTTTCTCCGCGGTAATGTCGCGGGCAATGAGATAACGAAGATCGCGATCCGTCATCACCGTCCACGAAAACCACCGGTACTCGCCATTGCGCGCCCGCAGGCGATTGGTGAAGCGCGTCTTCGCCGCGACCGACGCCAGACTTCCATTGACCTTAGTGTTTTCGCGATCATCGGAATGCTCCAGCCATTCGGAAGTGCGGCCGATCAGTTCCGCTTCGTTCCACCCCAGCAGATCACCCCAGGCGGGGCTCGCACGGCGCCAGACGCCCTTGTGATCGGCGATCACAAACCCGTCTCTGGACAAGCGCCACAGGCGCTCGAACTCCTCCGTTCGAGCCGATATCTGCGTCGACAATCTCTTGTTGGCGACTTCAAGAGCGTCGATCGTTTCGACGAAGGCGGCGGCCAAATCGCGAATTTCGGCAGGCCCATCTTTAAAAACGCTCTTTGGCGGCTTGCTGGCGCGCCACTGCGAAGCAGCGATTGCGAGCTGCCGCACCGGCGCCTCGATTCTGCCGGATGCATAGATCGCCAGAAGGACCGCAAGTCCGAGAAGCAAGGCGGCGAGCAGCGCGCTCCACGCCACCGCGCCGCCGCCAACGATGCTCATTTCACGGGTCGGCGCCGCTACGAGAACGGACCAGTTGTACCCAGGCAAACGGCGGTAGGCCAAAACGACGTTGATGCCGTCATACGTGCGTGAATGAAGGACCCCACTGCGGCTATTCCGGAACGCCGCCTGGAGATCGGCAGTGGCAAGCCGTCCGCGAAACTCATCGCTCGCCCGGCTCCGGGCGACAAGTTTGTCCTGAGCGTCCAGAATAGCGCCGGTCCATTGCTGCGGCAGGCCCTGATCACGGAAGATGTCGTCGAAATGCCTGGCGAATGTTATGATGGCGAGGCCGACATGCTTGCCGTTGTCCAGCTTGACGCTGCGCGAGACGCCGACAATCGGCTTCTGCGTTACAGAACCGATTATCAAATTGGTCACCGTCTGCCCGTCGCTCCGCTCACCGGCGAGGGTCGCTTCGGCTGGATTAATTTTGGGAAGCGATGTGCCCGCCGGGAGGAGCGTGTTTACAAGCGGATTGTAATTTGCGTCACTCACGACG
>CAYNCS010000077.1:0-15739 GCA_964395875.1 uncultured Caulobacteraceae bacterium | reverse complement strand
CCCTTCTACGCAGACGGCCCGGAGAAACCCGGGCCGTTTTTGTTTTCGGGCCGGAAAATCGCTGCGCGCGGCGATTGCGCGCGGCGAATCCAAGGCTTGCGGCCTATCCGGGAATGCGCCAAGCATGCAGCGCAAAGAGCGCCCTGACGCCGATAGGAGGAAAAATGGCCCCGAAAGTTCGTCCCACGCTGTCGCTGCACCTGATCAATTTCGCGGCCGAAGGCCATACCGGCGGTTGGGAGCATCTGTTCGCGCTGGCCCGCGCGGCCGACGCCACGGGCGTCGACCGGGTGATGGTGTCCGATCACGTGGTGTTTGGCGAGGAACTCGAAGATTACGCCAAGCCGGAGGTCGGCGGCCGCGTCGGCGGACAGCAGCCCACCGGCCCTGACGGCCATTGGCTCGATCCGCTGACGACGCTGGCCATGGTGGCGGCGCAAACCAAAAACGTGCGCGTGGCGACCCAGATCCTGCTGGCGGGCATCCGCCGCCCGGTGACGCTGGCCAAAGCCACCTCGACCCTGGACGTGCTCTCGGGCGGGCGGCTCGATCTGGGCGTCGGCGTGGGCTGGCAGAAGGCTGAATACGACGCCGCCGGTCTGCCGTTCGAAACGCGCGGCAAGGTGCTCGACAACGCGCTGGAGGCGGTCAGCGCTTTCTGGCGCGGCGGCTCCATCTCTCTTTCCCAGCCCGGACTGACCTTCGACAAGATCCACCAGGGGCCGACGCCGCTGCAAAAGGGCGGCGTGCCGATCTGGATCTCGGGCACGGTGCGCGACTCCACCGCGCGGCGTCTGGCCAAATATGGCGAGCGCTGGATCGCCTGGGGCAAGGACGAAGACATGGCGGAATCCCTGCCGCGCATGCGCGAGGCCGTCGCCAAGGCCGGCGGCAAGGCCGAAGCGCTGCAGGCCTCGGCGCCGCTGCCCGCGAGCTACACCGCCGACCGCGGCATCGACGTGGCGGCCACCATGGACAAGGTGCCCGCGCGCCTCGCCGCGGGCCAGACCGATTTCAGCTTCGCCTTCATCCAGCCGGGCGACGAGGCGTTCAAGACCGGGAAGCTGCGCGAGATCGTGACGGCCTTCGACAAGGTCACGGGCCGGGCATGAGCGCGAATCTGCTCCCGCCCGCCGAAACCCTGATGGAGGAGGCGCGGCGGGCGACCGGGCTGCGGGATTTCGGGCCGAGCGACTGGTTTCTCGAACCGCTGCGGATCGAACTGGAGTCGATCAACACCGAAGCGCGGCTGAACGAGTCCGGCGCCGTGGTGCAGCGGCAAAGGCTGGTCGGCGCCCTGTCAAACCGGTTGCGCCTCTTTGAGGCGATCCGGAGGAATCCCGAAATCGCGACGTGGCCGATTCAGGTCAAAGGCGTGCTGCTCGCTTTGTCGCGCTCCGGCACGACGATGCTGCACCGGCTTCTGAACAGCGCGCCGAACATCACCGCGATGAAATGGTGGGAGACGCACTTTCCCGCAATGCTCGAAGGCGAAAAGCCTGGCGATCCGAGCGGCCGCCGCGCCGCCGCCCAGCAGGTGTTTGATCACATGCTGGCGACCATTCCGGATCTGATGTCGATCCACCCCATGTCGCTCGATCACGTGGATGAAGAGATCACGGTGCTCGATCAGAGCTTCATGAGCACGACCGCGGAATCGTTTCTCTGGCTGCCCACCTACGCGAAGTGGCTGGAGACGGCCGATCATCAGCCTGCGTACGATGAATTGGTGCTGTGGTTGCGCTATCTGCAATGGCAGGACCCGGTGCGCGAAGGCGCTGTGTGGGTGTTGAAGACGCCGAATCACATCGCCGCGACGGCCGCGGCCCTGAAAGCGTTTCCGGACGCGACTTTCGTCATGACGCACCGCGATCCGGTGCGCTCCATCCCGTCTTATTGCAGCATGGTGGCTTCGCTCTATCACATGAGCTCGGACCATGTGGATCTGATGGCGATCGGCCAGCACTGGCAACGGCGCTGGTCGTCCGCGTTGAAGAATCTCTATGCCCTGCGCGACGGCGACCCCGCGATCGAGGCGCGGTTCCTCGACATCCGTTATGACGATCTGGTGAAGGATCCGATGGCGCAGGCGCGGCGGGTCTATGATCGGCTGGGTCTCGAACTCACCGCCGGCGCCGAAGCGTCGATGCGGGCGTGGATCGCGGGCAATCAGCGCGACAATCGTCCGCCGCATGAATATTCGCTGCAGCAATTCGGGCTGACGGAACAGAGCCTGAAGGACGCGTTCGCCTTCTACCGGAACCGGATGTTTCCCGGCCGATAAGAGCTGAACGTCTCAGGCCGAGAACACGAAACCCCGGTAATCGTCGCGGACGATGTCGTTGCAGATCTGCCGGTACCGGCCCACGCCGATAAAAGGCAGGAAGACGCGCGGCTTGCCGGCGACGTTGGCGCCCACATACCAGGAATTGGCGCGCGGATAGAGCGTCTGGTGCGCCAGTTCCGAAACATGCGCCATCCAATCGTTTTCCGCTGTTTCGCTGGCGTCCACGCGGGCAAAATTCCGGGCCTTCATGTGGCTCAGCAAAGCCGCGATGAAGTCTACATGCTGTTCGATGGACACAATGACATTGCTCAGCACCGAAGGACTGCCAGGGCCGGTGATCGTCAGCAGGTTCGGAAAGCCGGCGCCGATCAGGCCGAGATATTCCCTGGCGCCGTCCTTCCATTTGTCACGCAGGCTGCGGCCGCCGAGCCCGCGCACGTCCATCGCCAGCAGCGGCCCGGAGATCGCGTCGAAGCCGGTGGCCAGCACTATAACGTCGCAGGGATAGGTTTGGCTTCCCGCCTGCACGCCATTTTCGGTGACCTCCACGCCCGTTTCCTTGATGGAGACCAATTGCACGTTCGGGCGATTGAAGGTTTCGAAATAGTCCGTGTCGACGCAGATCCGCTTTGTGCCGATCGGGTGATCTGTCGGGCACAGACGTTCCGCAGTTTGCGGGTCCTTCACGATTGCGCGAATACGTTCCCGGACGAATTCGGCGGCGGTGTCGTTGGAGTCCTGATTGAACATGAGGTCGTTGAAGGAATGCATGAACTCCGCGCCGCCGCTGCGCCAGCGTGCGGTGTATTCGGCGGCGCGCTCCTCGGGGCTGGCCTCCATGGCGCTCTTGGTCGCGAATTTGTAGAGAACGCCCGTGACCGTTTCCTCGCGCGCGCGGCGCCGGTTTTCACGCACGTTCGCTTTCCAGTTTGCGATGGCTTCGCGCGTCAAAGGCGCATTGCGCGCCGGGATGCTGTAATTGGCGGTGCGCTGAAATACGGTGAGTTGCGCGGCCGATTGGGCGATTTGCGGGATCGCCTGAATTGCGGAGGAACCTGTGCCGATGACGGCGACGCGTTTGCCTGCGAAGTCGACGCCTTCCTTGGGCCAGCGCCCGGTGAAGAAGGTGGCGCCGTTGAAACGTTCGAGGCCCTTTATATCGGGCGCTTTTCCCGCCGACAGGCATCCGGTCGCGGCGATGACGAAGCGGCTTTCATAAACCTCTCCGGCGCGCGTGCTGACGCGCCAGAGGCCCGCGCCGTCCAGAAACTCCAGTTTCTCCACGCGCGTCGAAAGCTGAACGTCTGTGCGGAGATCGAATTTGTCGGCGACGAAATTCAGGTAATTCAGAATCTCGCTTTGCTTGGCGTAGGCGTCGGTCCAAGTCCATTCCTGCTCCAGCTCTTCGGAGAAGGAATAGGAATATTGCAGGCTTTCGACGTCGCAGCGCGCGCCGGGATAGCGGTTCCAGAACCAGGTGCCGCCGATTCCGTCGCCTTCTTCGAACACGCGCACCTTCAGGCCGAGGGCGCGCAGCTTGTACAGCGAATACAATCCGGCGAAGCCCGCGCCGATGACGATGACGTCATAGGATTTAGAGTCTGGGGCCGAGTGCGTCGGTGCGGCGTCCATTCGATTGTCCTCCCGTCGCCGGCGCTTTTGTGCAGTCATGGCTGCGCGCGCGGCTTTTGCATTCATGCCTCATCGGCGCGGGGGAACGCAAGAATGCTGCGATCATCGTCCGGCCGGACAAGCAAGTCCGGATGCGCTGATTGGAGTCGTCAGGTTAAAGCGAAACGGCCCGGGCATGCCCGGGCCGCTCGATTGTACGCTGTTCAGGCCCGTTGCGGCGCGCCTTCGATCAGCTCGCCTTGGCGATGCCGGGCGTGGCCGGCACGCCGGGGATCGTATGGACGCCGCGCACCTTGTCTTGGAATTGCTTCGCCATGGAGCGCGGGTTGTAGAATTGCTTGTACCAGATGCGTTGTTTGCCGAACGGACCGTCCGTCGGAATCTGCAGAATCTGCAAAGCTGCCTTCTTCGTGGACCACACCTCGAAGTCCTGCGCGAAGGCCGCCAGGCTCGTGTCCTGATAGGCGCGCGCGCGCGCGGCGTCTTCTTCCGATACGGCGTTCTCGCCCCAGGACACCATGAGCCCAAACCAGACATGCGCGACGCCGTCATCTACCGGCGTATGCGCGATCAGCATGATGTTCTGGTGATCGCCGTTCATGCGCGACAGCAGGATGCCGGGGCCCGTGTACCAGGTGTAGAGCTCCAGCAGATGCTTGTCGTCGACCAGCGTGCGGTGACCGCCGCCCTGGCGTTGAATGGCGATGTGATCCTGGAATTCGTTGTCGAAATATTTGACGGTCGAGCCGTGGATCGGATCGAAGTGTCCATAGTCGCAGATATTGTCGACGAATTCCTGCGGGTGGGAGTTCAGCGTGCCCAGATCGTCGATCCGCCAGCGGATCCAGTTCGAATTGTTCCACTCGGGCAGGTCCGGCAGCTCATAATCAGGCGCTGCGTTTTCCGGGTCATGCCAGACCCAGACGAGGCCGTACTTTTCCTGAATCCTCCAGGTGCGCACGCACGCGGCTTTGGGGATCGGTCCCTTGAAATAGGGGATGTCGTCGCATTGGCCGTCCGGGCCGAAACGCCAGGCGTGATAGGGGCAACGGATGGATTCGCCCTGAACGTGCTCATGATCGCGCACGACATACGAGGTAGTGTTGGCGCCCAGATGCGTGCCCATGTGCGGGCAATAGGCGTCCAGCAAGTGCGCCTTTCCGCTTTGGCCCCGATACAGAACCATGTCGTTGCCGAAATAGCGGATGTTCATTGGCGTCATGGAGAGCTTGGCGGATTCCGCGATGACGAACCATCCGCGCGGAAACGTAAATTCACCCAATCCATATTCGGCTGTGGTCGCCATCAGAACCTCCCCAAGCAGCGCCGCTTTGAAAAATCGCGCGGACGTCAGTCTTCGGACAGTCAATCAGGGCTTTGGTCGAAGCGTTTGATCCAGGTCAAAAGCGATTGCTGCTGGTCCTGGTGGACGGTTGGTTTCACTCTTGAAGAATCAACGCCATAAGGCGGCAGGGGCCGCTGCGACCAATTGACCTGCAGCTGGCATCGTCATCCGCCTTGGCGGAATTGCGTCAATTGGTCCGGAACTCATCCGGCTGCGCAAATCAAGAACGGCCCGGCTCAGCCAGGTTGTGCGAGCTTCAGAGTTGCAGCGCGTCAGCCGGCGGCCTTGCTGATGGGAATGATCTCGGCGCTGGGCTCGATCTTGGTCGCCGATTTCGGCATGCGGTTCCAGGCGTCAAGCGCCGCAATCTTGTAGGCCTCCGCCAGCGTTGGATAATTGAACGTGTTCTCGACGAAATAGTCGAGCGTGCCGTTCAGGTTCAGCACCGCCTGACCGATATGGATCAGCTCCGTCGCGCCTTCGCCGACGATGTGCACGCCCATCAGGCGGCGGTCGTCGAGCGCGAAGATCATTTTCATGAAGCCGGAATTGAGGCCCATGATGTGGCCGCGCGAGGTTTCCCGGAAACGCGCCACGCCGCATTCGTATGGAATGCCTTTTTCGCGGACCTGTTCCTCGGTGAGGCCGATCGTGGAGATCTCCGGCACCGAATAGATGCCATAGGGGAAGAATTCCGGGGGCGCATGCGCCGCATGATCGAAGGCGTGGCAGGCGGCGATGCGGCCTTGCTCCATTGAGGTGGAGGCGAGGCTAGGGAAGCCGATGACGTCGCCGGCGGCATAGATATGCGGCTGCGTGGTCTGGAAGGTGGTCTTGTTCACTGAAACCCGGCCGCGGGAATCCGAAGCAATGCCGCAGGAATCGAGATTCAGATTCGCCGTGGCGCCGACGCGGCCAGCCGCGAACAGCACCATGTCGGTTTGCACGCTGCGGCCGTCTTCCAGCGCTACGGTGCAGAAATCGCCCTCGCGCGTAATGGATTTCCACTTGCTGTTAAGGCGCAGGATCAAGCCGCGATCGCGCATCTCGTGAATAAATTCCGAAACCAGCTCCTGGTCGACGAAGGGCAGCAGATTGTTGCTCGCTTCGATCAGGGTCACCTTCACGTCGAGCGCCGAAAAGATCGAGGCGTATTCCACGCCGATCACGCTGCCGCCGATGACGGCGAGACTGCGCGGCAATGTGCCCACGTCAAGAATGTCGTCCGCGTCGAGAATGCGTTCGCCGTCGAACGGGATGGCTTCCGGCCGGTAGGGCGTGGTTCCGGCGGCGATGACGAATTTGTCGGCGGACAGGCGCATCGTCTCGCCATCCTGAATCTCGACCTCGATCGTATGCGGGTCGATGAAATGCGCGGCGCCGCGCATGGATTCCACGCCGTTGCGCGCGAATTGGTGCGCCAGCACGTCGACTTCGTGGTCGAGCGTGATGTGCAGGCGGCGTTTGAGGTCGTCGGCGGTGATGTCGTGCTTGACGCGGTAGGCGTGGCCGTAAAAGCCGCGCTCGCGCCAGCCGGACAGGTTCAAGGCGGTCTCGCGCAGGGTTTTCGATGGGATGGTGCCGGTATGGACGCAGACGCCGCCGACCCGGCGGCCCCGCTCAACGACCAGAACGCGTTTTCTGAGCTTGGCGGCCTGGATCGCGGCGCGCCGGCCGGCGGGACCCGACCCAATGACGATAATGTCGTAGTGCTGCAAGGCGGAGCCCCTTTGTCGCCCTTTACGGGATCGAAACCAGGTCAAACCGAAGCGGAACATCTATTGTCCTGTTTGACCCTGCATATTTCGTTAAGTCCCTCATCGTGAGCCAAATCGGTGACGCTGGCGCGACGGGACGGGGTTGGCGGAAGTTTAGAGCAGCGCTCGCGCATTTCCCGATCAATCGGCCCTGCGATTGACCGGGAAATGCCCTCACTTTTGGATTTGAGCTGTTCTTGTCAGGCCGGACCGCTCTCCCTCCGATGCGATAAGAACAGCTCGGGCGGAAGATTTCGGCGAAGCGGGCGGTTATAGAGCCCTATGCAATTGCGTAACGCTTACATAACCGGGTGCGGCGCGTTTCTGCCGGGGGAGCCCGTGCCCAATGACCGCATTGAAGATTTCATTGGCCGAATATTTAATAAAAACAGTATTGTAGGCCGACGCGCGCTGGTCTGGAACGGGGTGCAGACGCGCCATTACGCTTACGCCCCAGGTGCAGGCCCGCTTCACACCAATTCCGGCATGTGCGCCGAGGCGGTGCGGCGGGCGCTGGACGATGCAGGTTTGTCGCGCGGGGACCTGGGGTTTCTGTCGGCGGCGACGACCCAGGGCGATTATCTGACGCCCGGCCATGCCGCCATGGTGCATGGCGAGCTTGGCGGCGCCCCGCTGGAGATCGCCAGCTTTCAATCCGTATGCGGTTCAAGTCTGATGGCGGCCAAGGCGGCGTGGCAGGCGGTGCGCACCGGCGAGCACGACGTGGCGGCGTCGTGCGCGGGAGAGTTCGCCTCCCGCTGGTTCCGGCCGGAATTTTACGAAGGCACCGATCTGGTCGACGCTAAGGGGCGCCTGCGGGCGGAGGCGGATTATCTGCGCTTCACCTTGTCGGATGGGGCGGGCGCGATCGCTCTGGAATCCAAACCGAAGCCGAATGGCGTGAGTCTGAAGATCGACTTCATCGACATCGTCTCGCTGGCGGGGCAGTTCGAGCCGTGCATGTGGGCGGGCGCCAGCGTCGAGAACCGCGCCGAGCCGATTCAGGCCTGGGGCTTTTCGGGGCCGCGCGCGGCGCACGCGGCCGGCGCCATTGCCTTGTTGCAGGATTTCACGTTGCTGAAGCAGGTGATCCGCGCCTGGGTAGGCGTTTATCTCAAGAAGGTCGATGACGGCCGCATCGATCCCAAAGCGGTCGATCATCTGCTCTGCCATTACTCGGCGAAAAGCCTACGCGAGGAGATCATCGATCTGCTGGAAAGCACGGCCGGCATGATCCCGCGCAAGAATTGGTTCTCGAACCTGTTCACCGTGGGCAATATCGGCTCGGCGTCCATCTGGGTGATGCTGGAGGAGTTTCTGCGCACGCGTCCGCCCAAGGCCGGCGAGAAAATCCTCTGCGTCGTGCCGGAAAGCGGGCGGGCGCTGGTGGGATTCATGATGCTGGAGGCCGTACATGGCTGATGCAGGGCAAAACCCCGTAGTGGCGGAGGTGCTGCGCAAGCTCACCACCGTGTTCACCGATTTCGAAGGGCGGCTGAATGAAACGCCGCTGATCCGCAAGCTCCAGAAGGGCCGGTTCACGCTTGCTGATTATCAGGCGTTCCTGATCAATCTGCGACAGCAGGTGAAGGACGGCGCTTTGTGGATGTCGCGCGCGGCCAGCAATATCGGCGAGGCGCATCTGGAATTGCGCTCGTCTCTGATGCGCCACGCCGTGACGGAGCACCGGGATTTCCGTTTGCTGGAAGCGGATTATCTGGCCACCGGCGGCGCTCTGTCCGAAATTCAGAACGCGGAGAAAAATATCGGTTCCGAAGCGTTGTCGGCCTGGATGTTCCATGAGGCGTCCAAGCCCGATCCGTTCGGCCTTCTCGGCGCGATGTGGATCATCGAGGGCTTGGGATCGATCAAGGCGCACGAGTGGGGCCGCGCCGCGCAGAAGCAACTGGATCTGCCGGACGAAGCTTTCCGTTTCCTACTCTATCACGGTGAAAACGACGTGAACCATATCAAGGAATTCGAATCGATGCTGGGCATGGTGCTGCCGGATGAGGCCGTGGCGCGGCGCATTGTGAAAACTGCGCGCGTGACAGCGCGTCTTTACGCCTTGCAGATCGAGGAGATCGGCGCGTGAAGAATTGGGCGTTCGACGCGGCGGCCTATGATCCGAAAGACCCCAGCCCGTGGCTGGCGCTGCAGCTGGATGAATCGCTGCCGATTGATCCGGAGGCGAAGGGCGCGTTATTGCGCGGGGCGGCGTCGTTCTGCCGCTACCGGCTGTTTCCGGTGATCCGGCCGCTGATCTGGGTGAGCTTCATTTTCGTGAAGATCGTGCGTGGGATCTCGCCGCGCTTTCCGAATCTGAACGGTACGCTGCATCGGCTGATCCACTGGGGGCTGAAGACCTTCGCCAGTCCCGACTGCAACCTGCTCATCATGCGCCACTTCCATGTGGGCACCGAATTGCTCGCCTTCATTAAGGCGAATGCGGGGGACGTGCAGGTGGAGACGGAGCCTTTGCGGCCGTGCGTGCTGAAGGATCTGGAGGCGAACACCTTCCTGCAGCACGACCTGAACATCTTCAATTTCATCATCCAGCTGAATCAGAGCCTGAAGGCGCAGGGGCGGGAGCTGGAGGCGCCCGAGCGGATCGATTTTTCGATGATCACCGACGGGCCATTCCCCATCGAGCCGACGAAAAAGGGGTGGCTGAATTTCGCGGACGTGCAGACGGCGGTGGAAGTCTATACGCCGATGTACGCTTTGCTGCTGACGCGAAATGATTTCATCCGGGCGTCGAATTCCCTGCAACTCGACGAGATTATCGCGGTCTATATCGCGAAGATTCTGCGCTCCGATTATCATTTGGCGTTCATGAAGAACGGCCACCCCCTGGTGCCGCTGGCGACGGTGGGCTCCGGCTTTCGCCTGATGATGCACGGCCTCGATTGCGAGGCGTTGCATGGTTATTTGCGGCTTTTGAAGCGCCGCCAGGCCGAGGGTCTTCCTTTGACGGCATAAGATAGCCATTTGATGCGCGAGAGCCTTTCCCGATCAAATCGATGATTTAATCGGATAAGAAAGGCTCTCATTCAAAGTTGCCGGGCACGATTCAACGATCAAACCGATCCGGTTTGATCGCATCGTGCTCTGGCGTATTTGCACAGCGCCGCTATGCTGCGCAGAACCAATAAGGGTGGATTGATCGGGATGGCGCTGGACGTGACGAGAGCGCGGGAGCTTGATGCGGAATGGGTTCGACCCGGCCGGGACGCCGCGTTGGCGCTGGCGTTGCAGGACTCTGCGGCGCTGACGGCGGAGGCTGAAGCCCTGACCCTGCAGGGCTGGGGCCGCGACGTGTCTTATTCCCGCAAGGTGTTCATCCCGCTGACGCATCTCTGCCGCGACGTCTGCCACTATTGCACCTTCGCCAAGGCGCCGCGCGCGGTGAAGGCCCCGTTCCTCACCATCGAGCAATGCGTCGACATCGCCCAACAAGGCCGCGCCGCCGGTTGCAAGGAAGCACTGTTCACGCTCGGTGATCAGCCGGAGCTGCGCTACGCGGCGGCGAAGACCTGGCTCGCCGAAAACGGCTATTCCTCGACGCTGGACTATCTGTTCCACGCCGCCAAGGCGGTGTTCGAGCAGACGGGTCTGCTGCCGCATCTCAATCCGGGCGTGATGAGCGCCGACGATTTCGCGCGCCTGCGCACCGTTTCCGTTTCGATGGGGTTGATGCTGGAAACGGCGTCGGATCGCTTGTCGGAAAAGGGCATGCCGCATCATGGCTCACCGGACAAAGTCCCGGCACGGCGCATCGAGACGTTGAAGGCTGCGGGCGAAGCGCGCGTGCCCATGACGACGGGGCTGCTGATCGGCATCGGCGAGACGCGCGAAGAACGCATCGAAGCGCTTCTCGCGATCCGCGACCTCAACGACGCGCACGGCCACATCCAGGAAATTATCATCCAGAATTTCAAGGCCAAGCCGGATACGCGCATGGCCGACGCGCCCGAGCCGCCGCTGGAGGAGCATCTGTGGACGGTCGCCGCCGCGCGTCTGATCTTCGGGCCAGCGATGTCATTGCAGGCGCCGCCGAACCTGCAGCCGGACGAACTCGCGGCCTTGGTGCGCGCCGGGATCAATGATTGGGGCGGCGTCTCGCCGGTGACGCCCGATCACGTGAATCCCGAAGCGCCCTGGCCGCATCTGGATGCGCTGGCCGAGACCACGCGGCAGGCCGGCCGGCATCTGATCGAACGCCTCGCGATTGGCGCGCCTTATGCGCGCAAAGCCGAAAACTGGGTCGACCCAGGCTTCGTCAAGCCTGTGCTGCGTGCGGCGGATTCTTTCGGCTTTGCACGCGCCGAAGACTGGAGCCCCGGCATGAACGCCGAGGTTCCGGGTATGGCGGCGTTGCTCAGGAACAGTGATGGCGATCCATCGCCGGAAATCGTGCGAATTCTCGATCGCGCAGTGACGGGCGCAGAGCTGGACGAGCAGGACATCGTGCGGATGTTCGCGGCGCGCGGGGCGGATCTGCGCGCGATCATCGCGCGGGCTGATGCGCTGCGCCGAGAAGTGAGCGGCGACACGATCACCTTCGTGATCAATCGCAACATCAATTACACGAACATCTGTTCGTATCGCTGCACCTTCTGCGCCTTCTCCAAAGGCGGCGGCGCGCGCGACGCGCGCGGTCCAGCCTACAAGCTCGATCTTGAGGAAGTGGCGCGGCGCGCCTCCGAAGCCTGGGACGCCGGCGCGACGGAAGTCTGTCTTCAGGGCGGCATCCACCCCGATTACGACGGCGAGACATACGTCTCCATCGTGCGCGCGGTTAAGGAAGCGACGCCCGACATGCATGTGCATGCGTTCTCGCCGCTGGAGATCACGCACGGCGCGCAAACCTCCAATTTACATCTAGTCGATTATCTCAGGCGCCTGAAGGATGCGGGGCTCTCGACGCTTCCCGGCACGGCGGCGGAGATCCTCGACGACGAAGTGCGTCAGATCATCTGCGCCGACAAGATCAACACCGCCGAATGGCTCGCGGTCATGGAGGCGGCGCATTCCATCGGCCTGCGCTCAACCGCCACGATCATGTTCGGCCATGTCGATCGCGTCGAGCATTGGGCGCGGCATATCCTGCGCGTGCGCAATCTGCAGAAGCGCACCGGCGGCTTCACCGAGTTCGTGCCGCTGCCCTTCGTGCACATGGAAGCGCCGATGTGGCGCAAGGGCAAAGCGCGTTCCGGCCCGACATTTCGCGAATCCGTGCTGATGCATTCGATCGCGCGTCTGGCGCTGCATGGGCAGATTAACAACATCCAGACCTCGTGGGTGAAGATGGGGCCGGACGGCGCGGCGGTGTGTCTGCAGGCGGGCGTGAACGATCTGGGCGGCGTGTTGATGAATGAATCCATCACCCGTGCGGCTGGCGGTCAGAACGGCCAATTGCTTGATGAAGCCGCCATGCGGCGCATTGCGGCGGAACTCGGCCGGCCGGCGCGGCAGCGCACCACCGTCTATGGCGAACCGCCGGCGCGCGAAAAAGCCGCCGCAGCGGAAGCTACGGCGGCTGAATAATTTCGTTCAATGCTTGGTTTAGAGGCGGCCCTTGAGCGAGGCCTGCCGCACGTCGCCATTGCTGGCGACCATCGGCGCCGGCGATTGGATGCGGCCATCGCGGATGCCGTCGATGCGCTCACGCTCTGAGCGGAAGGCGACGAGGGTGGCGCCGGTGAGCTGGCGCCCCGTGGGCAGCTTCGCGCTTTGCGGATTGATCTGCTGGCCGTTGACCATCACTTCGTAATGGAGGTGCGGGCCGGTGGAAGCGCCGGTATTGCCGGAATAGGCCACGATCTGGCTCTGGCTGACGCGGGCGCCTTTGCGGATGCCGGGCGCGAAACGCGACAGGTGGCCGTACGCGGTGGAATAGCCGTTGCCGTGTTGGATGCGGACGTAATTGCCGTAGCCGCCCTTGCGGCCGGCCTCGACGATGACGCCGTCGCCGGCGGCCATCACAGGCGTGCCGATCGACGCGCCGAAATCGACGCCCTTGTGCATGCGGTTGTAGCCGAGAATTGGGTGGCGGCGGAGGCCGAAGCCGGAGGTCAGGCGCGCGTTGTTGATCGGCGTGGCCATCAGGAAGCGGCGGATCGAGTAGCCGGCTTCGTCGAAGAAATCGACCTTGCCGGTCTCGGGCTCCAGGAAACGATAGAAACGGCGCGGTTTGCCGACCTTCGGCTCGAACGCCATGAACAGCAGATCGCCGGTGCGCACCGTGGCGCCGCTGCGGTCGACCTGACGTTCAAAGACCATTTCAAAACCGTCGCCCGGCAGAACGTCGCGCTCGAAGTCGACGTCATAAGCGAGCTGGTCGGCGAATTCGGCGACTTCGCGGTCCGTCGCGCCGGCGGCGAGGGCCGAGCCGTAAAGGCTGCCTTCAATCTGTCCGCGGGCGTGGCCGTAAGCGGGGAATGTGGCGACCGCAAGTTCGCGGGCGACGTAGCCGCCATCCGCGCCGCGCGCGATGGAGATCGTCTTGTCGGCGGCGGTGCGCAGCGAGATGCCCGCAAGGGCGTCGGCGCCGGAATACGACGACAGATAAACGGTGATGGGCTGGCCGCTGCGCAGATCGCGCGCGTCCGCCACTTGAGAGAAGGCGGCGGCCACGGCTGCTGCGTCCTGACTGGTCGCACCGGCGCGGGTGACGGCGCCGGCGATGGTCTCGCCTTTGGCGAGAGAGGTTTTCAATTCCTCACCGGACGGACGGTCGCTGACGAAGGCCAGATGCTCTTCCGCCACCAATTGGCGCTGTTTGCGGACGGCGTCGGCGTGGATTTTGGCCAGCACTTGGCTGCGGTAGATGGCGATGTCGCGGCCCAGATCGTCGGCCAGGCCCATAGCGACTGCGCCGACGGCGAGGCCGCAAATAAGCGATCCGGCCAAGATGAGCTTGTTGCGGCGCTTTGTTGTTTTCCCCCTGGCGTGGTCGCCGGAGATTTCAGTGTCCTGGTCGGCCATCGGGTCGGCCATGGGCATCTCATCCTTTTTCTGGCGCCGCTTTTGTTGCGGCTGCGTATTACCCACCATGGATCTGGACCGAAAGCCGCCGCTTCCCTCTCAGGGCCCCTTTGCCCTTCCGGAATGCAATTTTTGGTCCAAAATCCTGTTCCGGATCCCCCGCAAGCGCAGATGTTTCGTACCCGAAACTCTCGCTGGACGCATCCGCTCACGCCCGTCTTAGGCCATTAGGATGGCGTCGCTATAAAGACAAAAATGTGGCTTAACGCATCTGTAATGCGGTTGCGCGACCGCTCTCCATTTACGCGAACGAAAGGTTAGCCGAGCGGCGATGGCCACGCCCTCTGCACAAGAACACGGCGCCGCTTCGGGAGAGCGCCGCGCACGTTTGCCTTCGCCGGCGGTGATCGCCTCCGGCGCGGCGCTGACGGTCGCGGCCCTATGGCTGGTTCGGACGCCAATTGCGGAGAACTGGGCCCGGGGCTTCCTGCTTGAGCGTCATGTCGATTCCAGCATTAAAATCAAACGTCTGGACCTAACCGGGGTTGAAATCGACAAGTTCCGCCTTGGCCCCGAAAAGGCGCCCGGCTTCGAAGCGGACAGCGTTCGCGCCCGCTTCGTCTGGAAGGCCCCATGGAAGGTCGAGCTCGATGACATCCAGGTCGAGCACGCGCACTGGACCTTCGACTGGAAAGACGCAGGTCCCGATTTCCGCGGTGTCGAGGCGCTGTTCACTTCGCCCGCGGCCAAGGCAAATAAGGGCGAAGGCGTGTTGGTGCGCCGCTTTTCGGCGCCGAACGCTCTGATCACGGTTGAGTCGAAATTCGGCACAATCAACGTGCGGGGCGGCGTCGGCGGCGACCTCGCGGCGAAGAATTACGGCGCCAATTTCGAGATCGATCCCGGCCGTTTGCGCGGGCCGGGTCTCAATGGACGCCTGCTTGGCGGCACGCTCAGTGCGCGAGTCGTTGGCGATTCTCTCACCGCGAACGCCGATCTGCAGGCGGGCCAAATCGCCAGCGCCGTTGCAGACGCCAGGGACGTGTCCGTGAAGGCTAATCTCAACACGCGCGGTTTCGGCGGCGCCCTGGACAATCTAATCGGCGCGCTGGACGTTTCGGCGAGCGGCGCCGGCCTCAATGTCCAAGGCGAGACGATTGCTGCGCTGACCTTGAATGCGCGGGCGGAAAAGTCCGATGGGCCCGTGGATCGCGTGAGCTGGAAGGCGGACGCTGCCGAACTCGGCGGCGCCTGGGCTATCGCGCCGAGCGCAACCTTCGCGGGCGGATTTTCCGGCGCGTTGCCGATCGATGCGCGCCTCGACGGCCGCGGCGGGTGGAGCTTCAGCGCACCCGAGGCGCAATTCGGCGATGAGACGCGCCGCAAGATCCAGAATGCGCTGATCGACGGCAAATGGCCGGATCCGCTGAAGGCGCCCTTCGCGGCGGCGGGTGAGAGCTTCCTGCGCGCGGGACAGGATATGACGGCGTCCGCCTCCGGTGACATCATTGCCGCTGAAGACGGATTGACGCTGCGAATTCTGCGCGCAGATTCCGAAGCGCGCTCCGGCGCGCAGCTGAACATTTCCAGCAGCGCCGCGGGCGCCTTTATCGCCGCAGGTCCCAAAGGCGTGAACGGGCAAGGCGTGGTGCGGCTCAGCGGCGGCGGCGCGCCGCCTTTGACGATCGAAATGCAAAATCTCAAGACGGACGCCAACGGCTGGGCCGC
>CAYNCS010000076.1:0-15741 GCA_964395875.1 uncultured Caulobacteraceae bacterium | reverse complement strand
CTATCTCATTGGCACGGCGGCAGGCCCCCACCCTTACCCGGCGATGGTGCGCGATTTCCAATCCGTGATCGGCAGGGAAGCGCGCGCGCAAATTCTGCAGCGCGAGGGCAGACTGCCGGACGCCGTGGTGGCCTGCATCGGCGGTGGTTCCAACGCCATTGGCCTGTTCCATCCTTTCATCAATGATGAGAGCGTGAAGCTGATCGGCGTCGAGGCGGCGGGCGAAGGGCTCCACGTTTATAATCGCCACGCGGCGGCGCTGAATGGCGGCCGGCCCGGCGTGCTGCACGGCAACCGCACCTATCTGCTGCAGGACGACGACGGCCAGATCCTGGAAGGCCATTCCATCTCGGCTGGGCTCGATTATCCCGGCGTCGGGCCGGAGCATTCTTACTTACGCGACACGGGCCGGGCGACGTATCTGTCGACGACGGATGAAGAGGCGCTCGAGGCGTTCCAGCTTTGCTCGAAGCTCGAGGGCATCATTCCCGCGCTTGAACCCGCGCACGCGCTGGCGCGCATCGGCGAGATCGCGAAGGACATCGGCAAAGGCGGGATCGTCGTGATGAATTTGTGCGGCCGCGGCGACAAGGACATCTTCACCGTCGCCGACGCGCTGGGGGTGAAAATATGAGTTTCGGCGTCGAGCGCATCAGCGCGAAATTCGCGGCGCTGAAGAAGGAAGGCCGCGCGGGCTTCATCGCCTACATCATGGCCGGCGATCCGGACATGGAGACGACGGCCCAGATTCTCGACGGCCTGCCGGGCGCCGGCGTCGATCTGATCGAGCTGGGCTTCCCGTTTTCCGATCCAATGGCGGACGGTCCCACGATTCAACGCGCCGGTCAGCGCGCCCTCAAAGGCAAGATGACCCTGAAAAAGACGCTGGCGCTGGCCGCGGGTTTCCGCGCCAAACATCCAGACACGCCGCTGATCCTGATGGGCTATCTGAACCCGATCGATACGATGGGTCTGGAAGTCTTTGCGAAAAAGGCCAGGGAGTCCGGCGTGGACGGCGCGCTGATCGTCGATGCGCCGCCGGAAGAAGACGGTCCGCTGCGCACGGCCATGGAGAATGAGGGCTTAACCCTTGTCCGGATGGCGGCGCCGACCTCCGATGATTCCCGGCTCAGGCGCATCCTGTCCGGCGCCAAGGGCTTCCTGTATTATGTATCCGTAACGGGCGTGACGGGCGTAAAGGCTGTAGCGTCCGACGCGGCGGGTGCGGCTGTGCAGCGCGTGCGCGCGTTGTCCGGCATTCCGGCGGCCGTGGGCTTTGGCGTGCGGACGGAAGAACAGGCCGCCGCCGTGGCTCGCGCCGCGGATGCAGTCGTCGTGGGGTCGGCGATTGTGGACGCGATCGAAAATGCCGGTTCGCCGGCGCAAGCCGTCGCCGACGCTTTGGCGTTGACGACAAAACTGGCGAGCGCTGCGCATTCCGCACGGAAGTAGTTTCGGCGCTGCAAAGCGCGAAGAATTGAGAGGCCGAATGTCCTGGCTTTCTAAGTCGACTCCTGGGGTCAATATCAAGCCGCTCTTCGCCAAGCGCGATACGCCGGGCGATTTGTGGATCAAATGTCCCAAGACGGGTGAGCTTCTCTACAAGCGCGACCTTGAGCAAAGCCAATGGGTGACGCCGGCGGGCGTGCATCTGCGCATCGGGCCGCAGCATCGCTTTCGCTATCTCTTCGACAATGCGAAGTGGACCGAGATCGAAGCGCCAAGCGCGTCGGAAGACCCGCTCGGCTTCACGGACGACAAACCCTATGTCGAGCGCTTGAAGGCGGCCCGCGCCAAGACGGGCCGCATCGACGCCATGTCCATAGGCCACGGCAAGATCGGCGGCGTGCCCACGCTCATGATCGCGCAGGATTTCGACTTCCTCGGCGGTTCGCTGGGCATGGCGGCGGGCGAAGCTTTCATCAAGGCGGCGGAAGAAGCCGTGGCGCGCAAGAGCGCATTCGTCTGCGTGGCCGCGTCCGGCGGCGCCCGCATGCAGGAAGGCACGCTGTCGCTCATGCAATTGGCGCGCACGACGCTGGCGCTGCAGGAAGTGAAGCAGGCGGGACTGCCTTATGTCTGCATCATCGCCGATCCGACCTCGGGCGGCGTCACGGCGTCTTATGCGATGCTGGGAGACGTGCACATTTCCGAGCCGAACGCCTTCATCGGCTTCTCCGGCCCGCGCGTGATAGAGCAAACCATCCGCCAGAAATTGCCGCAAGGATTCCAGCGCGCCGAACACCAGCACGAAAAGGGCATGGTGGACATCGTGGTCGATCGCCGCGAGATGAAGGCGAAGCTGGCCTCCATTCTATCCATTCTGATGGCGACGCGCGCCAAAGCCGCTTAAGCGGCTCATGCCATGAGCGATCACCTAACCGCATCGCCTGAGGCCCAGGCGATCTTGACGCGTTTATTGTCGCTGCACCCCAAACGCATCGATCTCTCGCTCGGCCGCATGGAGCGGCTGCTCAGCGCGCTCGGCGATCCGCAGGACGGCTTGCCGCCCGTGATCCATGTCGCGGGCACCAACGGCAAGGGCTCTACCTGCGCTTACCTACGCGCCATGGCCGAGGCGGCTGGTCTTTCCGTCCACGTCTATTCCTCCCCGCACCTCGTAGACTTTCGCGAACGCTTCCGAATCTCCGGCGAACTGATCACGCCCGATCATCTGATTTCCGTTCTTGAGCGCACCGAAACTGCGAACGCGGGCGGACCTATCACGTTTTTCGAAATCACCACAGCGGCGGCGTTTCTGGCCTTCGCCGAAAGCAGCGCCGATCTGGTGATTCTCGAAACCGGGCTCGGCGGCCGTCTGGATTCCACCAACGTCATCCGGCTGCCGGCGGCGACGGTTATCACGCCGGTCGATCTCGACCACCAGGACTATCTGGGGCCAGACATCGCCAGCATCGCGCGCGAGAAGGCGGGCATCTTCAAGCCTGGCTGTTCCGCCATCGTCGGCGTGCAGAATCCCGAAGCCCGCGAGGTGCTGGTGCGCGAGGCCGAACGCATCGGCGCGCCCATCCTGGTGCGCGGCGAGGATTGGGATGTGGTGGAGGACGGCCGCCGCGTTTTCCTGGCAGGGCAGCCGCCTTTTGATTTGCCCACGCCCGCTTTGGACGGCGCGCATCAGCGCGACAATGCCGCGCTCGCTGCGATCACCGCGCTCACGCAGACGGCGGTGGAGATTCCATTGAGCGCCATCCGCAAGGGCGTCGCCACGGCGCGCTGGCCCGCGCGCAAACAGAAGCTCGAGCGCGGACCGCTCGCCGATATCGTACGCGCTAAAGGCGGCGAGCTTTGGCTCGACGGCGGGCACAATCCTCATGCGGCGCGCGCCGTCGCGGAGAGCTATCGCGCCGCCATCGATCCGCGCCCGCTGGTGCTGATCGTGGGCATGCTCAACACCAAGGACGCGGCGGGATTTCTGTCCGCCTTCGCGGGCGTGGCGTCGGAAGTGCTGGCCGTGACGCCCGGCAAGAGCGAAGCCGCGCGCCCCAGCGCCGATCTGGCGGACGAAGCGCACAGGCTCGACTTCATGGCCAGCGATTGCGGCGACATCCACCAAGCGCTGGCGTCCATTCACGGCCCCGCGCGCGTGCTGATCTGCGGCTCGCTCTACTTTGCGGGCGAAGCGCTGGAGCTGAACGGCTGGGCGCCGGAATAGGCATTCACCGTTTCGGAAACGCCCCGAACATATAGGACCGCAGCGGCTCGTATTCGAAATGATAGGGCGTGCCGAGTTCGTGCATCGACAGCGCCTCCAGCCGTCCGCGCTGTTCGGGCGTCAGCGTGAAGTTCAGACTGCCCATGTTCGCGTCAAGCTGCTCCGGCTTGGTCGCGCCGATAATGATTGAGGTTGAGGGCAGCCCGCCCTGCGCCCAGTTCAGCGCCACCTGCGCGACTGTGCCGCCGACCTCGCCCGCGATCTTCTCCATCTCGGCCAGCAGATCCCAGAAGCCTTCTCGTTCGGTGCGGCGCAATCCACCATAAAGGCCCTTCGACAGCCGGCCTTCCTCGGTCGCGCCGGTCTTCTTGTATTTGCCGGAAAGGGCGCCGCCGGCCAGCGGGCTGTACACGCACAGGCCAAGGTTCAGCGCGCGCGCCATGGGGAAATGCTCGCGTTCGATGGAGCGCTCCACCAGCGAATATTCCAGCTGCATCGCGATCGGCGCAGCCATGTTGTGCTGCTCGGCCAGCGTGACGAGGCGGGAAACATACCAGGCCGGCGCGTTGGACAGGCCGTAATAGCGGATCTTTCCGGCGCGGATCAGCGCGTCCATCGTCTGCACGACTTCCTCGATGGGGGTCACGTGATCCCAGAAGTGAACCCAATAGAGATCGACATAATCCGTCTGCAGACGCTTCAGCGAGCCTTCTAAAGCGCGATAGGCGTTCTTGCGGCCGCTGCCACCTTTGTTCGGATCGCTACCGCCATGGCTGGTCGTGTATTTGGTGGCGATGACCACGTCGTCGCGGTTTTTTCCTTCCGCCAGCGCCCGGCCGATGATGCGCTCGCTTTCGCCCGCAGCGTAGCCGTCGGCGGTGTCGATGAAATTGCCGCCCTTCTCAAGATAAGCGTGCAGCAGGCGCTCGGAGGCTGAGGAATCGACGCCCAGTCCGCCCAAAACGGCGTTCTTGTCATGATCGCCCAGCGTCATCGCGCCCAGGCACAGCGGGCTGACGGCGAGGCCCGAACGGCCAAGAATGATGGGGTTCATGAAGTTCTCTCCCTGTTGGCCTTCGGCCTTGACTTGCATTAGCGCGCGAACGGCGTCTTCGCGCCATACGGCAAAACGGTCTCGATATAATATTTCAGATCGCGGGTGCGCACATTGGCGTCGCCATCCATGGCGCCGGCGGGGATCAGCGGTCCGATGATCAGTTCGAAGGTGCGCCCGCGTTTGTTCAGCATTTCATGGAACAGTGTGATGTCGCGCAGCTCCTTCGAGAATTCATTGAAGAAGTGAAACCAGAATGACCATGGCCCGGACATATAAACGGGGACGACGGGCGCGTCGTGCTTGCGCGCCAGACTGGCGCAGGTGTTCGACCATTCGGGGTCCATCAGGCGGCCGTTCTGTTTGCGCGCCAGGCGCCCGGCTGGAAAGATCGCCAAAGGCCGCTCGTCGTTCAGCGCCTTCACCGCCGCGCGCAGCGTGTCGCGCGTCTTGGCCGCCGTGCGTTTTTCATAGACCCATTCCACGGGAATCAGATTGTCGTGGAAGCCGGCGCAGACGCGATGGGCGTCGGCGTTGGCGAAGAAACAAACGTCGGGACGGATGGGGCGCAGCGCGTCGTACAGGGCCACGCCGTCGCTGATGCCGGTGGGGTGATTGCTGACGACGATGCAGCGCCCGGACTTGGGGATGTTCTCCAGGCCTTCGACCTTGAGGCGCACGTCCAGCAGGCCGCTGACGTAGAGAAGGGCGTCATGGCCGTTCATCGGCGCGATGGCGTCGGCCAGGGCGATCGCCGCGTCATAGCCCAGAACCGTGTTCAGCAAGGCGCGCAGATAGGGCCACGACCAATGCATGGCCAGATTGGGCGCGCGCTCCTCGATCAGCACGTCGACGATATGCTTCGCCCGCGCAGCCGTTTTCGTTTCGAAGATCGCCCGTTCCGCCAAACGTTTCGCCCTGCGGCCTTTACCGCCGCCGCAGGGAGAATGTCACGGTTCGCCCGATGTGCAAGCGACCCCCATAATGGCTGAATCAGCCCGCTTTTTTCACGGGGCAGGTATTGATTCCGAGCAGGGAATAAAGCGGGCAAATCCCGATCAGCCCAGTCAGCAGCGGAACCAGACCGATATAACCCAAGGGCGTTTTCGGGCCGAGAAAGACCAGCGACAGCACGCCGAGCCCTACGACAACCCGCAATACGCGATCGATCGCGCCTTCATTTGGTTTCATGTTCCGATCTCCATCGGCCGCCGATGCGGCTTACGGAGGCACGCTAGCGGCGTTGCGACCTGCCGTCGGTGACGAGGTCACACAGGGTCGAGACTGGTGCGCGCCAGGATGTCGCGGCGCAGCAGGCTGATTTTGCCGCGCGCGAGCTGCACCAGACCCTCTTTGGCGAAGGCGCCCAATTGGCGGCTGACGGCCTCGCGGGCGGAGCCGATTTCGGCGGCGATCGCTTCATGTGTGGCGGACACTTCGCCCTGCGCGTCGCTGAGACGGAGCAGCGCCCCGGCGGTTCGCTGCGCCAGCCCCGTGAACGCCAGCGTCTGAACCACCTGTTCGAAATCGGCGAAGCGGTCCGCGGCCGAGCGCAACAGTGCGGCGCGGAACGCGCCGTCCTCATCCAGCAGGCGCTGAAACAAGGCCGGCGGCGCAAGGACCGCGTCCAGGTCCTGTTCGGCGATTCCTTCCGCCGCGTAGGATTTGTTCTCCAGAAGGCACGAAAAGGTCTGCAGGCAGATCTGCCCGGGCCGGACCCGATACAGAACGATTTCCCGCCCCGACGCGGCGGTCAGCGAAACGCGGACGCAACCGGATCGTATGGCGATGAAGCCGCGGCACGCCTCGCCGGGACGGAAAAGGACGTCGCCCGCTTTGGCCCGGATGCGGACGCCGTCCGTCATCGCGCTCACGAACGGGATCGAAGAATCATCTGTCATGCGGCCCCCCTATCCAGCGCCGCATCCTAGTCGCGCCGGGTGCGGCGGGACATGAGTTTTGGGACCTTGCCCCGGCGCGGAAAAGGCGCAAGGGTCCTGCCCATCGCATCCGCGAGGGGGAGAGCGTAGTGGCGCAAGCGACGGACCAGAACGCGGGGGAGGCCGCTGCGGCGTCCACGGGCTGGCTGGGTCCGATGACGGACGTGAAAAATCCGCGCCTCTTGATCGTTCTGGTGAGCGTGACCTTTGCGACGGCCTTCGCCGCCATCGCTTCGCTGTTGTTCCTCCATCAGATTCTGCAGTCCCAGCCGCGCACCATCGCGCCGCGCGCCGCGTATCGCCTGGGCGAGGCGCTAACGCTGGCGGACTGGGCGTCCTCCGGGGGCTCCGGCCCGGAATTATATGTCGTTGGCTTTCCCACCTGCCCATATTGCGCCGCGTTCAAAAAGACGGAGCTGAAGCGCCTGCTCGCCGCCGGCGTGGAAGTGCGCGCCATCGAATTCGCGCCGCGCCGGATGGACGGCGCCAATGTGCAGGAGGAAGCTGCGGCGGCGGACGTTTCCCGAACCCGCTCCTGGCTGGCCTACACCTCCCCCACCCAGGCGCATTACGGCATGGCCAGCGACGACATCGAGTATGTGGAGCGCGGCCGGGCCACGGTCGCCACAATCGACGGGGCGCTGCAGGCCAGCCGCGCCGAGATCGGCTTCCCGGCCTTTTTCTGGAAGCGCACGGGAAAAAAGGGCGATGAATGGCGCTACATTATCGGCTCCACGCCCGAAGCGACCGGCAACATGCTGAAGGAATTGCGCAGCCGCGCCGCCTCGTGAAATAGGATGCTTCTCCCGCGTCGTTCCGTGTGATGTTTTGAGCCGATCCAATCTTCTTGCCGCCTACCGCGCCAATGTCGCCGAGGGCCGCTTCGAGCACGACGATGTGCAGGAGGCGGTCGCCGCGCGCCTGTCCGACTTGGCGCGGGCGCTGAAGCCCAAGGGCCTGTTCGGCGGGAAGTCCCAGCCGCGCGGTCTGTACATCTGGGGGCCGGTGGGCCGCGGCAAATCCATGCTGATGGATCTGTTCTTCGACGCCGCGCCGGAAAAGCATAAGCGCCGCGTCCACTTCCACGCCTTCATGCTGGAGATTCACAAGGCGATCACGGAGCGGCGCAAGAAACAGGAAGGCGATCCCATCCAGCCAGTCGCGGACGCCGTGGCGAAGGAAGCGCGCCTGCTGTGCTTCGACGAATTCCATGTCACGGATATCGGCGATGCGATGATCCTGGGCCGCCTGTTCGAGCGCCTGTTCGCCAAGGGCGTGGTGGTGGTGGCGACGTCCAACCGCAAGCCGTCCGATCTCTATCTCAACGGGATCAACCGCCAGCTTTTCCTGCCCTTCATCGATATGCTGGAAAAGCATCTGGACGTACTGACGCTGGCCGGGCCGCGCGACTACCGGCTGGAACGGCTGGAGGCGGAGCCTGTTTGGCACGCGCCGTTGGGAGCAGAGGCTGACGCGGCGCTGGACCGCGCCTGGACCCGCCTGACCATGGGCGCCAAGCAACGCCCGCTGGAGCTCGATCTGCGCGGGCGCATGTTCAAGGTGCCGGCCTTCGCGGCGGGCGTGGCGCGCGCGAGCTTCGAGGATTTGTGCGCCAAACCGCTCGGCGCGGAGGATTATCTGGCGCTGGCTCAGGCCGTGAACACGCTGATTCTGGATCGCATCCCCACGCTTTCGCCGGAGCGGCGCGACGTGGCCAAGCGCTTCGTAACGCTGGTCGATGCGCTTTATGAAACCCGCACCAAGCTGGTCGCGTCCGCTGCGGCCCAGCCGCAGGCATTGTACGTGCAGGGCGACGGCGCATTCGAGTTCGAGCGCTGCGTTTCACGGCTGATGGAAATGCGCTCGCATTCCTATCTGGCGGGCGAACATGGCGGCGGCGAAATCGCCTAGCGCGCGTCCGACGCCTCGATCGTCGCTTCCAATTCCGTGCGGTGCGCAGCGCGGGCGCGCCAGGCGTCGATGGCGTAGCAGATCACGCCCACCCAGATCAGCGCAAAGCCGAGGATCTTCGCCTCATTCATGTGATCGCCGCGCAGCGCCGCAATCAGAAACGTGATCGTGGGCGAGCCAAATTGCAGCATGCCTGACGTCGACAGCCGCAAATGGTGCACGGCGTAATTGAACATCACCATGGTGGCGGCGGTCTGCGGGCCGAAGCTGATGAGCCACAAAATATGCAGCCAGCCGTCATTCGGGCCGATCGGCGGATCGTCCGGCCGCAGCAGCAAATAACCCACCGCGAAGATCGCCATCACCCAGACTTCGAAAGCGAAGCCCGCCAGTGGCGCAATGCGGTTGGTCTTGCGGATCAGGGTATAGGTGGCGAAGGGCGCGGCCATGCCGACGATCACGAATGGCGCTTCCGTCCCGCGGGACAGGATCGCGACGACGCCCAAAGCGGCGACGGTCAAACCCGCCGCCGTCCAGCGCGTCAATTTCTCGCGCAGAAAAATTACGCCCATCGCGATCGAGACCAGCGGCAGCAGATAGGTAGCGAAGCTCAGCTCCAGCACATAACCATGCTCAACGGCCCAGAAGAAGGTCGTCCAGTTTACGCTCAGCACCAGTGCGGCGATCGTATAGGCGGCCAGACGCTTCGGTTCGCGGAACAGCGCGAACACGTCCTTGTGCTGTTTGAAAAGGAAGACCAGCAAGGCCATCGTGACGGAGCAGGCCAGTACGCGCGCGACGAGAACATGCATCGCGGGCGTGCCGTGGTAGAGCTCCGTATAAAACGGCAGCAATCCCCAGATCACCTGCGTCAGAATCCCGACGAAAAAGCCCGTGCTGGCGTTTTGGTCGGTGCTCACGACGCTTTCAGCATACCCCGCTGGATCAGCAATTCCGCGATCTGCACGGCGTTCAGCGCCGCGCCCTTGCGCAGATTATCCGCGACGCACCAGAGCGCGAGGCCGTTCTCAACCGTCGGGTCGACGCGCACGCGGCTGATGTAAACCGGCCATTCGCCCGCGACGTCTTTTGGCGTGGCGTAGCCGCCCGCTTCGTGACGGTCGATGACGACGAGGCCGGGAAAGCTCGACATCAGGCCGCGCGCTTCCTCGGCGCTCAGCTCTTCCTCGAACTCGATGTTCACGGCTTCAGAATGGCCGACGAACACTGGCACGCGCACGCAGGTTGCGGTCAGCTTGATTTTCGGGTCGAGGATTTTCTTGGTCTCAACCGTCATCTTCCACTCTTCCTTCGTAAAGCCGTCCTCCATGAAGACGTCGATGTGCGGAATGACGTTGAAAGCGATCGGCTTGGAGAATTTCTGCGGCTCGATCGGGTTCGCCTCATAGACGCCCTTGGTCTGCAGCCACAGCTCATCCATGCCGGCCTTCCCGGCGCCGGACACGGATTGATAGGTCGAGACCACCACGCGCTTGATCTTCGCGCGGTCATGCAGCGGCTTCAGCGCCACGACGAGCTGCGCGGTCGAGCAGTTCGGATTGGCGATGATGTTCATCTTGTGCGTGTCCACCACCGCGTCCGGATTCACTTCCGGCACGATCAGGGGCACGTCAGGATGCATCCGCCAGGCGGAGGAATTGTCGATGACCACGGCGCCGGCCTTGCCGATTTTAGGCGACCATTCGGTCGACACGCTGCCGCCGGCCGACATCAGGCAGATGTCCACGCCGGAGAAATCGAAGGTCTCCAGGTCGCGGCATTTGAGGATCTTGTCGCCGTAGGACACCTCAACGCCCACCGAACGGCGGGACGCGAGACAAATCACTTCGCTGGCCGGGAATTTGCGCTCGTCCAGGATGTTGAGCATTTCACGGCCGACATTTCCGGTAGCGCCAACAACGGCGACACGGTAGCCCATGGCTTTCCTCGATTTTCGCGATAAAGAGCGGGGGGTTTAGCGCGCGTCGCCCGGACGCGCCAGTGGGGATTTCGGTTAGATTCCTTGAAGTCCGGCCTTAATCCCTGCCAAAACCACCCGTCCGCGTCTTGTCTGCTTAAGCCCCAATCGAAAAGGCTCCCTGATGTCTAATTCCCTGCTTTTACTGCCCGGCGACGGGATCGGTCCTGAGATCGCCGCCGAAGCGCGCCGCGTCGTGGAATGGTTCAACAAGGCCCGGGGCCTGAATATCGAGATCGGCGAGGCGCTGATCGGCGGTACGGCCTACGACGTTGAAGGCGCGCCGCTGTCGGACGAAACCATCGGCAAGGCGAAAAACGCCACCGCCACGCTGCTGGCTGCGGTGGGCGGCCCGCAATGGGCTGGCCTGTCCTACGACAAGCGCCCGGAAGCGGGCCTTCTGGCCCTGCGCAAGGCCTTGGGCGTGTTCGCCAATCTGCGCCCAGCCCTCTGTTTCGATGCTTTGGTGGATTCCTCGCCGCTAAAGCCGGAACTGATCCGCGGCCTCGACATCATGATCGTCCGCGAATTGCTGGGCGGGGTCTATTTCGGCGAACCGCGGGGGATCGCCGATCTGCCCGACGGCCAGCGCCGCGGAATCAACACGCAAGTCTATACGACCAGCGAAATCCAACGCGTCAGCCGTGTGGCGTTCGAAATCGCGCGCGCCCGCCGCGCCTCGGGCAAGCCCGGCGCCGTGACCTCCTGCGAAAAGTCGAACGTGATGGAATCCGGCCTGCTGTGGCGGGAAGAGATCACCAAGCTGCAGCAGGCCGAATATCCGGACGTGCCGCTCAGCCATATGTACACCGACAACTGCGCCATGCAGCTCTGCAAGGCGCCCAAGCAATTCGACGTGATCGTCACCGACAATCTGTTCGGCGACATTCTCTCGGACGAGGCGGCGATGCTGACGGGTTCGATCGGCATGCTGCCGTCCGCCTCGCTTTCAAACAGTGGCGGTCCAGGTCTTTATGAACCCGTGCACGGCTCGGCGCCGGACATCGCCGGCAAGGGCGTGGCCAATCCGCTGGCCATGATCCTCTCGTTCGAATTCGCGCTGCGCTACAGCTTCAATGCGCCGGCCGAAGCCGATCTGCTGCGCAAGGCGGTCGAAGCCACGCTGGAAACCGGCGCGCGCACCGGCGATATCTGGACCAAGGCCGACGGCGGCTCGCCCATCAACACCAAGGCGATGGGCGAGGCGGTCATCGAACAATTGTCCAAATTGAAATAAGAAAACGGCGCCCTTCAGTTCGAAGGGCGCCGTATTTTCCGCGTCGCTCGGAAGGCTGGAAGATTAGAACTTCGTCTCCCATTCCAGCTTGATGCGCGGCTGACCATCCGCTTCGTTCTCACCGAAGCCGAACAGATAGCCGACTTGAATTTCCAGTTCGCCTTTGCTCGTTTCAAAGGTTTCGAACTCCGCCATCGGTCCCCAATAATGCGGCAGGTCCCCGAGACTGCCGAAATCGTCATTCGTGCCGAGATCGCCGAAGCCCTGAACGCCCAGCTTGAAATCGTCGTTCAAACGATAGGTCAGCTGCGTCGCATATTCGAATTCGGTTTGATCGCCGGCGCCGCCGCCGACCTCACGCTCCGCCACGAGATTCAGACGCGCATCCCACGGCCCGCGCGTGCGCTGCGCCAGCAGCTTCAACTCGGCCTTGTCCGGCCCGCTGTTCACGTTGACTTCGTATTCGGCGTAGAGGCCGAAATGCACCGGCCAGGAGCGCGTCGCCGTCAGATCGAAAATGTTTTCGAATGCGAACGCTTCGAGCGCCGTATCTCCGCCGGCCTCACGCTCCCATTCCGCGAGGACCGCGGGACGCCACCAATCGGTAACGCCATATGCGGCCTCTGCAATCGCCGCCCATTCGCCATCGCCGTCGCCGCCATTCAGGCGCCCGTACCGCAGCTCGAATTCCGCGGCGCCCTTGGCGACGCCCGCGCCGTAAACCTCGCCCGCGAGCCCGGGCTCAGCCCGCACGGGCGCGGCCGCGCTGAACAGAGCAAGCCCGACCGTCATCGCCGAAAAGCCGCGCATGTTCATCCCCACCAACCGAATACGATAATAAATGTTAGTGCGAATAACTATTATTATCGAATTGGGTCAACACCAAATCCGCCCGAACATCGAGGGTTCAGTCGACGTTGGTTGCGCGGCTCATTCCAGACGACAGCCGAAATAGATTGTGGCGTAGGGTGAGCGGCCCTCCGCCGCGCTGAGATTCTCGTCGGCGCCAAGATAGAACGGCCCGCTGAAGTCGTGGACTGTGAACCAGGTCTGGGTCTTGCTCCAGAGCAGGGATCCGAACGTCTGCGGGTTCGCCGGGTCCACGCCGATCATCAGCGATTTCACCAGGAACGGACCGCTCAGGGGTGCGGCGGAAACGCCGGGCGATTCTGGCCGGATGATTCCGGTTTCCGGCTTGATGCATCCGGATTCATCCACCACCGGCGCTTCCGGCGCCGGTTGCGCACATGCCGCCAGCGACAACGCCGCGGCAGCGGCCGTGAATGCTGCAAAACTCACTCTCATGTGTGTCCCCAGTCGCCCCACTTGCAGCGTATTAAACATCAGCAGACGGAATTTCCGCCAGTGACGATTCAACAAAAACAGGGATTAGCCCCAAAACACGGAGTCGGGGCGCACCGGCGCCCGGAGATTGAGCGGGTTAAGTTGGGTGAAAAATAAGCTCCTCCGCACGGGCGGAGGAGCTGAGTGCGGCGGGCGGATCGGGAGGAGACGCCGTCGCCGAAAGGGGTGCGAGGCCCTGCGTCCCATCGGGAAAGGACACGGCTTGGCGGCCAAAAGACCTCGCTCCGACACCACTAATGCACATGCGAATGAGTAGCAACTAGAATCTTTGGCGCATCCTGGCCGGATGCTGCAGCCGAATGAGCCAAGCGTCAGGTCCCGGTAAGCCGCTTGTAAGATTTGCTGGTATTCAGTGACCGAAGGCCGATTCGCGCGATGGAGCGAAGCCAGGGGGACCGAATGCACGAGTGGTTGAACGCCGTCATCCTGGGCATCCTTGAGGGATTGACGGAATTTCTTCCTGTTTCCTCCACCGGACACCTGCTCGTTGGCGGAAAGCTTCTCGGCTTCAACGACGCCGCTTTCACCGTGATGATCCAGCTGGGCGCGATCCTGGCGATCCTGGTTCTCTATTTTCAGCGGCTATGGGGCGTAGTGCTCCGGTTGCCGACCGATCCGGAGGCGCGCCGTTTCGCGGCCACGATCATTCTGGCGTTTCTGCCGGCGGCGGCTCTGGGCGTGCTGCTGCACAAGGTCATTTCAGGCGTCTTTTTCGAAAACACCACGATCATCGCCGGCGGTTTCATCCTCGGCGGGATCATCATGCTGCTGGCCGAGCGCTTCCGGCCAGCCCCGGTGACCGACAACGCCGAAAAGCTGACGATCAAGCAGGCGCTGCTGGTCGGTCTGTTTCAGTGCATGGCGCTGGTCCCTGGCATGTCGCGTTCCGGCTCCACCATGATCGGCGCCATGCTGATGAGGGTCGAGCGCGGCGCCGCGGCGGAGTTTTCCTTCTTTCTGGCCATCCCCACCATGCTGGGCGCGTTTGTGCTCGATTTCTTCGAATACAAGGAGCAGCTGGTGGGCGAGCGCGCCATGCTCATCGCCATCGGCTTTGTGGTGTCCTTCGTCGCCGCGCTTGCGGTGGTGAAGCCGTTTTTGCACTTCGTGCGAAAATCGGGCTTCGCGCCCTTCGCCTGGTACCGCATCGCTTTCGGGATCGGCATGCTTGCCTTGTTTGGCCTGCCGCAACACTGACCGATAGTCCCTACTCGCTCACCGGCCCGAATTGTCCGCGCGGCCGGAAGCGCCACAGATAGGCAGGTACGATTCCTTCGACGGTCTCCAGATCCGTGATCCCCAGAGCCCGGATCGAATGCACATCGGGCCGGGACAGCGAAACCACATTGTCGTGTTTCAGCATCTCCAGCTGATCGACCGTGATCGGCGGCGCAAACGGCAGAAAGCGCAGGACGATTTCGCCCACCGCCGCAAACGGCGCCAGAAACAGGCGCGGAACCGGCGCCAGCCAGATCTTGCGCTTCGTTTCGTGCGCAATGACGCGCATCAATTCCTTGAAGCTGTAGATGCGCGGACCGCCCAGTTCGTACGTGCCGCCCACGGCGTCCACGCGCGTCAGCGCCGCCAGCACGGCGCGCGCCACGTCGCCCACATAAATGGGCTGCACACGCGTATGGCCGCCATCGATCAGCGGCAGGACCGGCAGGCCCGACGCCATGCCCGCAAACCGGTTGAAGAAGGAATCCTCCTCGCCGAAAATGATGGAGGGCCGCAACACGATCGCGCCCGGAAAGGCGCGGCGCACTTCTTCCTCGCCATAGGCCTTGGTGCGGGCGTAGGCGGCGCCGGCGCGTTCGTCGGCGCCGATCGCCGAGATCTGGATGAACCGCGCGGCGCCGGCTCTATGCGCGGCTTCGGCGGCGGTCTGTGCGCCTGAAACGTGCAGGGCCGCGAAATTCTGTCTGCCCTTCTCGTATAGAAGGCCGACGCAATTAATCACCGCGAAAGCGCCGGCGCAGGCCGCGGCCACGCCGTCAGGCTTGAGCAAATTCGCCTGCACCAGTTCGACCTGTCCCGGATCGCCCAGAACGCGCAGGCGCAGGACCTGATGCGGCCGGCGGACGGCGGCCCGGACGCGATAGCCTTCCTTGCACAGCGCCTGCACAATGGCGCGTCCGACGAAGCCGCTGGCGCCGAAAACGGTGATCAGATCATTCGTCATGCCCGAACGCCTCCCGCGCGGCGGCGGCGCCTCACACTGAATTCTCTTTTAGAGCATATCGGACGGCGCACGAATGGGAAGCGCGCTTGCCACGTTCCAAAAGCGGCGCTGGCGCATTTGCTTGCAGGCGCGTCGTCTGAAAGTGGAAGTCCGGCCGGTCGGCGGCCGATCCTGCCGCGCGGCCTGCGCGGCAGGCGCCGGCGGTCGTGCTCCTCGATCCTGAGGCCGTGCGGCGGCGCGGGAAGACGCGCGAACCCGGCGTGCGCGGGAAGCGATTGACTTCCGGCCGCCGACGCGGCAAACGTGCGCCCCTTCGGCGTTCGCGCTGGCCAAGCCCGTGCCCAGATGGCGGAATTGGTAGACGCACTAGTTTCAGGTACTAGCGAGTAACATCGTGGAGG
>CAYNCS010000075.1:0-15943 GCA_964395875.1 uncultured Caulobacteraceae bacterium | reverse complement strand
TCGCGTTCGAGCGCACCGACAGCCGCGCCCCCGAGGCGTCGGAGATGATGCGCAACGCCAGCTGCGCGCCCGACATTTCGAGCGAATAGACCAAAACGCGACCGCCGGAGGCCGGTTTGACGCGGCCCTCGCGATCAGGCTCGCCGCGGAAGTGCTTCGCCACCTGGAAGGCGATGTTGACGGCCAGAGCGGTCTTCCCCATCGACGGACGCCCTGCGAGGATCAGCAAATCCGAGGGATGCAGGCCGCCGAGCGTACGATCCAGTTCGTCGAAACCCGTGGCGATCCCCGACAGGCCGCCGTCCGACTTGAACGCTTCCGCCGCCATTTCGACGGCTTCGCGCACAGCGTAGGAAAACGCTTTCGCGCCGCGGTTGGCGGAGCCCTGCTCGGCGAGCGAGAACAGTTTGCGCTCGGCGGATTCGATCTGCTTCGCAGCGGGCTCTCCGGCGTCGCTGCCTTCGACCGCTTCCGTGGCGATCTCCCCCGCGACCCGGATCAATTCGCGGCGGATCGCAAGATCGCGCACGATGCGCGCATATTCGGGCGCGGTGGCGGAGAGGCCGGAGCTTTCCATCAAATCGGCCAGATAGGTCGGACCGCCGATGTCGGCCAGACCACCGTCGCGCGCGAAATGATCGTGCAGCGTGATGGGGTCGGCGAGGCGGCCTTTCTCGATCAGCGAGATCAGCACCTCATAGATGCGGCCGTGCACGGGGTCGTAGAAGTGCTCCGGGCGCAGCGGCACGTCGAGCCGGTGATAGACTTCGTTGTCGAAGAGAAGGGCGCCAAGGATCGCCTGTTCCGCGTCGAGATTGTGCGGCGGCGCGACGTCGCCAAGATCCTTTTGAGGATTTTGGGGGTTCGCTTTCATGCCGTCTGCCATGATCGTCTCCTGCCGCCCCGACGAAGGGCTGGCTCCATAACCTGACGGAAGAACGGACGCATTGTGCAAACCGTACTTCTGCGCAGTTTTTCGCCCCCGGAACGAAAGGGAACTTTGCCAAGGTAAACGAATCCTTAATGTCGCTGAGTCTCGGATGTCCGCAGAGCCGAGGAGTCTGAAAGAGGCTGTTTTTCCGCTGTTTGTTGGACGTCAGGCGCCAGCTTCTGCGGATAAGTCCCCTGTGAAAAACAAAGGGTCTGACGATGGCGTCGGCGCGTGGTACGCGCGCCTGAAGGAGCGGCGATGGCGGACGGCCTGAGCACAGAAAAGCGGCATGAGGGCGCAACGTCGCGCGCCTCCACGCGCGCGTCTTTGCGCGTGCTGCTGTCGCTCGCGGCGCCGGTGGTTCTGTCGCGCCTTCTGATGATGATGATGGGCCTGGTCGACACGATCGTCGTCGGCCATCACGGCGCGAATGATCTTGCGGCTCTGGCCTTGGGTTGGGCCGTCACGTCGCCCATTCTGATGGCGGGCATCGGGCTCCTGCAAGGCGTGCAGATCGTCTCCGCACGTTATTATGGCGCCGGCGATTTGAGGTCCGCGGCAGCTGTGTTGCGCCAGGGGCTCTGGTACGCGGCGTTCCTCGGTGTGGTGTTCGCGACCGGCGTAATCGCCTTCATCCATCCCGCCTTGGCGCTGTTGCGCCAGCCCCCAGAACTCACGACGGCGGCGGCCAACGCCGCGACCATATTGGCGCTCAGCATGCCAATGTCGCTGGCGGCGACGGCGGCGGCGATGTTCCTGGAGGGGTTGAGCCGTCCATGGCCGGGCATGATCGTCATGCTGATCGCCAATGTCGTGAACCTGGCCCTGAATTTATGGCTGGTCGGCGGCGGTTTCGGCGTCGCCCCGCTGGGCGCGGTCGGGTCGGCGTGCGCGACATTCGGCGCGCGCGCGGCGCTCATCATCCTGCTGCTGGCGTATATCTTCTGGGGGCCGCAGGCCCGGGTGCTGGGCGTGCGCGCCAGAATGGTTCCGGCGGGGCCGATCGGCGGCGAAATACGCCGCATCGGTTACGCGGCGGGGATGTCCCAGTTTGCAGAGGCGGGCGCCTTTGCGGCGATGAACTTCATCGCGGGATGGTCGGGCGCGCTGGCCGTCGCGTCCTATGCGATCGGCCTCAATGTGCTGTCGATGGCCTTCATGCTGCCCATGGGCCTGTCCGCCGCAACCGGCGTATTGACGTCTCAGGCGGTGGGGGCCGGATCGCGGCCAAACGCTCTCTATGCCGCCAGCCTTGGCCTGAAGACCACGTTCGTCGTCTGCCTCACCGTCGAAGCGCTCATGGCGCTGTGCGCGCAGCCGCTGGCGGGCGTCTATGCGGCGGAGGCCGATCTGCGCGCCGCCGCCGCTCCGTTGCTGATGCTGGCGGCGCTTACCGTGCTGCCGGATGGCTTGCAGGTGGTCGCCGCCGCGGCGTTGCGCGCTTTGGGGATCAATTGGTTCCCCACCGTCAGCCATTTCATCGCCTATCTGGGCGCCATGATCCCGCTGGGCGTGTTTTTGTCGTGGAATCTGCGCCATGGAGCGGCGGGCCTGATCGAAGCCATTATCATCGCGTCGTTTTTGTCGGCGGCGATCCTGCTTGGCCGCATTGTTTGGCTTGCCCAAACGATGAAGCGCGCGCATGGATAAGGATAATTCAAGGGCGCAGCGGGATTATCCATGACGACCAAATCCGAGCCAGGCACCTTCGACGCCTATTCCAAGGCGGAGTCGGACGAGCCGTTCTTCACCTTGCTGGCGCGCGATCCCGTCGCGCCGCCGCTGATCGAAGCGTGGGCCTATTTGCGCTCCGGCCAATTGCAGGCCGCCGAGATCGCATTCAAGCAGGCCGTGGACGCCGCCACTCATATCGAGCCGCAACCGCCCGGCGACAGCCAGATCGTCTCAGCCTTCCGCTGCTCGGAGGAAGCGCGGGCGTGGCGGCGAAACAAGCTGTTGTCCGGCAAGAAATAAAAAGCCGGCAGGTAAAGGGGGGAGTAAATTATGAGTGATGCGACAAGCGCTGGCTTCAGTTTGGCCGATTTGCCGACCGAACTGACGGCGCTCTTGCTGGCCGCCATTCTCGGCCTGATCTACATTTTCGCTGCGGCGATCGCGATGACCAAAGATCGCGGCGCGCAATGGAACGCCGGCCCCCGCGACGGCGACCCGCCGCCGATGAGCAATCTGGCGGGCAGGCTGGAGCGCGCCTCCAACAATTTCAAGGAGACGTTCCCGATCTTCGCGGTGGCTGTGCTCGTCGCATTCACCACGGGCCGGCTGAGCGGTTTGTCCGCAATGGGCGCGCAACTTTATCTGGTGGGCCGCGTGATCTATCTGCCGCTTTACGCGGCCGGCGTCCCGATCGTCCGCAGCCTGGCTTATATGCTGTCGATGGCGGGGATCGTGATGGTCTTCATCGCTGCGTTCACGCCGGCTTGATCTGACCGAACCGCATGAAAAAACGCCGGGCGATTTCTCGCCCGGCGTTTTTCTTTTAGTAGCCGAACACTTCGGCTTCGCTCCACACGGACGCCGCGGCGCGCGAAGGCTCCCGCGACGCCCAGTCCAGAACGCTCGCCAAAGTGTAGCCGCCGCGATCCAGCGATACGTTCCAAAGCCGCATCACCTCCATGATCGCGCCGCGCGATTCCATCGGCACGGTTTCGTTGCCGTGGAGGCGCGCTTCCTCGAGGCGCCAGCCCCACAACGGGTCCCGCGCGATCGACAGAATGGCGCCGGGCGGGCCGAGCCATTCATAGACCACGATGTCCCCGGACGACGCCCGCAACGCGTAGGTCGATACGCAATTGCAGTAACGGCGTCCGGCCTCGGCCAGCGCTTCGGCCGTGCCCAGGTGGATCATGTCCGGATGGTTCGGGAAGGGCGCGGCGGGCAGAACCCGCGGCGTCAAATCTTCCCGCGCCATCTCGAACAGACGCTCGAGCGTTTCCGCCCGGCGCCAACGCGCCCAGACGGCTTCGGACTCATCCGCGGGCCGTGACCGGCGGATAGCCTCGAAGGTCTCGACGACCAGCAGAACGACCGGGCGTTCCGTCGCCAGATGCGGCACCCGACCGACCCGCAACGGCGGCGGCAGCAAATCGAGCGTCGCTACATAAGACGGCTCGATCCGGTCCGCGTGCCGCAGCAGCTTCGCCGCATCCGCGTCTTCGAAAAGACGCAGCAGCGAACGGTATTCCCCGCTTGTCCAGGCGGTTTCACCCATGCGCTGCAAGGCGCGCGGCAAGCCGTCGGCCGCCCGCGGCAGGAACCGCCGGATCAAGCCGCGGATCGACTCGCCGGACAGCGTGCGGGCGAGGCTGGGCGCCTCCGGAATATGCGCGTCGGCCGCCACTTCCAGCGCATCCAGCACAAGGCAGATCATGTGGCGACGATCCGCCGCCGTCTCCATGAAGGGGCGGTGCGGAGCGGGCCACAATTGCGCGATCGCGGGCGCGAACTCGCCCGCAACGACGCGCAACAAAGGCGACATGGCGCCCGCTTGCGTGGGCGCAGTCGCACGTTGACCGAAGATCAACATGACAAACGTCCATATTGGCCGCGCAGGAGTGCTGACGCGGCGCGCTTAAACGATAAATGCGGCGATGCCGCTAATGTTTGAGGAGCGCGCCGGGGCCGCTGGGCGAGGGCGCGCGAACGCTGACGCTATTGCGTGAGCATCCTTTTCTGTACGCGCCAATTCGCATGCGGACGATCCCTTTGGTTAAGAGGGCGCGCATATGCGCTCGCGCGTGCATATTGTCAATGTGAAGCGCTGTGAAATTTTTTAGATGACGATTGCTGCGCGCGTCAGTCCACGCAAAGGGTCGGCATGCGCTTGCCGTTTTTCACCAGGGTCGTGCAACCGCACGGGTCGTTGGTGACCTTGCACTTGCCCGCGGTCTCGCCGCCGATCGGCCCGGCCGTTGGCTCAGCCACGCATTTGTTCGACTGGCACTGGGAATTATCCGTACACGCCTTACCTGCGTCTTTAAAGGCGATGACGCACATCAAGCGGCCGGAGCGGCAGACAGGCCTGATCTTGCCGCCCTTGGCGACGCAGGCGATGCGGTCTTTCTCCGCTACTGGGGTTTGTCCGGGCATCTGGCCAGGCACGTTGGGGGCGCCGCCCACTTGCGCGAAGGCGGGAAGCGCGAGGCTGGCGCTGAGAACGATCGCGGCGACGAGACTGCGCGCCGTCCGAAGGAATGTGTCCGCTCCGATCATGTTGCGCCCCCTTATGGCTGAACCCCCAAAATCCAGCCTTCTTCGGTTTCGATACTATCCGCGTAGTCCGGCCGTGTCTTCGGGCCGAACAGTGCGCCGATCTTTCCCGCCTGGTCCAGTTGCGCGAGGTGTTCGGCCATGGCCTTCACCTGCGCTTCGTCCTTCACTTCACCGGGCTTCACGACCGGCTTCAACGACGACGGGAACACTTCGGCGAACACCACCTCGACGCCCGCCAGGTCGCTCTCGGAAAGCGGCTTCCAGCCGGTTTCGAACGGCCACACGGCGGATTTCTCGATGCGGGCGGGCGCTTCGCGCAGGCGCTTGACGATCGGAATGCCGGTGAGGGCCTGCCCGCCGACCGAGGCGTTGTAGTACAGTTTCCAGACCGGCTGGGCGCCCTTGGCGAGCGCTTCGGCGCGGCGGAATTCCGGCAGGTCGCCCGCTTCGTGCTGGCGGAAGCGTTTGGCCTTCAGGGTTGAAACTTCATCGCGCGGCGGGCAGCCCCAGAACGGAAAGGCGTCGCCCGAAATGACATGGTTCATGCGCGCGCCGAGCACGAAGCGATTGTTGGTGTTGTCCGGCTTGTCGCGAATGCCCTTGGCGATGAAGTCCCAGGTTTCCGTCCAGGGTTTTTCGTTCTTCAGCTTCAGCGCCTTGGCGCTGCCTTCCGGAAAGCCCAACGGAAAATCGAAGCCTACCAAAGTGCGGTCGCCGCGCTTGGAATACGCGCCCAGCAGTTCATTGATTTCAGCTTCGGCCTTGGCGCGCGTGGACGGATTGGAGCTCTTGAACACCAATTGGTTGCGGGCGTTAGGGGCCAGCGCCCCGATCCAGATGGAGTCAGGACCTTCAACGGGCTTTGAAGCCGCGCTCCAATCGACGATGACGTATGAATTAAAAAGGCGAGCCATGATCGAAGAGCGCTTTAGGGTCCCAAATGGTCTGACGAAGGTCGCGTCTTACCTAGCCTAGGCCCGCCGCAGGCGGAAGGCCTCACGCATTTGACGAGGTATCCCGAGTGTGGCTGAAGGAGCGGCGTTTGGGCGCAAGCGCCGCCCATGAAGGTCACATGAAGGTCAAAGGAAGCGGAATGGGCGCTCAGGGCGTGTTGAAGACGGGCCTTTTGGGGGCAGGATCTTTCGCCAGCTATCACGCGGGCAAACTGGCGAGCTTGCCGCAATCGGCGTTTCAGGGCCTTTACGACCCTGACCCGGCGCGCGCGCAGGCGCTGGCCGAAAAGCATGGCTGCCGCGCCGCGGGAAGCCTGCAGGAACTCATTTTAGGCCTGGACGCCATTGTGATCGCCAGTCCAGCCAATACGCACTTCGACGCCGCGCGGGCCGCGCTTGAGGCGGGCCTTCACGTTTATGTCGAGAAGCCTTTGGCGGAATGGGCGGTGGACGCCGACGTTCTGGCGGCGGAGGCTGCGGCGCGCGGCCGCGTGCTGCAGGTCGGCCATCAGGAGCGCCTGGTGGCCGGCGCGCTCGGGCTCTTCGATGCGCCGGAACGCCCCACGCATATCGAGGCGGTGCGCGAAGGGCCGGGGTCCGGCCGCGGCGAGGACGTCAGCGTGACCCTGGACCTTCTCATTCACGATCTGGATCTGGCGATCGAATTGATCGGCGCGGACCCTGTGTCCGCCGTTGCATCCGGCGATGGCGCGCCGTTGAACACGGTGCGCGCCGAGGTGAAGTTCGCGAACGGCGCCACGGCGTCGTTTCGATCCAGCCGCCGCGCCGAAACGCGCGCGCGTACGACGAAGGTTGTCTATCCGTCGGGGACGGTCGACGTGGACTTCATCGCGCGCACCATGCGCAACGACACCGGCTTTGCGCTCGATCCCGAATTCGCCTCCAGAGTGGCGGACCCGCTGGGCGCAAGCGTTGAGGCTTTTCTGAAAGCGTGTTTGGGCCAGGGGCCATGCATCGCGCCGGGCGCGGCTGCGGCGAAGGCGGTGCGCCTCGCCAATATGATCGATGCGGCGGCGTGCGCTTAAAAGCTGCGTTAAAGGTGCGCGTCGCAGGCGTGTGGGGGATGAATATGCGTCAAGTATGGGTGATTGCGTCGGCCGCGTTGCTTTGCGCCGGTTGTGCGACCTTGCCGGACTCCGTGCCCGCTAAGGCTTTCGTCCTGAAGGACGAGACGCCGCAATACAGCTTTTCCTATGAAGCGGCGGCGGACGTCATGGAATTACCAGGACTGCCGGGCGTCGTGACGAAAGACGCCGCGAAGCAGCACGCGCAACTGATCAAGGACAATGCCCAGCTGCGCAAGGATTTGCCCGACGATCCGCGCGACGTGCAGCTCTATTACGAAGCGTCGTGGACTCGCGCCGGCGATGCAGGCGCGCTTGCGAGCGCCGAAATGAACATGTCCGCTTATGGCGGCGGCGCGCACCCTATCAGCGGCTTCGCCTCGCGCATTGTCGATAAATCCTCCGGCGCGCGCCTCAGGCTATCCGATCTTTTCGACAAGCCCATCGCTCAAACGGGGTTGCCGGCGGGCGTATGCAAGGGCGTCGCTGATGAAAAGACGGCGCGCGGCGCGCCGGTCGACAATCTCGGCGAGCCGCTGGCCTGCGACGGCAAGAATCCAAACGTGCGTATGGATGGTCCGGTCGTCTTTGTGAAGTCGACGGAAGCCGGAAAGGCGGCGGGGCTGCGCTTCTTGTTCGGTCCCTATGAAGTGGGCTCCTACGCCGAGGGACCATACGTCATCGACGTGCCGTTGGCCGCGTTCGCAAAGGATCTGAAATCCAGATACGCTGCGGGTTTCGGCGGCGCGCCGTCGCCGGACGATCCCGCAAACTCGCAGGACAATCCTGAAGAGCCGGCGCAGCCGGAAACCGCGCCGAACTGAGCGCAGCGTCAGCGCTATGCGCGCGGCAGGACCGGAAAATTGTCGATCAGACGCGTCTTGCCGATGCGCGCGGCGGCGAGAATGCGTCCTGGCCGGTCGATGCGGTTTTGTCCGAAAGGCTCCAGCGTTTCGGCGTCGGCGATGGACACGTAATCCACGCTGTCAAAGCCTGCGACGCGCAGCGCGTCGGCCGCTTCGGCTTCGGCGAGGTCAGGCGCGGCGCCATTGAGGGCGCGCTTGCCGGCGGTTTGCAGGATGACGTTCATCTTGCTCGCGATCACGCGCTCTTCAGCGCTTAAATACGCGTTGCGGGAAGACATCGCCAGACCGTCCGCCTCACGCACGGTCGGGCCGCCGATAATTTCCGTCGGGATGTCGAGATCGCGGGCGAAGCGCCGGATGGTCAGTAATTGCTGATAGTCCTTCTCGCCGAACGCCGCGACGTCCGCGCCGGCTTGCAGGAGCAATTTGGCGACGACGGTCGCCACGCCGGTGAAAAAGTGCGGACGGGACACGCCCTCCAGCGGCGCCGTAACCCCGCCGACCGAGACCTGTGTTGAGAAGCCGGCCGGATACATTTCGCGGACGGTCGGTAGATAGGCCAGATCAGCGCCGGCGCTCGCTAGCTTTTCGAGGTCGCTCTCCTCCGTGCGCGGATAAGCTTCAAAATCCTCATGTGGCGCAAACTGAGTCGGGTTCACGAAAATGCTGACCGCCACCTTGCAGTTCCGCGCCTTCAGCAGCCGGACCAGCGACAAATGACCTTCGTGCAGGGCGCCCATGGTTGGAACCAGCCCGACGCGGGCGCCCGTGGCGCGCCATGCGGCGACAAAGCTGCGCAAGGCGCTGATGCTGCGTGCTTCGGGCACGGGTTGGGACATAAAATGCTCCGCTTCGATCCGGGCGCTAAATCCAGCCTCTGCGAGGCGCCGTCAATAGCGGGCCGGCCCGGGCGGTGTTGGAAACTAAAGTCTTTAGTTGACCAGGCGAAGGGCGCGCGCCCACTGATGTTTGGGCGCTGCGGAATTGATTCGGATGTCCGATACGGACGGATACGTCATAGTCGTCGGGAACGAGAAGGGTGGAGCAGGCAAATCCACCGTCGCCATGCACTTGTCCGTCGCCCTGATGCGCATGGGCAAAAAGGTCGGCGTAATCGACCTTGATCTGCGGCAGCGCACCTTCATGCGGTATCTGGATAACCGCCGGCGCTGGATTGCGGCGAACAACGCCAATCTGCCGATGCCCAACTCGATCAATATCGACGCGTCCACTGCGCGCAATCTCGATCAGGCGGAGCGGGAGGAAGCGGAGAAATTCGACGCGACTCTGGACCGTCTGCGCGAGGGCAACGATTTTGTGATCATAGATGCGCCGGGCGGCGACAGCTTCCTGTCGCGCCGGGCCCATTCGGTGGCCGATACCCTGATCACCCCCCTGAATGACAGCTTCGTGGATTTCGACCTGTTGGGCGACGTCGATCCGGTGAAGCTCGAAGTGCTGCGGCCGTCTTATTACAGCGAGATGGTCTGGGAGTGCCGCAAGCGAAAAGCGGCCGTGGCGCGCAAGCCCATGGACTGGGTTGTGATGCGCAACCGCATGTCGGCGCTGGATGCACGCAACAAGCAGAAGGTCGGCGAGGCGTTGCGCAACCTGTCGAACCGCATCGGATTTCGCCTTGCGCCGGGTCTTTCAGAGCGCGTGATCTTCCGCGAGCTCTTTCCGATGGGCCTGACGCTGCTCGACCTCGGCGACGACACCGCGAGCGTTGGCCTGACGATGAGTCACGTCGCCGCGCGCCAGGAATTGCGCGATCTGGTGGTGGTGTTGAAACTGCCAGGATTCGACGGCGACCCGCTGCGCTTTTAGGCCGCAGCTCTTTACTGACCGCCGGGCGTGCGGCAGCGAAGCCTAGTAAAGATCCGGAACGATGTCCGTGTTGCCGTGCAAGCCGTCCAATGTAAGGGCGTCGGCGCGTGCGGAAGAACCGCCGGTCGTGGCGCCCAGTGCAAAGGGCGACGCCTTGATCGCGCCCGCGCCAGCCGGCGCGCTCACGATCGGACGGGATTGCACGTTGGTGGGCAGGGCGCTGAAGGCGATGCGCGGTTGAACGGAGGCGGACGCCAGCTTCGTCCCGGAGCGCTTGGACAGATCGGCGAATGCATCTTCGAGCAAGGATTGCATCTTCAGATCGCGGCTGCGGGAGGTTTGTCCCCCGAGCACGACGGCGATGACGCGTTGGCCGTCCCGCACCGCCGAGGTGGTGAGGTTAAAGCCGGACATCCGGGTGTAGCCGGTCTTGATGCCGTCCACACCTTCGACCTTGCCCAGCAGCCGGTTGTGGTTGCGGTAGTGCGCTTTACCGAACGCCATGTCCGTGGCGCTGAAATAGCCATACATGTCCGCGTGATTGCGCATGATGGCCTGGCTTAGAGTCGCGATGTCGCGCGCCGTGGTCACCTGGCGCACGTCCGGCAGGCCGGACGCGTTCACGAAAACCGTCTTCTCCATGCCAAGTTCACGACCCTTGGCGGTCATCATGGAGGCGAACTTGCTTTCCGTGCCGCCCAGCTTCTCGGCGACCGCGGTGGCCACGTCGTTGGCGGACTGGATGACCAGACCGTAGATCGCCTGTTCAACCGAAATGCTGCTGCCGGCGGGGGCGCCCAGCTTGGTGGGGGCCTGGCGGGACGCGTTCACTGAAATCGGAATGCGGTCGTCCAGCTTCAGCTTTCCGTCCTCGAGCGCGTCGAAAAGCATGTACAGCGTCATCACCTTGGTCAGAGACGCAGGGTGGCGCAGTTCATCTGCGAATTGGGAATCCAGGACTTCGTTGGTGTCCGCGTCGATCGAAATGATCGCCAGCCGCTCCGGCGCGGGGCGGTAGTGGATGCGCTTCTTCTTCCGGGCTTTCGCTTCCGCGGAATCGGCGACCGAGAAGATCAGAGCAGCGGAAAGCGCCGTATTAACGGCGATCTGAAATCCGCGTCCTTTAGAATCAGCCAATTCGCAGCCCTCAATAGATTCGGTATTCCGACCATGCAAACTATAGGCCGGATCAATTGCCTAAGGGTAAACGGGAACTCAACACGCGGACTTGGGTTTAATGCTCTAACTTCGTAGCAAAAGTTGGGCGAACCCAGCCAAGTGCAGCTACGCGTCATTTTTGTGCACGATTCAGCCGTTCACCTCAAGACGCGTCGACAGCTTCAGCGCGGCGTTTTGTGCGACGCAGCAATTTTTGTTGACTTCGCACCTGCAGCATATTAATTATGCCACTCAAATAGGTTTGAAGCGTCTGGAACTGCCTTAAAAACGCTCCCGATGCAGAACTATTAACGCTGCAAAAGCAGCATGTTATCTACCATGTGAAAGGTTCAATCCTATGGCTGCTGCGAAAACTGCCGCGAAAACCGTCAAGCAAGTTGCTGAAGAAACGGCGACCGTGACTAACGATGCTGTAAAGGAAGGGTTCTCTCGCTCCATGACTGCTTTTGCTGAAATGAATTCCGTTTCTAAACAAGCTTTTGACGCTTGGATGGAAAGCGCCACCGTCGCCAGCCGCGGCGTTGAAGCGCTGAATGGCCACGTTCTCGCGTATGCGAAAAAGTCGATGGAAGACGGCGTCGCTGCTGCGAAGTCGCTTTCGGGCGCCAAGAGCCTGAAAGAAATCGTCGACATTCAAACGGCTTACGCGAAGTCGTCCTTCGACGCTTACGTCAAGGAAATGACGAAGCTCTCCGATTTCGCCCAGTCCGTCACGAAGGACGCGATGAAGCCGCTGAACGAGCGCGCGACGGCCGTCGCCAGCATGTTCCAGCCGGTCGCCCGTTAACCGGCGCCCGGTCGGCGGACGCAAAAGCGTAAGCCGCCCCGGAAATTAAATTTATGAAAGCCCGCCCGGCGTGCGCCGCGGCGGGCTTTTACTTATGCGCCGGGTCCCCAACTGAATTGTCCCATTCTGCGTGTCTCAAACAGACGCAGGAACAATCAAACTGCGGGTCGCCGTCCAGGAACGAATTGCGGGTCTTCCATCGGCGGCCGGTTTGCCTATTTAATAAATGCATTGAGGCGACTCATATGAGCGCCGGGGCCATGCGCAGAAAATGAGCGATCGCGAAGAAAATGACGACCAGGGCCGGGAAAGCGGTGTCGTAACGCGCACACGCGCTAAGACTCAGAAGCCGTCCATGTATCGCGTTCTGTTGTTGAACGACGATTACACGCCCATGGAGTTCGTGGTCTATGTGTTGGAGCGCTTCTTCAACAAGTCCCGCGAGGAAGCGACCAACATCATGCTGCACGTGCATCAACACGGGGTGGGGGTCTGCGGCGTCTTCACGTACGAAGTCGCCGAGACGAAAGTGGCGCAGGTGTTGGACCTGGCCCGGCGGAACGAGCATCCGCTGCAATGTACGATGGAGAAGGAATAGCCTCAGGTGCCAGCGCTTTCCAAAAGCCTTGAATCCGCCCTCCGCCGCGCCCTTGGATACGCGAACGACCGGCGTCACGAATACGCGACCCTGGAGCACCTACTCCTCGCATTGATCGACGACGACGACGCTGCGCAGGTCATGGCGGCGTGCAAGGTCGATTTTGACAAGCTCCGCGGCGATCTCACGAAATATCTCGACGAAGAGCTCGACAATCTGGTCGTGGATTCCGACGACGAGGCCCGGCCAACGGCAGGTTTCCAGCGCGTGCTGCAGCGCGCAATTATTCACGTCGAAAGTTCCGGCCGTCACGAGGTGACGGGCGCGAACGTGCTCGTCTCGATCTTTTCCGAGCGCGAAAGCCATGCGGCCTATTTCCTCGGCGAGCAGGACATGAACCGCTATGACGCGGTGAATTTCATCTCCCACGGCATCGCCAAGAAGGCGGGCATGGGCCAACAGCGCGCGGTGCGCGGCGCGGAAGAAAACCAGGCCGCCGAAAAGCCCAAGAGCAAGGGCGAAAACGAGGCGCTGCAGGCTTATTGCGTCAACCTGAACGAAAAGGCGAACAAGGGCCGCGTCGATCCGCTGATCGGCCGCCTGCCGGAAGTTGAGCGCGCCATCCAGATCCTCTGCCGGCGGCAAAAGAACAATCCCCTTCTGGTCGGCGATCCGGGCGTCGGCAAGACGGCGATCGCCGAAGGCCTGGCGCGCAAGATCGTCGAAGGCGACGTGCCGGAAGTTTTGGCCGACGCCACGATCTTCTCGCTCGACATGGGCGCGTTGCTCGCGGGTACGCGCTATCGCGGCGATTTCGAGGAGCGCCTGAAGCAGGTGGTCAAGGAACTGGAGAACCATCCGAAGGCGATCTTGTTCATCGACGAAATCCATACGGTGATTGGCGCTGGCGCGACGTCCGGCGGCGCGATGGACGCATCGAATCTGCTGAAGCCGGCGCTGCAGTCCGGTTCGCTGCGCTGCATGGGCTCGACCACCTATAAGGAATATCGCCAGCACTTCGAGAAGGATCGCGCGCTGGTGCGCCGTTTCCAGAAGATCGACGTCAACGAACCGACGATCCCGGACGCGGTGAAAATCCTGCAAGGCCTGAAGCCGTATTTCGAGGAGTTCCACAAGGTGTCGTACACCGACGAGGCCTTGCGCGCGGCGGTGGAGCTGTCCGCGAAGTACATCAACGACCGCAAACTGCCGGACAAGGCCATCGACGTCATCGACGAGACCGGCGCCAGCCAGATGCTGGTTGCGTCCGATCAAAGGAAGAAGGTTATCGACGTCGAGGATGTGGAGAGCGTCATCGCGAAGATGGCGCGCATCCCACCCAAATCCGTGTCGGCCTCGGACACCGAGTCGCTGCGTAATCTTGAGGCCGACCTCGGCCGGGTGGTGTTCGGTCAGGACCCGGCGATTCAGGCATTGTCCACCGCCATCAAGATGGCGCGAGCCGGTTTGCGCGACCCGAACAAACCGATCGGCTGCTATCTGTTTTCCGGACCGACGGGCGTCGGCAAAACGGAAGTGGCGCGTCAGCTCGCCTCGATCCTCGGCATCGAGATGACCCGGTTCGACATGTCGGAATACATGGAGCGCCACACGGTCAGCCGTCTGATCGGCGCCCCGCCGGGCTATGTCGGCTATGATCAGGGTGGTCTGCTAACCGACGCCATCGACCAGCACCCGCATTGCGTGTTGCTGCTCGACGAAATCGAAAAGGCGCACCCGGAGATCTTCAACATCCTGTTGCAGGTGATGGATCATGGCTCGCTGACCGACGCCAACGGCAAGAAGGTCGACTTCCGGAACGTCATCCTGATCATGACCACGAACGCCGGCGCCTCCGATGCGGCCAAGAACGCGATCGGGTTCGGCCGCGCCAAGCGGGAAGGCGAGGATTCGGCGGCGATCGAGCGCCTGTTCACGCCGGAATTCCGCAACCGCCTCGACGCCGTGGTGCCGTTCGGCCGCCTGACGCCGGAAACCATCAGCCGGGTTGTGGAAAAGTTCCTGCTGCAGCTTGAGGCCCAGTTGTCTGACCGCAACGTCACCATCGAGACGACCGAGGAAGCTAGGGCTTGGCTGTCCCGCAAGGGCTATGATGAGGAATACGGGGCCCGTCCGCTGGGGCGGGTGATTCAGGAATCGGTGAAGAAGCCCCTGGCCGAGGAACTCCTGTTCGGGTCCTTGAAGAACGGCGGGATCGTTAAGGTGGACATTGATCCAGAAGACGATTCCAAGCTGTCCTTCGAGTTTTTCCCCGAAGAGCCGAAACGGGATCGCCCCACGGGCGAGGACCTCACCAAGTCCAGCGAAGTTAAGGTTTGATTCGGAATAAGGGCCGTTCGTTCACTGCGAGCGGCCCGTTCCTGTGGAAAAACCTTCTAGATGCCGTGGTTTCGCCTCGGTTTCAGCGTCACTATAGAAGTTAAACCCGATAATTGACGGAGCACGGACCGGCGTCTATAAGCGTCGGCTTCCCGAAAGGCGCGCGCACACCATGGCAGACATCACGGCGGATAAGGCCGACGCGAAAAAGAGCGTCGGGCCACTCACGTTCTTTCGCCAGGTGCGTGCGGAAGGGCGCAAAATCCATTGGACGACCCGCAAGGAGACCATTGTCGGTACGGTGATGGTGTTTTTGCTCGCTTCGGCTGCGGCGCTTTTCTTTTTTGTAGTTGATCTTCTGCTGCAGACGGGCGTCACGCGCCTTCTTGCGCTGTTTAATTGATAGGGCGTCCTGGCAATGTCCGCCAAGTGGTACATCGTCCACACCTACTCGAATTTCGAGAAGAAGGTTGCCGAGGCGATTCGTGAACAAGCCAGAAATCAAGGGCTTGAGGATCGTTTTGAGGAAATCGTCGTCCCGACGGAGGAAGTGGTGGAAGTGCATCGCGGCCGCAAGCGGACCGCCGAGCGCCGCTTCTTTCCGGGCTATGTGCTCGCGAAGATGCAGCTGGACGACCACACCTATCACTTGGTGAAGAACACGCCGAAGGTGACGGGTTTCCTCGGTAGCGGCAATACGCCGATTCCGGTCACCGACAAGGAAGTGCAACGTATCCTTGGCGGCGTTGAAGAACGCGCCGAACGGGTGCGTCCGGTCATCGATTTCGAGATCGGCGAACGTGTGAAGGTGAAAGAAGGCCCGTTCGAGGGCTTCGAGGGTCAGGTGGAGGAAATCGACGAAGAGCGCGGCCGCGTGAAGGTGTCGGTCTCGATCTTTGGTCGCGCGACGCCGGTCGACCTGGAGTTTGGCGGCGTCATCAAGCTGAGTTGAGTTTTTGAAAAGCCGCGGGAGGCTCGGCCGCAAGTCCATGGCCGGGCCGTTTACCGCGCGCCCTGCGGGGGTCGTCCCCGCTTTTTGAAGAGAGGGAGTTATGGCGAAGAAACTGATGGGCCAGATCAAGCTGGAGGTGCCGGCAGGCGCGGCGAACCCGTCGCCCCCGATCGGCCCTGCGCTCGGTCAGCGCGG
>CAYNCS010000074.1:13838-16102 GCA_964395875.1 uncultured Caulobacteraceae bacterium | reverse complement strand
GATCAAAGCCGCGCAATACGTCGCGTCGCACCCGGGTGAAGTCTGCCCGGCGAAGTGGACCGAAGGCGAAGCCACCCTGGCTCCGTCGCTCGATCTGGTCGGCAAGATCTGATCGCTGGACTGATTTTCTGTTGATTAGCCGGTGCGCTGAAAGGCGCGCCGGCGCGTCAAACCTCTCCTCCCCGAGAAAGGCGCCCCCATGTTGAACGATGCGTTGAAGTCGCAGTTACAAACCTATTTGCAGCGTATCGAGCAGCCGATCGAACTCGTGGCTACGCTCGACGGCGGCGAAAAATCCCGGCAGGTCGAAGAACTTCTGGTGACCATCGCCGGCATGTCGGACAAGATCACGCTGCGCCGCGACGGCGCTGCGCCGCGCAAGCCCAGCTTTGACATCCGCCGCGGCGCCGTGGGGGTGACGTTCGGCGGCGCGCCGCTGGGACACGAGTTCACTTCACTGGTGCTGGCGTTGTTGCAGGTAGGCGGCGTGCCGCCGAAGGAGTCTCCGGAGACCATCGCCCAGGTGAAAGGACTGGACGGCGAGTTCCATTTCGAAACCTTCTTCTCGCTAACCTGCCAGAACTGCCCGGACGTGGTGCAGGCGCTGAATCTGATGGCGGCGCTGAACCCGAAGGTGAAGCACACGGCGATCGACGGCGCGGTGTTTCAGGAAGAAGTCGAACGGCGCCAGATCATGGCCGTGCCGTCGGTCTTTCTGAACGGCCAGCCGTTCGCGCAAGGACGCATGACGCTGGAGCAGATCCTGCAGATGGTCGATTCCGGCGCCGCCGAACGCGATGCTGAGAAGCTGACCGCCAAAGATCCCTACGACGTGCTGATCGTCGGCGGCGGTCCGGCCAGCGCGGCCGCGGCGATCTACGCCGCGCGCAAGGGATTGCGCACGGGTATCGTCGCCGAGCGTTTCGGCGGACAGGTCCTGGATACGCTGGCGATCGAGAATCTGATCTCGGTGCCGCATACGGAAGGGCCGCAATTGGCTTCCCTGCTGGAGCGCCAGGTGCGCGAACACGATGTCGACGTCATGACGCCGCAGACCGCGGTGAGCGTCAGTCCGGCGCCGCGCGGCGTGGGCCTTTCGGAAGTGACGCTCGCCAACGGCGCAACGCTGAAGGCGAAGTCTCTGATCCTGGCGCCGGGCGCGCGTTGGCGCACGATGAACGTCCCGGGCGAAGACGAATATCGCAACAGGGGTGTGGCCTTCTGCCCGCACTGCGACGGCCCGCTGTTCAAGGGCAAGCGCGTGGCGGTCATCGGCGGCGGCAATTCCGGCGTCGAGGCTGCGATCGATCTCGCCGGCATCGTGGCGCATGTCACACTGCTGGAATTTGCGCCGAGCCTGCGCGCCGACGAAGTGCTGCAAGCGAAGCTGCGGTCGCTGCGCAACGTTGAAATCGTCACATCCGCCAAAACGACGGAAGTGAAGGGCGACAGCGCGAAGGTCACGGCGCTGGTCTATGAGGATACGAGGACCAGCGCGACGCACGAAGTCCCGCTCGATGGAGTGTTTGTGCAGATCGGTCTCGTGCCGAACACCGAGTGGCTGGGCAAGATGCTGGAGCTGACCCAGCGCGGTGAGATCGTCGTGGATGCACGCGGTGAAACCTCGGCGCCGGGCGTGTTCGCGGCCGGCGACGCGACCACCACACCGTACAAGCAGATCGTGGTGGCGATGGGCGATGGCGCGAAGGCCTCCTTGTCGGCGTTCGATCACCTCATTCGCGCTCAAGCGCCTGGCGTTTCCGCCGCGGCGTGAGAGATGGGAGGCGGCTCGCCCCACAGCCGCCTCCCACCCTTTCGTTGACGACATTCTTGCGCTTTTGCGCCGCGCTTCTGTTTAAAGTGGCGCTTGCACCGTTCGAGCGCCTGTAATTGCGCTGTCGCAATGCCGCTTGATTGTGCTTCTGCGAAGAGACGGCATGGGCGGCGCATTGGATACCACACTCGTTCAAGGGCTGAGCGCCGCCGACGCTGAGGCGCGGCTGCGCGAGGACGGTTTCAACGAGCTGCCGCGCACCGATCATCGCACGGTTCTGCGTATTGCGCTGGATGTGCTGCGTGAGCCAATGCTGGCGCTGCTGCTTGCCGCGGGCCTGATTTATCTTCTGCTGGGCGACGTTCACGAAGCGCTTCTGCTTCTGGCCTTCGCCATGTTTTCCATTCTCATCACCATATTTCAGGAAACGAAGACCGAGCGCGTCCTGGAGAGTTTGCGCGATTTGACGAGTCCCCGCGCGCTGGTCATA
>CAYNCS010000074.1:0-13828 GCA_964395875.1 uncultured Caulobacteraceae bacterium | reverse complement strand
CTGGTCATACGCGACGGCGAGCGCGCTCGAATTCCGGGCCGCGAGGTCGTGCGCGGCGACGTGGTGATCCTCAGCGAAGGCGATCGCGTGCCGGCCGACGGGATCGTGCGCCGCGCGCAGGATTTGCTGGCCGACGAATCCCTTCTGACGGGAGAGTCCGTTCCCGTGCGCAAGGCCGTCGGTTCGGGCGTTGTGGAGGCGGCGTCGAAGCCGGGCGGAGAGGATTCTCCCTTCGTCTATTCCGGCTCCTTGATTGTTCGCGGCTCGGCCTTGGTTGAACTGGTTGCGACCGGTCCTCGCAGTGAAATTGGCAAGATAGGGCGATCACTCTCCGAACTGGAGCGGGAATCGCCGAGACTGCGCGCGCAAACCGAACGCCTGGTGATGATCTTCGCATGGGTCGGCGCTGCCGTGAGCGTGACGGCCATATTGCTTTACGGCCTGTTGCGCGGCGATTGGCTCGACGCCTTTCTGGCGGGGGTGGCGCTTGGCATGTCGCTGCTGCCGGAAGAGTTTCCGGTGGTGCTCACGGTCTTTATGGCAATGGGCGCGTGGCGTATTTCACGCGCCCAGGTCTTGACCCGGCGGGCCTCGGCCATCGAAAGCCTCGGCGCCGCCACAGTGCTTTGCACCGACAAGACCGGGACCCTGACGGAAAATCGCATGGTGATCGCGCAGATGCGCTTGCCGGACGGGCGTCGCTTTGACTCTGACGCGGCGCTGGCCGAAGGCGTCCCTGATGAATTTCACGACCTTGTCCGGCTCGGCGTTCTGGCGAGCGTCGAAGAGCCCTTCGACCCGATGGAGAAGGCCTTTCATCATTTTGCACAGGCGCACGTTTATGGCGCTGGAGCACCGGCGCATGTCGGACTTTCCCTGGTGCATGCTTATGGATTGCGGCCAAACCTTCTGGCGGTGACCCATGTCTGGGAGGCGCCGGAAGCGGAGGACTTCATCGTCGCGGCTAAGGGAGCGCCGGAGGCCATCGGCCGCCTGTGCGGATTGCCAGAGCAGGACAGCGCATCCTTGCGCGCTTCGGCCGACGCGATGGCGGCGGCGGGATTACGCGTTCTCGGCGTGGCGCGGGCAAAGGCGGGGCGCAGTGACTTGCCGCACGCGCCAGACGCATTCTCATTCGAGTTCCTGGGGCTTGTCGGCCTGGAAGATCCATTGCGGCCGAGCGTGCCGCAGGCGGTCAGGGATTGCCGGTCGGCCGGTGTGCGCGTTGTGATGATCACCGGAGATTATCCGGCGACGGCGCTTGCGATCGCCGAGCGCGCGGGCATAGACGCGCAGAAATTTCTGACCGGCGAACAATTGGAAACGGCGTCGGAACCTGAACTCGCCCATTGGGTCAAGGACGTCACAGTGTTCGCGCGCATCATGCCGGAACAGAAGCTGCGGATCGTCAATGCGCTGAAGGCCAATGGCGAGATCGTCGCCATGACCGGCGACGGCGTGAATGACGCTCCGAGCCTGAAAGCCGCGCATATTGGCGTCGCCATGGGCGGACGCGGCGCGGACGTTGCGCGCGAAGCGTCGTCGATTGTTTTGCTGGACGACGATTTCGGATCGATCGTCAAGGCCGTGCGGCTGGGACGCAGAATTTACGACAACCTTCGAAAAGCCACGGCCTTTATTTTCGCGATCCACTTGCCGATTGCAGGGATGGCTCTGCTGCCGTTGATCCTGGGCTGGCCGATCATTCTGGGCCCCGTCCATATCGCTTTTCTTGAGATGGTGATCGATCCGGTGTGCACGCTGGTGTTTGAGGCGGAGCGGGAGGAGGAGGACGTAATGCGCCGTCCGCCGCGCCGTCCGGACGATCCCATGTTTCCGGCGCGTCTTGTGGAATGGAGCGTGCTGCAGGGATTGGCCGCTTTCCTGTTTACGGCCGTCGTCTTTGGCGGCGCGATGCATGCGCAATTGCCGACCGAGGAGGTGCGCGCCATTACTTTCTTTGCGCTGTTGATCGCGATTGTGGCGCTGATCTTTGTGAACCGATCTTACAGCGCCTCGATCTTCTCGGCGTTGACGCGTTCCAATCGGGCGTTGTTCGCGGTGCTGGGCGTCGTGACGTTGATGGCGTCGGTCACGCTATACGCCGCCCCGGCGCGCGCGATTTTCGACTTTGCGCCGCTGCCGCTTCATGACCTGGTCCCGATCCTCGTGTCCGGCCTTGCAATTTTGCTGGTGCTTGAAGCCGTAAAGAAGATCTGGAGCCGCGGACGGCTGTTCGCGTAGAGCCTGCGGGCCGACCGTACACTCGGTCGGCGCGTGAATCGGACTCTCAGTGTTGAATTAGAGCGATTGTCGAAGCGGCCGTCAGATTCCGGCCGGCCTGAAATCGCTCTAGCGCTTGGCCGCGACGGTTTGCTTCGGAAGCGCCAGCACGTCGCTGGCTTCGGCGGCGGCGACGAGGCGAGCGCCGTCTTCCGGCAACAGCCATCCTGCGTTGATGCGCCGTTCCACAGCCTTCTTCACACGTGCGACGTAGCCTGCGTGATCGCCGTAACGCTCTTCGAGAGAAAGGCGCGGATCGCGCTTGGCGAGGCGCTCGGCTTTGGTTCGCTCGAACGGGATGAACCCGCCAATGAAATAGCAGCGTCCGCCTGCGCCATAGCCTTCAGCGCGTTCGTTCCAGCCCATATAGGTGCCCAAGGGAGCCAACAATTGCACGGAAGGCACGCCGACGGTTTCGTTGCCGTCCTTATTCACACGCGGAACGCGCGAGGGAAGCACGCCGATAATGCGCGGCGGCAATTTCGAGGCGACGCCGCTGACGTCCGTGTAATTAAAGCCGGGTCCGAAATCGTAATGATAGAGCGGGTTTAGTTTGCCGTTGGGCGTCGCGCCGCCAGGAACAGCCGGCCAGCCCATGGCGTCGGCGTTCGCCTCGACAAGGTCGCCCTCGGCGAGCGTCGGATAGACGCTGGCGGGCGGCAGCGCGATCCCTCGCACCCAGTCGACCAGCGCCTTTAAGGCAACGTGCATCGTTTCGGTCGAGGGGATGGGATTGCCTGGCAATTTGCAGGAGGCGACCGGGCTGTCGCCGGTCGTGGTGAAACGGCCGCTGCCGCCCCCATGTGTTGTGGAGGGCAGGTAATAGCGGCGCACATTGTCCGGCAGGGGCAGATCGGCTTTGGCGTCCGTGCCGATCAGATCCGGCGACATGCGCAGATCCCAGAATTCAGCGGAGCCGAAGGTCTCGATGATTTTGGGACAAACCTTCCTGGCGCGGCAGCGGCTGAGCAAACTGGTCGTTCCAAGTCCGCGCGCGGCGTCATTATAATCCGTCCACCAGACCGCGCCGTCGCTGCCGGCGTCGTACAGGAACGACGCGCCGCCGGGGACGCCGAAGCGCATGTTCAGCGGGATTTGCCGCGCCGCGATGTTGGGATTGATCCCGTCGAAGACGATGCGGTCCTGTTCGTCGCCATTGAAACCCTGGTTGAGGAAGGTGCGCAGGAAATTGCCTGATTGCGATGTGCCTGTGCCGATTGCGTTCTGGACGAGGCCGTCGACTGGGTTCGGGGCTCCCGCGTCATCGGTCTTCGCGTAGCGCAGGAACGAAATCAGATCGCGCGTCGCTGCGAAGCCGATGCCCAGCACCAGCGGGTCACGCGCCGGATAAACCAGCGTGTAGGCCTGCAGGGAATCGAAGCCCCCGTGCAGGCAGATCTGTGTCGGGTCTGGTTTACCGGGGAAGTCCTCAGCGCTGCAATCCGCATAAGCCCATTCAGAAGCGGGTACGGAGATCAAGGGCGCGTCGTCGGCGCTTTGCCGGTAGAGCTGCGCGCGGCGGGTGTCCATCGAATCCGGCAATGGACGCGGCACGCCGCGGCCAAGGCCCGCCACCAATTGCAGGCTCTTCGAACCAGAGGGAAAGCGCGAAAAATGCACCAGCGCCGGGCTGACGATTTTGTGGCCTTGCGCGTAGGCGAAAGGAACTGTCGCCGTTTGCACGTTGGGACCTGGCGGAATGTCGCCTTGCCAGCCGCTCGCCACGCGGATGTGGCCGTCGCGTTCGGGACCCACCCAAAAGTTTCCGCGATTGGGCACGTCGTACCAAAGGATTCCGCTCGCCTGGGCGGGATCCACGGGCCGCGCAATCGCGAACGTGGCGGAATATTCAACAAGCCCTTTGGCGTTGCGCGGCGCGCCCCTGATGTCGGTAATATCGGCGTTCACGGACGCTTTGGCATCGAGTTCGCCATAAAACCTGCCTCTCAGGATTTCGTACGTCCGGCCCGCGGGCGCATAAGCCGCCGGCTCGCGGGTTTCGATCACGATGCGCGAGACGCGCGCTTGCGCGCCCAGGGGCGATGCGACCGCGGCGAATGCGACGAAAGCGGCGGCGAGCGATCGGGCGCACGCAAACGCTTTTTGGGTTTTCGCGGTCCGCTTCAAACTGATCCCCTGAATGACTTATTGGCCTCATCGCCCAAGGTGTGCGCCGTTTCAATAGCGCCCTTGCGCTTGAACCGCGCTTGAATCACGTGGGAAAGTCTCGCATGCGTAAATGCATGGGGACGAAATGTTAAGCGCAGAGGAAATGCGGGTTCTTGCGACCAGCTTCGCGGTCGCTTTGCGTGCGGTTTTATGGATGCTGCCGTTCGCCGTCGCAGCCGCATATGCGTTGTCGCGCCCTCAATTTCGCGGAAAAAGCGTGCTGGACGCCGTGGTGCATCTGCCGCTGGTCTTGCCGCCCGTGCTGACTGGCTTTTTTCTTTTGCTGGTTTTTGGACGGCGCGGACCGATCGGCTCTTTTCTGGATCAGACGTTCAACATCCGCCTGGCCTTCACGATGGAGGCGGCGGCTCTGGCGACGGCGGTGATGACGTTTCCGCTGATGGTGCGCTCCATCCGCCTGGCGTTCGAGGCGACCGATGCGCGCTTGCTGGAGGCGGCGGCCATGCTTCGCGCCAGCCCCTTGGACAGGTTCCTGTCGGTGGCGTTGCCTTTGGCGTGGCCGGGCATTCTGGCAGGTGCGGTGACGGCGTTCGCTGCGGGGCTTGGCGAGTTTGGCGCCGTGATCACCTTCGCCGCCAATATACCGGGGCAGACGCAGACCTTGCCGCTGGCGATCTATTCGGCGCTGCAATTGCCTGGTGGCGAAGAGAAGGCGATGCGCCTCGCGGCGCTGTCGCTGATCCTGGCGGTCGCCGGGCTCGCTGCGGGCGAGGCGCTCCAGCAATGGCGCCGCAGGAGGCTGGAAGCGTGACGATGCTCGACGTGCAGGTGCGCGTGGAGCGCAAGGGCTTCACGCTCGATGCGAGTTTCAAGGCCCCGCTCGATGGCGTCACGGCGATCTTCGGACCGTCCGGCGCAGGCAAGTCCGAGCTTTTGGCGGCAATTTGCGGCCTCTCCCGCTTGAAACAAGGACGTATCGCCCTTGGCGGCCGCGTTGTCGACGATGTCGCCAAGGGCGTTCGCACGCCGCCGCACGAACGCGGGATTGGCGTCGTGTTTCAAGACGCACGATTGTTTCCGCATCTGAGCGTGCGCGGCAATCTTGAATTCGCCGAACGCCGTGCGCCGCCGGATCGCCGCCGCATCACGCTTTCGGACGCCGCCGCGATGTTCGACGTGTCAGCCTTGCTGGACCGCGCCGTGCGCAACCTCTCCGGCGGGGAGCGCATGCGCGTCGCGCTGGCGCGCGCGTTGTTGTCGGCGCCGGACTTGCTGCTCCTGGATGAACCGTTCGTGGCGCTGGACTCCAGAAGGCGGCGCGCTTTTCTGGCGTCTTTGCGGGATGTGCATCGGACGCTATCGCTGCCGATGCTTGTGGTGACGCACCAGATCGATGACGTCGCCTGTCTGGCCGATCGGGCGGTCGGTTTGAAGGAGGGTCGCGTCGCAGCGAGCGGCGCCCTTGAGGAGATGGCGTTCGATCCGGCGTTTCAGGCGCTGCTGGATTCGCGTGACTTCGGGGCTCCCGTCAGCGCCGGGGCGATCGCCGCGCGTCCGGAACATTCAGGCGGCGTCTGGCTAAGGGCGGATAATGTAATTCTCGCGGCGGTCGAGCCTGCCGGCCTATCCGCGCGCAACGTCTGGCCGGGGGCGGTGGAGGCCGTCGTCGTGGAGGGAGAAAGAGGGCGGCTGGTCCGTGTTCGAACCGAGGCGGCGACGCTCTTGGCGCGCGTGACGCCAGAAGCCATCGTGGAACTCGATCTGGCGCCCGGTAAGAAAGTATGGGCGGTCGCCAAGACCAGTCCGTTGTGAGAAAGCAGGCCGCCGCGCGGGGCGGCGGCCGATCTGTTCTTAGGCGTTCTTATTGAAACCCGCTTCCGCGCGGTCCGCGTCGTCGAAGGCCATGCTTTTGCCTTCCTTATGATAGGCGCGCGATTTCTTTGCGAGCGAAGCCATAGACAAACTCATGGCCGCGGGAGCGGCGTTCAGCGTCTGCGCCATCGCCACGCCGACCTTATCCGCTTCTGCGAAGGCGTCGAAATTTGCGCCGAGGAAGACAACCTGCCAGCCTTTCTTGCGGATGCGCTCCAGCGCGGCGGCGGCGCCTTGCTTCGTCACTTCGTGGCTGGAGTTCTCTTCGCCGTCCGTCATGACGATCAGAACCGCTTTTTGCGGCGCATCGGCTTCCGCCAGCGACACTACGCGCGCGATGGCGTCAAATAACGGAGTCATTCCGCGCGGGCTGGCGTCCGAGTCGGTGACGGGACGAAACGACTTTGCGGTCACGTCGCGCCGCAAGACGTCGAATTGCAGGCTCTCCTGAAAGTCAAAGCAGGCGACAGTGACGCGGGTCTCGTCCGCCGGATCTTCATCTTGCGCCAGTTGCGCGACATAAGCGTTCACCGAGCTTAAGGCTTCGGTCCAAATCGGTCCCATCGATCCCGTGCGGTCTAGCAAAATGTAGGCGTTCATGCCTTGCTCCTGTTCGCGACGTGCTGTGAGGGGGTAGCGCCGAGGGCCGGATGCACCGCCGGCGCTCGACAAGGAATGACGCCGGCTGCTCGTCTGCGGACTCTTTTCACGCAGAGAGGCGGGCGCAGGGCGACACGTTGGGGGTGAGGTTTGCGAAATCAATGGTGATGAGCTGCAAAAAGCAGTCGCGCGCTGCGCCGCGCCAAGCGCGTTGGCGCGGCGCGCTCTTGTTGGCGGCTTTGCTCGCCGGGTGCGGACCGAATGCGCCGCATGGTCTGCGATCTGGGCCGGAATTCAAGGTCGTCGCGGTGCAGGAGGAGGGCGGCCTGAAGCTTGAAAATGGCGGTGTCGCACGATTGGCGGCGCTGGATTTTCCCAAGGGCTCTGCGGACGCGGTCAACATTCTGAAGCGGGATGCGCTGGGCCGAAGCGGCCGGGTTTACTTCGACGGAGCTGAGCGGGATGCGCACGGCGCAACGCTTGGACACATCTATGCGCGCAGCGAAGCGGGCGCATGGATATGGTTGCAGCGCAATCTAGTCGCGGCGGGCGCGGCGCGCGTGGCGCCTCAAGCTTCCGATCGAAACGGCGCCGTCGCGCTCCTGTCCGTTGAGCAGGCGGCGCGAAGCGCGAAGAAAGGACTGTGGGCCGATCCTTCATTTTCGGTGCGCGCGCCTGATCCCGCAGATCTGAGCAAAGACATCGGCGGCTTTGTTCTTGTCGAGGGTGCGATCACGTCGACCGGGCGCGCCGCGCATCGCGTCTTTTTGAATTTCGGCGCCGATTACATGACCGACTTCACGGTCACGGTCCCGGAAGACGCATGGTCCGCGTGGCCGGGCGGCGCCCCGTTTTTGTTGAATCTCAAAGGAGAAAAGGTGCGGGTGCGCGGCGTCTTGAGCGAGCGTAACGGCCCTAGCATCGAGGCGGTCACCCCCGCGCAAATCGAGGTGCTGACGCTGCCTTAAGGCATCAAACCTTCGAGTTCGGCGTCGCCAAGCGCCGCCATGATGTAGTCTCGCATCTTTTCCAAAGCAGCATTTTCGATCTGGCGCACGCGCTCCTTGGTGACTCCCAGCTCAGCGCCGAGCGCTTCCAGCGTCACGGGCTCGTCGTCAGCGCGGCGGCGCAGCACCACCATACGCTGGCGCGGGTTCAAAATTTCCAGCGCTTCCGCCAGAACCCTGCGGCGGACGGCGTCGTCATGCGCTGTCATCGCGTACTCGTCCGGCAGCGGCGCCTCGTCGACCAGCAGATCTTGCAAGTCTGCGCCGGCGTCCTCGCTCGCGGAAGTGGGAGCGTTGAGGCTGGGGTCGTTGCGCGAAAGGCGCACGGCCATGGACTCGACCTCCGATTCTTTCACACGCAACCGGGTCGCGATGGCGCTGGTCGTTTCGGGCCCGGGCGAGCCGCCGTTAAGGTCGCCCAATGCCGCACGGAGCCCACGCAATTTGAAGAACAGATTTTTCTGCGCGGACGTGGAGCCAAGTCGCACGATCGACCAGTTCCGGAGAATGTAGTCCTGGATGGAGGCGCGGATCCACCATGCCGCATAGGTTGAAAAACGAAACCCGCGCTCGGGCTCGAAGCGGTTCGCAGCCTGCATCAGTCCGATGGCGCCTTCCTGGATAAGGTCCGCTTCGGGCAGGCCGTATCCCTTGTGCCGGCGCGCGATCGCCACAACAAGGCGCATGTAAGCGTTGGTGAGCCGATGCAGGCTCCTTTCGTCGCCTTTGGAGCGCCATGCGCCGGCGAGCCGGGACTCGTCCTCATGGCTCAGCATTTCGGCGCGCATCGCGGCGCCGACATAGCGCTCTTCGGCGGCGGACCTGCTCTCAGATGGCGCAGACTTCACGATTGACCTCCGTGATGTCTACGCGCCAGGCGCCGAAGGAGATCAGCGTGAAACAAAAAACGCCCGGCTGAAGCCAGCCGGGCGTTTACTGATTTGAGCTTTCGCGGCTTTTAGGCGGCGCGCTTGGTCAGCGATGCGGAGAGCTTGGTGAGAGCCTCCTCGCGTTCGATGTTTTCCACCGCCGCCAATTCCCGGGCCAGACGATCCAGAGCGGATTCATACAGCTGGCGTTCGGAATAGGATTGTTCGGGCTGGTCCGAAGCGCGATGCAGGTCGCGCACGACCTCTGCGATCGAGACGATATTGCCGGAATTGATCTTGGCCTCGTATTCCTGGGCCCGGCGGCTCCACATCGCGCGCTTGATCCGGGCGCGGCCGCCCAGGGTTTTCAGCGCTTCGGCGATGGTCTGACTTGTAGCCAGCGGGCGCATGCCGGATGAAGACGCCTTCGCGGTCGGGACCCGCAGCATCATTTTGTCCTGCTCGAACGCGATCACGTACACTTCCAGCGAATATCCTGCGACGGTTTGAGTCTCGATGCCGACGACGCGGCCAACGCCGTGCGCCGGATAAACGATGTGGTCGTTGACCTTGAATTTCGGCTTTTCAGGCGCCGGAGCGGGCTTCGCAGCCGTGGCGACCGGCTTCGCCAGGGGCGTCGGCGTTTGCGGAATGGGCTTCGCGTCCGCCTGAAGCGCGGCAGGCGCGGGCGCGGCCGGCTTTATGGCCGGCTTGGCGGCTGCATTCTGCCGGGCCAATGCGGCCTTCAGAAGCGCCGTTTTGGCGTCAATCGGCTTAGGAGCCGGCTTTGCCGCTTCCGGCGGCTTGGCGTCAGCCGGCAGAGCGGGCTTTTTCGCTTCGACCGGCTTGACGCCGGATTTCGGCTTTGCGGTCTGCGGCGCGGCGGGCTTCTCGGGGGCTTTGACCTTTTTGGCTTCAGGCTCAGCCTTTGGGGCAGCTTCCGGTGCGGCCTTCGCCTTCTTGGCGTCGGTTTTTACGGCCGGCTTCTCAGCAGGCTTCGCGGCCTTGGACGCAGCGTTCTCGGGGGCTGGCTTGGGGGCCGCCTTCGGCGCCGGTTTGGCGGGGGCGGCTTCCACCGTGGCGACCGGCTTCGCAACGGCTTTGGGAGCCGGCGCTTTGCCGGGAGCTTTCGCCGGCGCTTTGGCGGCCGGTTTCACTTCAGCTTTCGTCTCCCCTTTCGGCGCTGGCCGCGCAGCCGGTTTCGTGGCGGCCGCCTTTCGGGCGGCTGGGCGCGCGGCTTCCGGCGCTTTTGCTGGGGCCGCCGCGGCGGTCTTGGTCTTTGCGGCGGACTTGGCGGCGGCTGCCGCTTGCGTATTCGTGCTAGACTTCATTGTACCTGCAGAAGGTTTGACGGCCGGCTTGGATGCTTTTTCAGGGGCGGGATTCGCCTTTGCGGCGAGCGCCGGCTTCGTTTGGGTGGTGTCCTCTCCCTTGGACTTCGGCTTTGCGAGCGCTTTCTCGCTTCCTTTTTCAGAAATTTTCGACGTTGCCGGAGCGGCGGCCGCCTTCGGCGCCGCTTTCACAGCGGGGGTGGATGCTCCTGCGTCCTTTTTGGCCATCGTGGGGACCCTACGCTTACTGACGACAAATTCGCCTTGGCGTCAGCGGGGACGCCAAATGCTCAGTACCGCCCATACAGAAAGCGCTGACTCGCGGTGATCCGTTCCGTCAGCGTGCAAACAAACGGCTACTCCCCCAAGCAACCGCTTCGCGTAATTATGTAGCATAAAACTGAGGCCTAGGGAAGGCTTAGCGCTGTGCTCATCCAATCAGACGAAGACTTCGCCATTAACCATCAACTGCCTGAGCCGGGCTTTGCGCTGAAATACTTGTCGAGCTTTCCGGTTTCCTTCGCCATTTCGTCGGCGTCGGCCGGTGCGGGGATTTTGACCGTGATGTTCGGCCAGACCTTCGAGTACTCCGTGTTGAGCTTAAGCCACCGCCCGTCCTTTTCGTCTTCCGTGTCCGGCTTAATGGCGTCGCAGGGGCACTCGGGTTCGCAAACGCCACAATCGATGCACTCATCCGGATGGATGACGAGCATGTTCTCGCCTTCGTAAAAGCAATCGACGGGGCAAACCTCGACGCAATCAGTGTATTTGCAGCGAATGCACGCGTCGGTGACGATATAGGTCATGAATTCCGGCTCTGAATCGAAGGACGCAGCCCTCTAAAGGCGGGGCCAAATTGCGCACGCGGGCCGCGATGTCAATCTGATCGCGCTAAAGCCTACGGCGCGTTTTGGTGAACGGTAAATCCGCATTTGAGATTGAAAAAATCCCCTTCAATGCGGTTCGTCGGGCTGAACGGCGGATTCTTGCGTCTCGGGAAGCAATTCATAGAGCGTCCGCGCCTCGAGGGCAGGCCCCCGCCGCAGCCCCAGCTCCTTGATTCGGGCCTGGATTGGGCGGCCGCCCAGCGCGAACACCAGAATGTCTCCGGGCCGGACCGCCGTGCCGGCTTTCTGGAGCCGGGTCGGCGTTCCGCCGGGCTGCAGGCTGGCGCGGCGAACCTTGCCGTCCTCCACGAACGCGGCGGCAAGGGCGCGGGTTTTCAGAAAGCGCGCCCGCCAAAGCCAAACGTCAATCCGGCAGCTGTCGGTCTGTTCCCTCATGCGGATCCTTGTTTTGGATGGCGTTTGCGCGGCGGACGGCGCCTGCGGGTTGTCTCCGCCGCTGGCGGTTGAGCCAGAGCGGCCAATACGCCGAAAGGCGAATCGCCGTCTGTGCGCGGGCGGGGACCTCCGCCCGTGGCCCGCCGTGGGCGAATTTCGCTGGCGGGCGGCCGGTACTGCGCTGGCCCTTCACCTTCGGGTTTGCGCGTCCGTTTAAAGCCCAGGCCGGTCAAGACCGGTTCCAGTTCGCGGCCTGGGATGCCGAGGATCGCCGCCAGTTCCGGCTTGGCGGGAAACTCGCCCTTGGATTTGCCTTCCGCCGTCTCCCGCAGGGTGCGGATGGCGTCCGACAGACGCTCGAGCGCATCGACGCGCACGGCGCGCGGTCCGGCGGCCCTGAATCCGGCGGCGGCATAGGCGGACGCTGGAATGGAGATGTTCAGCGGTAGCGACACCGCGCTGGGCGGGGGTAGAAACAAGGGCTCGCCGGTCGCGGCGTGATGCAGCAACGCGAACAGGCGCGCCGCGCGCGGCTTCACCAAAGCAGGTAGAAACAGGCTGAATGCGCCAAAGCGGACGCCCTGCGCTTTCAGTGCGCGGCGCTCCGCAGCCGAGAGCGCCGAGACGTCGGCGGCGACCGTCTTGCGGTCCAGCACGCCACGCGCCTCCGTCAAACGAAACGCCAGGCCGCGCGCAAGGCCCTTCAGCGCGCCGCCGGCCAGCGCCGCCTCAAGGGAAGATAGCGCGGCGAGCGCAGTGTGCGCTTCAGTCGCGAGCCACGCTTCGACGCGGGCGCGGGCGCGTTCCTGCGCATCGTCTGGCCCCAGTTCGCCACCGATCAGGCTCGCCCGGGGAGACAGCGGATTGGCGCTTTTGGCGAGGCTGGCGATCGCTTCGCCGTCGCTGCGGATCACGCCGTCATCGCCCAGCGTGAAGGAATCGTCGCCCGAGCCCGCGATGCGCCATAATCGTCGCGCCACTTCCGGCCGCAACGCGCGGAGCACGGCGTTGCGCAGCGCTCGCTCCGCCAGGCCGTCGGCGCGGGGGTCGGGCCGGAAGGTCAGCGCTTCCAGCTTGCCGACATAATGCCCTTCCACCGTTACGTCGCCGTTTGGCTCGACGCCCGTCAGCGCCACGTCCTCGCGCTTCAGACCGCGCAACAGGGCTGAGGTGCGGCGGTCAATGAAGCGCTGCGTCAGGCGCTCATGCAGAAGATCGGAGAGTTTGTCTTCGATGGTGCGCGTGCGTTCTTGCCAATGAGCGGGGTCTTTCAACCAGTCGCCGCGATTGGCCGCGTAAGTCCAGGTTCGGACATTCGCCAGGCGTTGCTGCACCGCGTCCAGATCGCCGTCGTCGCGATCAAGGTGCTGCAGCTGCCGCGCAATGAATTCTTCAGGCAGATAGCCGTTGTGCGTCAGCAATTGCCGCGCCAGCGCGCCGACCAGACGGATATGCTCTTCCAGCGTCGCCTTGCGGAAGTCGGGCGTCTGGCAGACCTGCCACAAGCGGCGCAGCGCGAAAGGTGAGTTGAGCATTTGCGCGATGTCATGCGTGTCGGCGAGCGCTTCGAACGCGGCTTCGTCGTCGGCGCCGCGCACACGCTTCAGGATCGGATCCGGCGGCGGCGCGTTCAAGCTCTCGCGCAAAGCCGCCAGATTGGCGAAGTCGAGTTTTTCATTCCGCCATTCGATTTCCTCGACGGGATCGAATTCGTGAGCTTCCACGCGTTCGACCATCTCCGGCGGCATTTCCAGACAGTCGCCGGTTTCGCCGAATGTGCCGTCATTCTGGTAACGCCCGGCGCGGCCAGCGATCTGCGCCACTTCATCGGCGCGCAGGCGCCGCGGGCGGCGGCCGTCGAATTTGCTGATCGACGCGAACGCCACATGATCGACGTCCATGTTGAGGCCCATACCGATGGCGTCGGTGGCGACGAGGTAATCGACTTCACCGGATTGATAGAGCGCCACCTGCGCGTTTCGGGTGCGCGGGCTGAGTGCGCCCATCACCACCGCCGCGCCGCCGCGATGCCGGCGCAGCAATTCGGCGATGGCGTACACTTCTTCGGCCGAGAACGCGACCACCGCCGTGCGCCGCGCCAGCTTTGTAATCTTCTTGGGCCCTGCGTAAGTGAGCTTGGAAAACCGCTCGCGCTTTTCGATCTGGGCTTTGGGTACGAGGCGGCGCACCACGCCGCGCATCGTGTCCGAACCCAGCAGCATCGTTTCGTGCGCGCCGCGCATGTTCAAAAGGCGGTCGGTGAAGATGTGGCCCCGTTCGTGATCGGCGGCGAGCTGGATTTCATCCACGGCCAGGAAGTCGAATGTCTTGTCCTGCGGCATGGCTTCGGCGGTGCAGATGAAATAACGCGCGGTCTCGGGAGCGATCTTCTCCTCGCCGGTTATTAGAGCGGCGGCGCGCTCGCCTTTGGCTTTCACCACGCGGTCGTAGAT
>CAYNCS010000073.1:0-16140 GCA_964395875.1 uncultured Caulobacteraceae bacterium | reverse complement strand
TGTCGCCAGTTCCTTGAACGGCGCGTCGAGCATGTCGCGGATGGCGGGGTCGACGTTTTCGCCCTCCCAGGCCTTGCGCAGGCAATACATCCATTGTTCGACGTCCTCTTCCCCGATCGGGAAGGCCTTGTGGACGGAGACCATGCAGCCGCGGTCCGTCCGTTCGGCGTAGCGGGGCGGTCCCCCCAGCGCGCCGGTCATCCAGTCGGCCAGCTTGGAGCGCATCACGGAGAGATCCGGCGCATGCATGGCGCGGATCTGGGCCGCGGCCGGGTCGTTTTCCATCACATCATAAAATCGATTGGCGATGCGCTTGATGACCTCCTCCCCGCCCAGGCGTTCGAAGGGAGAGGCCTCCTTTGTTTCCGGGGCGGCTGCATCGTCTGCCATGAGCGGGTCCTTCGTCGAATCTGGGCCGGAGCCTGAGCACGCGGCCCAAGCCATTTGTATCCTTAAGAGCCGCCGCGCCTATCGATATTGAGGCATCTCAAACCGGGCGCGGCCAAAAGTCGCTCACCGGGCGAACCCCACTTTATTCCTGGCGGACAAAGGTCCGGTCCCCCGGACCCGAGCCGCGATTTAGACCCCAGAAAAGCCTTCCCAAAGCCCAATCCGCGCCTTGACGGGCATGGGGGCCGCCACTAGGTTGCCGCCGCGCTTACGGGGGGCCTTCCTCCGTGGGCTCAAAGCTGTTGCATGTCTGACGCGCAAAAACCTGGGAATGATCCCGACCCGCTGGAAGATGCCCGGCTCGCCTCCCTGAGAAAACAGGTGTCGGCCGCCATCGAGAAGCGTGACGTCGCGGAGAATCTCTCTAACAAGGCGAACGCGGCGGGCGGCTCGAACAATCTGGGCGTCGCCCTGCGCATGGCTTCGGAATTCGCCTCCGCGATCGCGGTTGGGGTGTTCCTGGGGCTCGGCGTGGATGCGGTGTTCAAAACCGCGCCCTGGGGTCTGGTGATCTTCCTGCCATTGGGGTTCGCAGCGGGTGTTTTGAACGTCGTGCGCGCGGCGCAAAAGATGTCGGCGGAGGCCCCGAAGGGCCAGGATCTGCCGCCCGAGCGTGATGAGGATTGAGCCGGTTTCCGGCTTGAATGATTTGAAAAAGCGCCGTTCCGGCGGCGCTGTAGAGGCTGGGGGTTTCATTGCTAGGCGTCTCTAACGACCCAATGCACCAGTTCCACATCACGCGCTTTTTCAATGCGCCGGATTGGAGCCTTGGCGGGTACGACGTCTCGTTCACCAATGCGAGCTTCTTCCTGCTCGTCGCCGCGCTGCTGCCCGCGACCTATATGATCTGGGCGATGAAGCGCCGGGCGCTGGTGCCGAACCGCGTCCAGTCCGTGGCCGAGCTGCTGTACGGCTTCGTCGACGGCATCACGACCTCCACCATGGGCAAGGACGGCAAGAAGTTCTTCCCGATGGTCTTCTCGTTCTTCATCTTCATCCTGACGGCCAATATGGTCGGGATGTTCCCCTATTTCTTCACGCCGACCACGCAGATCATCGTGACCTTCACCATGGCCATGATCGTCATCGGCACGGTCCTGGTGGTGGGCTTCGCCAAGAACGGCCTGAAGTTCCTGAAGCTGTTCATGCCGTCGGGTATTCCGGCCCCACTTTATGCTCTGGTCATTCCGATCGAGGTGATCTCTTTCCTGTCCCGCCCCCTCACGCTTTCCCTGCGTTTGTTCGCCAACATGCTGGCAGGCCACATCATGCTGAAAGTGTTCGCGGGCTTTGTGGTGACGATGTCCGCCGCGGGCGCGGTGGGCCTCATCGGCTCGCTGCTGCCGATGGGCATGACGGTGGCGCTGATGGCCCTGGAATTCCTGGTGGCGTTCCTGCAGGCCTACGTGTTCGCCATCCTGACCTGCATTTATCTCAACGACGCGCTGCATCCGGGGCACTAAGGCCGCGCGTTCCCCTTCAACACCGCCTCAATCACAGTTCCAAAGGAGAAGTATCATGGACGCAGAAGGTGCAAAGTACATTGGCGCTGGTCTGGCTTGCTTGGCGATGCTGGGCGCCGCCATCGGCGTGGGCAACATCTTCGGCAACTTCCTGCAAGGCGCGATGCGTAACCCGTCGGCCGCGCAGAGCCAGTTCGGCAACCTGATTTTCGGCTTCGCCGTTACCGAAGCTCTGGGCATTTTCGGCCTGCTGATCGCCCTCCTGCTCCTGTTCGTGAAGTAAGCTTCGCGTTTCATCCGGGCGGCCGTCCCCGGACGGCCATCCGCATGATGTGAAGCCGCGCCGGAGGTGCGTCCGTAATGCGGATTCGGCTCTGGCGGCGCTTTATGGCGATTAGGGATTTGCGGCGATGAGTGCATTCATCATGGCGGCCGAAGGAGCGGAAGCCGCTGCGCATGGCGCAGAGGCGGCGGCTCATGGCGCGGAACACGCGGGCGGGGCTTTCCCGCCTTTTGATCCGACCTTGTTCTCGAGCCAGCTTTTCTGGTTCCTGGTGGCGTTCGGGATTCTCCTGTACGTCATGAAGAACAAGGCTTTGCCCGCGGTTTCTGAAACGCTGGAAAAGCGCAAGAACACGATCGAGGCGGACCTGGCCGGCGCCCGCGCCGCGGGCGAAGCGGCGGAAGCCGCCCGCGCCGGCCATGAAAAGCTGATCGCGGAAGCTCGGGCAAAAGCGCGGCACGAAGTCGAGGATGTGCGGGCGAAGTCCGCCGCCGCGGTTGCTGATCAAACGCAGAAGTCTGAGGCGCAGGTGGCCCAAACCATCGCCGAGGCCGAAGGCAAGATCGCAAACCTCCGGGCCAGCGCCCTCGCCAATGTCCGCGCCACAGCGTCGGAACTGGCGGTGGAGATCGCCCAGAAGGTCGGCGGAATCAGCGTCAGCAAGGACGAGGCCGAAAAGGCCGTGGACGCAGCAGCCGGAAGGAGCGCCGCCTGATGCATCTGGACGCGACATTCTACGCCTTTGTGGCGCTGGTCATCTTCCTGGGCATTCTCGGGAAGCTGGGCATTCACAAGCAGCTCTTAAAAACGCTGGACGACCGCTCCAACGCCATCGCGAAGGAGCTGGCCGAGGCCCAGCGCCTGCGCGACGAAGCCGAACGTCTCTTGAAAAGCTACGAGGCCAAGCGCGAGGAAGCCGAGCGCGAAGCAGCGGCGACCCTGGCGCAAGCGAAAAAGGACGCCGCGCAATTGGCGGAAGAGGCGAAAGTCCAGCTCGACGAAGCGATCAAGCGCCGCATGCGTCAGGCGCAGGAGCGCATCGCCCGCGCCGAGGAGCAAACCATTGCGGAAATCCGCGGCGCGGCCGCCGAGGCGGCGGTGAACGCGGCGGGCGTGGTGCTTCAGCAAAAACTGGGCGCGGCCGAGCAATCCAGGCTGGTCAGCGCCGGCATCACGGAACTGGCGGGCAAGCTGCGCTGAGCCTCCAGCAAAGTTGAGATCGAAAAGCCCGGCCATTGGCCGGGCTTTTTGTTTGCGGAGGCGCCGCGGCGTGAGCCTATTCCCCACCCTCGTCCCAGCCGACCAGCACGGTCGGGTCTTCGTCGACCTTCAGTTCGACGCCGGAGACGAACACCACCTTCGATCCGCCCTCCTTCGTGGGTTCGACGAACAGCGCCTGATCCATATTCAAGAAGACCTTGCCACTATTGGCGCGGGTCATGATCCAGTCGGGCATGCGTGGCTCCTGTATTGTGCGCCACTATTATAACGTCGCTGCGCGCGCTGAGCAGATTGTTTGCCCGCCTCAACAACTAAGCGGATGAATATCGCCCCTCCACATGCTGCGCATGGCCCTCCTCCCCAAGCTTGTCTTGGGGAGAGGGAAGATCGTCCGAGCGCAGCGAGGACATGGTGGGAGGGGTAATCAGCCCCGCCCTTCCGGCAATCACCCCGAAACAAAAAGGGCCCGCCTTGCGGCGAGCCCTTTTCGAACCTTTTAAAGGATGACCTGCGATTACGAGGTCGCCGGTTGGGAAACCGGCTTGCCGCCTTCAACCAGCGGCTCTTCCTTCGCGGCGGCTTGAGCGCCGACCATGCAGCAACGGACCTTCAGTTCGAGAACCTTGGTCGCGTACGTGCATTCCTTGTCGTCGATTTCGCGCATGATCGACACGCCGCCGGCGCGCTTCCAGTAACGGGACTGGGTGCAGCCCATCAGCGTGTAGCCAGCCGAGCAAGCGCCGGTCTTGGCGTAGCGGACGGTGCGGGTTTCGCAGAACACGCCGTCCTGACGGGCGTTCGCGGCGTCGGCGGCCTTTTGGGCGGCGTCGGCCTTGGCTTCGACGACCGAGATCTTCGCGGAGTTCGCGGCGACGCCGGCCTGAACCTTACAGGTGTCCGTGTTCGCCTTTTTCGGGTTGGCGCAATATTCCGCGACAGACTTGTCGCCGGTGTGTCCCGTGGCGCAGGCGGTGGCGACCGCTGCGAACAGGACGAACAGAATGGTCCGAGCTTTCATGGGTGGGTCCTCGTCTTGGTTAACCAGCCGCGGAGTTAACAATTTGGTAATGTTTGAACAACCCCCTACGCCAGTTTGGGGAAAACTATTTCCACCAAAGTTCGTTTTCTAGCGCGGCCCTCCGGTCTAAAGCTTTGAAATGGCTTAGACTGTGGACGGGGCTGCTCAAAGCGACCAGAGGGACAAAGCCATTGCGGCATATAGGTTCCGAGCGATCGCGAATATTTCGCACGCACGCGGACCTAATCTCACTGCGGAAAGCATAGGCCCGCGCCGGGCCTGAAACGGCGGCCTGCGTCTCGCCGCCGCCGCATAGAGACTCCGCGACGCGTTTGCAAATGCACCTCAAGTCAAGCGCAATGCGGCGCAAGCGCCAACGGGCGGGACGATAGATCTTCGACTGTCGAAAAAGAAGAAGCTGAGATCCTTCAAATAAAGGATCCGCCGCTGCTCCGTGCCTCGATTGCCAAGCTGCTTGATTGCGCCATGTGCACGTGGCTGCGGATTTGTAAGTAATTCTACTAAATGCAATAGCGCAGTTAAGTGACTCTGTGTATTCGCACGTCCGAGATGAACGGATTATAGAATCGTTCGCCTTTGGGGAGCGGCATGCTGCAGACGCCACGTCTGGAAGCACTGGCTGTGCTGGTCGTCGACGACAGCAAGCATATGTGCGACTTGATCGCAATGATGCTGCGCGCCTTCGGGATCGAGCAGGTCGCCGCCTGCCAGGACACCGAGGCCGCGCTTTCGATACTGCGCAAGCAGGACATAGACGTCATTATCACCGACTTCGCGCTGCCGCCGGTCGATGGCGTTCAATTCATCCAGTCCCTCCGCTGGGATCCCCACAGCCCCGCGCCCTTTACGCCAGTGCTGATGGTGACAGGCTATTCCGACCGGCCCCGCGTGGAAGCCGCGCGCGACGCCGGCGTCAATGAATTCCTGGTCAAACCGGTGACGTCGCGCGCTTTGTTCGATCGCCTGGTTGCGCTCATCGACTCTCCGCGCGCTTTTGTCCGTTCCCCGTCTTATATGGGCCCGGACCGCCGCCGACGGCGTGTTCTCAATTTCTCGGGCCCTTACCGGCGCACCACCGACGGCCAGTCCGGCGGCGGCGATCTGGAACTCTGAAAGGCGCGCATGTGACACCGCAGAAAGTCGAGATCATCGCTCCGAATTACGGCCTGCAGAAGAAGATTGGCGCGCCGGCGAAGCACATGTCTTCGCGCCGGCTGCAGAACGCGGACGAGGCGGTGCAGGCGCTGGCGGACAGCTTTGACTCAGTGCGTACGCATTTTATCGATACGTTGAAGTCCGGCCAGTCGACCAGCGAAGACATTTATGCGGTCTCGCACGAATTTCGTGGTCTGGCGGGATCGTTCCAGCGCAAACCGCAAGGCAAGATCGCAGACGCCCTGTGCCGGTACGTGGACGCGGCGCGCGACGCCAATCTCCCGCCGGACGCAAGCGTCGTCGCCATCCTGAAAAACGCGTTGCTGGCCTGCGAGACGGTGAGCGCCACCGACCCCTATTCCAGCGAGAAGATCTCGGAGGCCGCATGCGACGCGGTGTTCAGAAAAATCGAAGACATCAAGAAAAGATGTGAAAGCGCGGCTTGACGGCGGAGCGCCGCTTGCAAACATCCTAAGAGAACGGGGCGCACCCGTGGACTTGGGAGGATTCCATGACTCCAGGAAAGTGCCGCAGCTTGATGGCGGCGTTGGCCTTCAGTTCGATCAGCGCCGGCGCGACGGTCGCGCTCGCGCAGGCTGACGCCAGTCAGGTGCGGGCGATCGAGCTCTCTCCGGCCCTGCAGGCCAAACTCGACGCGGAGTACGGCCAGCGCGAGGCGCGCGTCCTGAAGGAAGACCTTCAGCGTTCGGTCGAGCGCTTGTTGAAGCGCGCCGGCAAATCCCGGGTCGCTTATGTCGATCTGATCATCGAGGACGCGAAGCCGAACAAGCCGACCTTCCAGCAATTGGCCAAGAACTCCTCGCTATCCTATGCGGGGAGCTACTCGCTCGGCGGCGCCAGGGTGCAGGCGAAATTGTACGATTCCTCGGGCGCCCTTTTAGGCGCCGTCAGCCACGAATATTACTCGCGCAGCTTGTATGACATCACGTCCGAATATGGCTGGGCGGACGCGGACCGCGCTTTCGACGGCGCCGCGCGCAAAATCCAGAAGGAAGCGGAACGCAGCGGCTAGAGCGTTTTCAGGCCGGCCGGTTCGAAAATCGCTCCGTCAGTCCTTGACGATCAGGGTGCAGCCTTCGTTGAGGCTGGGCCGGGAGACCGTGACGCGCGCGAGCGTGGAGAATTGCGGCGCAAGCTTCTCCGCCACATAGGCGCAGATGTTCTCCAGCGTCGGCGTCTCCAGACCCGGCAAGTCGTTCAGCATCTGGTGGTCCAGCGTCTTGCGCAGTTCCTCCAGCGCGGCGGTCAGCCTGTCCAGATCCTCGACCCAGGCCTGGCCCTCGCGGCGCTCGCCGCGCAGGGCAACTTCCAGCCGGAAGGAATGGCCATGCAGACGGCGATGTCCGCGAGCGGCGTCGCCCATGGGCAGGAAATGGGCGGCTTCAAAATGCACCGCCTTGAATATTTCGAACTGGGTCACTTCAGGCCGATGAGTTTGTGCGTTTGCAGCGACAGACGCCACAAAGGATGCTTCAGGCAATAGGCGATCGCGGCCTCGGTATTGGCCACGCGCTGATTTCCGTCCATCGGTTGCAGGAAGAAATGCCGGAAATCAAGCTTTTCCACTGTCGTAGGCTCACGGCCGGTCTGGGGATAGACCAGCTTCAGCTCATCGCCTGAGGTCTGCACCAGAGGGGCGCCTGCTTTGGGGCTGACGCAGATCCAGTCGAGCCCCTTGGGGGCGGGCAGCGATCCGTTGGTCTCCACGCCGACTTCAAACCCGCGCGCATGCAGCGCCCCGATCAGGGCCTCGTCGAGCTGCAGGAAGGGCTCGCCGCCCGTGCACACCACATAAGGCTTGCCGCCGCCCGGCCATTCCCTGGCGACCGCATCGGCCAACGCCCCGGCGTCAGGGAATTTGCCGCCGCCCGGGCCGTCGGTCCCCACGAAATCGGTGTCGCAAAACTGGCAGACCGCCGAATCCCGGTCCTGCTCGCGTCCTGTCCAGAGATTGCACCCGGCGAAACGCAGGAAGACCGCGCCGCGTCCGGTGTGTGCGCCCTCGCCTTGCAGGGTGAAATAGATTTCCTTGACCTGATAGGTCATGCGGACGTTCCGGGGCTTAGATTGGGTTCAGGCCGCTCTTTGAGCGTTCCATTCGGTCCAACCGTTTGCCCGCAAACGGCAAGCGGGACAATCCCCACAGCCAAAACCCCAGGCGTGTTTGGTGCTGTGATCGCCCACATAGCAGGTGTGGGAGCGCTCCAGGATGATCTCCACCAGACGGTCGCCGCCCAGTTCATGCGCCAGGTCCCAGGTCTGCGCCTTGGTGAGCTGCATCAAGGGCGTCTCGATCTCCAGATCCGGCCAATCCATCCCCAGACGCAGCGCCGTCCGCAGGGCGTCGATCGTCTCGCGCCGGCAATCGGGATAGCCCGAATAATCGGTTTCGCACATGCCGCCGACCAGGATGGGAAGTTTCAGGCCCCAGGCAGCCGCCGCCGCATAGGTCAGAAACGCCAGATTGCGGCCGGGCACGAAAGTGTTCGGCAGCTCGCCCGCATTTTCGGTGATCGGCGCGCCGGAGGTCAGCGCGGTGGCGTTGAGGCCGCCGAACGACCGCAGATCGACGATGTGATCTGGCCCCAGCCGTTCGCCCAGTTGCGGCAAGCGCTTCGCGATGGCCAGACGCACATCATCGCGCGCGCGCATTTCGACGGCGTGCCGCTGGCCGTAGTCGAAGCCGATCGTCTCGACCCACGAATAACGCGCCAGCGCCCAGGCAAGGCATGTCGCCGAATCCTGGCCGCCGGAAAACAGCACGAGCGCGCCCGGCCCGGACGGGCCGTCGTCGTCCTCGCCGTCCTCTAATGGACCTTCGTTCATGCGTGTTTATTCCGCCCCTTGAGGCGACTATTTTAAGGCGGCAACCGCCTTTCGTCAGGAGCCCATGGAAAAGATTTCGGATGGCGCCTTTTTGTACTCAACATGGCCGGACAAAGGCTCGGCCGAGCGATGCGCCCTTGCACTTGTCGAAGAACGTCTTGCCGCCTGCGCTAATATTTTAGGCGGAATGACGGCTATCTATCGTTGGGAAAACAAGGTTGAGACGTCTGATGAAGTTGTAATGATCATCAAGACGACGAAATCTGCGGCGCCTGCCGCGATCGCCCGCGTGCTGGCGCTGCACCCTTACGACACGCCGGTGGTCGCCCATTTGCCGGTCGAGGCGGACAGCGCGGAAAGATTTTTGCGCTGGCTGAACGACAGCGTCGGCTGAAATCCTAGCGCGGCGGACTGAGCTTGTAGATCACGTTCGAACGGCTGGAAGAGACGAACACAACGCCGTCCGCCGAGACCGCTAGGCCTGCATAGAGCACTGGCGGCTCACCCGCCGCCCGTGATGGCTTGATGTTCAGCTTGTCCGCCAGAACCTCGAAATCGCCGCTGTCCCGGTCGATCGCGATTACGCGCCCGGCGCCGGCCTCTGCGACGACGAGCCGGCCGTCCGGCGCGATGTCGATGCCTTGAGGCGCGTTGAGGTCATTGACGACTTCGTTCATCCCGCCAGTTGCAGTATCAACCCGCACCACGCGGCCCGCGCCGGATTCCGTCACGAAAATTCCGCCCACCCCATCCGACGCCATGGCGATCGGCGTCTTCAGGCCGTGCACGATGGTGCGGCGTTCGGCGCCGTCCGGCTGCGAGGCCAGCGACAATTCACCGACTGAGGAATCGAGGATGGCGAACTTGCCGTCTTCGGTTTCGAGCGCGTCGAGCGGCATGGAAAAACCGCCCAATTGCGCGACGGGCTGTTGCTTGACGCGGTCGACGACCGTCACCGATCCCGCGGTGGGATTGGCGAGCAGAACATATTTCATACCAACCCCGATGCCGGACGGACGGCGGATATCCGCCGCATGCACGCGCAGCCAATCGGTGATCGCGCCGGAATTCATCTCCACCACGCGCAGCGCGAACTGATCGGCGACCGCAAGCATCGCGCCGTCCGCATTGTTCACGACGCCAAGATCGCTCGGCGCGCCCAGATGCCCTTTGACGAGTTCTTTCGAAGTGCGGTCGTGCAGGTTGAGGCGAATGATCGTGTCGTCGGCCGGCAGAGACAGATAAGCGATTCCCTGTGCATCGATGGCGATGTCGTCGAATCCGCCGCGCAGCCAGGTCAATCGCATGGCGGAGCCGCGGGAGAAATCCACCTGGTCGATGATGCCTTCGGCGCCGTCGACCGCGTAAGCCGCGCCGTCCGGCGCGAACGCAAGCGCCACGGGTTTCTCATAGCCCGTGACCGTCTGCAGCACTTCACCGGTTTTCGGGTTGATCTTGGCCAGAACCTTCTGGCCCTGCAGCGCGCCATAGATAGCGCCGTCCGGTCCGAACACGAAGCCGCGCAGGCCCCCGAGATTTTCAGTGACCTTCGCCGGCGGCGCCGCGCCTGTGGGATCGAGGCGCCACAGCGCGTCCGCGTCGCCGATCTGCGCCGCATACACCGAGCCATCCGGCGCGAAGGCGATGGAACGCACGCCTATCGCGCCCGACAGGATGCGCACCGTCTTGCCTGCGGCGTCGCGGAAATACACGGCGCCGCGCCGCATGTTCGTCCAGACCATGGCGCCGTCCGACCGGATCGAGATTCCATCCGCGCCGTCGCGCAACGCAATCCCGGCGCTGGAAACGCGCCCGTCGCTCGTCCGGACCTTCAAAACTCCAGCGCCGTTTGGCGCGACCGCGTACAGATCGCCGTTCGGCGCCACGGCCAGACCCGTCACGCCATGGAAGGGCGAAGACGGCAGCAATTGAGTCACGTTGTAGGCGGGTTGATGTCCACGCTGGTAACAGGCGAATGCCTGCGACCCGACGAACAGGATGACCGCAACTGCCAGCAGCGCGCGCCATTTCCGCTTCAGGAGCGCGACGAAATTCGAGACGTAGTCCATGGGAAAGCTTGTCCTTTCCCCCTGCTTTGAAGTCTAGGCGACTAGACCAACCGGCTTGACCCTTCGACGATGCGCCGCCGCCCCATCGCGCCGCTTGGCCGCGCGGCGGGAGCGCGATACTACACCAGCCCCGGCTTAAGCCCCTGGATCGATTTGCATGCCGCCTCTTCCTCCCGCTTTGCGCAGCGACGCCCCGCCCTTCATCGTCATGGACGTGATGGCCGCCAGCGCCGACCTTGAGGCCCAGGGCCGCGACATCGTGCATATGGAAGTGGGCCAGCCCGGCTCTCCGGCGCCCAAACCCGCACTTGAGGCCGCCCGCGCCGCCTTGGCGCATGGCCGCCTCGCTTACACGGAGGCGCTCGGCAAGCGCTCGCTGCGCGAACGCATCGCCCGCCATTACGGCGAGGAATACGGGATCGACATTCCCGCCAGCCGCGTGATGGTGACGACGGGCTCCTCCGGCGCGTTCAATCTGGCGCTCCTGGCGGCGTTCGATCCCGGCGCGCGCGTCGCGCTGCCTCGCCCCGGTTATCCCGCTTATCGCAATCTGATGGGCGCGCTTGGTCTGAAGGCGGTCGAGATCGCCGCCGGTCCCGAAAGCAATTACATCCTCACCGCCGAGGCCATCGCCAAAGCGCACGCGAAGGAAAAGCTCTCGGGCGTGCTGATCGCCAGCCCCGCCAACCCGACCGGCACGATCACGCCGGCCGATGAGCTGGAGCGCATAATCCGCTTTTGCGAGGGCGCCGGCATCCGCTTCATCTCCGATGAAATCTATCACGGCCTCGTCTATCAGGGCCGCGCGGAGACGGCGGCGCGCTTTTCGCCGGACGCCATCACCGTCAATTCATTTTCGAAATACTATTGCCTGTCGGGCTGGCGCGTGGGCTGGATGGTGCTGCCGGAAAATCTGGTGCGCCCCATCGAGCGTCTGTCGCAATCGCTGTTCATTTCGGTGCCGGATATTTCCCAGATCGCCGCGGAAGCCGCGATGGATGCGCGCGAAGAACTCGACCAGGTGGCGCAGATCTACGCCCGCAACCGCGCGCTGGTCGTGCCGGCGCTAAAGAAGCTCGGACTGTCCGATGTCGCGCCGGCGGACGGCGCGTTCTACGTGTACGGATCGATCGCCAAATGGTCGAACGACAGTTTCGACTTCTCCAAGCGCATGCTCAATGAAGCCGGCGTCGCCGCGACGCCCGGCCACGATTTCGACACGCAGGAAGGCGCGCACACCGTGCGCTTTTCGCTCGCCGCCTCCGAAGACCGCATCGCCGAGGGCGTGCGACGGCTGGAAAAGTGGTTAGGCTGAGACGTCCGGGATCACGGCCGTTGCGTAAGGCGAACAATCGCGCCAGCCCAGACTCAAATACAATTGTCGCCCCATGGGCGTGGCGACCAACAGATTCCGATCGCCGGGCGCAGCAATGTTCAATTGCGCGAGCAGCGCCCGGCCTAGCCCCTTGCGGCGATGCGCGGCGCCCACAAAGATGCGATCATAAATAAAGACGCCGTTGTAGCGCGCCGCGTAACCCTGCGCCGCCAGTCCCGACTCTTCGGAATAAATCCGCGCCTCGACGCGCCGCGCATCGCCCTCAACGACCGCCTTATATTCCGCAGGCAGATCGCTCTCTGGGGCGGCGCGTTCGCAGGTCATGACGACATTGGGTTCATTCAAGCGCCAATGGATGGGAAGCAGCGCGCGCATTTCCTCGTCAGCGCCGCAGAGTTTCAAGAATACGCGCGGCTCCGTGATAAACGCTGCGACCTCGCGTAGCCCTTCGCACGGCGCGGCGAATACGAAACGCCGTTTTTCATCAGGCCAATTCGTGTCGACGCGCCAGCCGCCGCGATCGGCGACCGGCATGGGAAGTTGGCGCGCGATAGATCGCGCAGCGAGCCAGCCCAAAAGCCAATCCGGGTCTAAGCCGGCGCGCAATGCCTTACTGCCCCAACCCTTGCAGCAAGCCGCCCAACGGGTTCGTCTTCTTGTTGCCGTCCTTATCCGTCTTGCCGGCGCCAAACAATTTATCGAGCTGCTTGGTCGCTTCGTTCTTCAGCAAATCGCCAAGATCGGGCGTGAATTTCGGCTTCGACCACGGGCCGGTCATGAGGAACGGCACGCCGATGCCGCCCATGTCATACGAGCCGCCCTGCCCCTCGCCGGATTTCACCGCCTTCGGTTCGATGCGGAAATTGAACGTCTGCTGCCCTATGTCCATGCCGCCTTTGCCGGTGACGCGGATATAGGGATTGATCAGGCGAAAATCCGATGTCGTCGCCACGCCATTGTTCACGGTGAAACCCGCCGCCATTTCCGCGAAATCGGTCTTCGCCGCCGAACCGACGGCCTGACCCGTCAGCGCACTCTGCACCTGCCGCGAGATCTGGGCCAGATTGATTCCGCGCACCGCGCCGTCTTCAAAGCGGAACGAGGCATTGCCGCCCAGGCTCTTCATCAACTGATCGGTGTTCGCGCCCGCGCCCTTGAGGTCGAGCGTCAGCGTGCCCACACCCTCGATCTTGTCGAGATTGATGGCGTCCACCAGGAAGGGATGCGCCTGCAATCCGTTGACCGACAATTTCGGCGCGACGGCGATTGCGCCCTTTTTCGACGCGTCGATCGTCACCACGCCCGCGCCGCGCCCGCCATACATGCGCAGATCGTTCAGCACAGCTTTCAGCACGCCGTCCTTCAGATGCAGATCGAGCTTGGCGGAGTCGATCTTGTAGCGCTGGAACAGAAGTTGCTGCGTGGTCAGCGCCAGATCGGCGTTGATCGTCTGCAGCCCGGCCAGATCGATGGGCTCTTTCGGCCAGCCGGTCTGCACCGACACGCCGCGCGCGGCGCCGGATTTCGGTGCTGGCATATAGACGTTGAGATCCAGCGCCTTGAAGGCCAGATCGCCGGCCACATAGAGAATGTCCTGCGCCGTGTTGATCTTCAGATTGCCGGCGCCTTGCACATTGTCGATCTTGATCTGCGCATTGGACAAAAGGATGTCCTTGTCCTTCATGTTCAACTGGCCGGCGACGTCGAAGGCCCTGAAGCCCGGACCGTCTTTCATCTCCGCGCCCTGCCAGGCGGCGAGCTTGCGCAGAGAGGCGCCGCTGGCCGCCAGCTTGCCGGAGATTTCTCCGCTCGCGGTGTCCATGTCGCCGTCCAGCGCGGCGTTGAGCACTTCGCTCTCCAACTTCACATTGATCGGCGTCTTGCCCTTGTTCGAGAAGGCGCGCGGCGAGGCGGCGGCGAACATTGCGTTGAGCCGCTGCTGGTTCATCGTCATTTCGCCGTCGACGGTGAGCGGCTTGTCGAGGCTTTCGAGCTGAACCTTCGCGTTGATGTCCGTCAGTTCGCGGACTTTGCCTTTGCCGTCGTCAAAGGTCAGCGCGCCTTTCTCGACGCGCACGTCGCCAAGGCCGATATCCTTCAGCGAGTCCTGGCGGCCGTCCTTCTTGTCCTCGGGCTTCTGTTTCGGCTCGAAGGCCCAGTTCGGCTTGCCGGCGGGATTGGCCTCGAGCGCGATGCGCGGCTCGACGGCGACCAGCTTCTTCACCTGCACGTCGCCCTTAAACAGCGGCGCCACCGCCACGCCGATGGCGACTTCCTTGGCCTGCAGGAAATATTGCGCCTTGCCGCCCGGCGCGTTGGCGATGGTGACGCCCTTGGCGTCGACGCCCACCACCGGCCAATAGGTGAAACGCAGGCCGTCATTGACCTTGAACTCGCGCCCCAAAGCGTCTGAGGCGGCGTTCTCGATCGGCTTCTTGAAGGCGCTTGCCGGTATCAGGAACGGCGAGATCAAAAGCAGGATCAGCAACCCGCCAACAATGCTCAAGCCGATAACCGCGCCGCGCTTCATGCCCGCCTCCCAAATCGCCCCGCTCAGCGGCTCTTAGCACGGCTTCCGGCCAGGCTGGAACATCCATGGCCCGTTTCGCAAAAGCGACGCATTCACTGGCGGCTGGCGTCTGGGCGGCGCGGCTTGTAGCGTCGCGCCTCAACATGGAGGGGTAAGTTGAGACGCGGACGGCTTGAAGCTTTCAGCGATGGCGTCATCGCCATCATCATCACGATCATGGCGCTGGAGCTGAAGATTCCAGAGGGGCACGACTTCAGCGATCTGCAACCCATGCTCCCCGTGTTCGCAAGCTATGTGATGAGCTTCCTCTACGTCGCGATCTATTGGAATAACCACCATCACCTCATGCATACGGTGGAGCAGGTGAACGGCCGCATCCTCTGGGCGAACATGGCGTTGCTCTTCGCCCTTTCCCTGACGCCCGCCACGACCGCCTGGATGGGCGAATCCCATTTCGCCAAAGACCCCACGATGCTGTACGGCGCGGCATTGCTCGGCTCCGCGATCGGCTATCAGATCCTCACCTGGGCCATCACCTCCACCCATGGGCCCAAATCAAAACTGGCGCACGCCATCGGCGAGGACTGGAAAGGCAAAACGTCGATGTGGCTCTACCTTGCAGGCATCGCCGCCGCCTATTTCTCTTTCCCGCTCGTGGGCGCCGCGTTCTTCCTGACGGTGGCGGCCATGTGGCTTATTCCCGATCGCCGCATCGTGCGCGAAATCGCTCAGGGTAGCGGACAAAACTAAAGCGCCGGAGCGAAGTCCGGCGCCCAATAATCTCGATCGCGTCCGCAGCGCGGAAAGATGCGAATTGCAGCCGCCACCAACAAACGTTGATGAATTCGCGGACGTCCGCCTTACGCTGCGGGTTCCAGCCCGATAGCGTCGAGCGCGTATACACGGCGGCACGACGAACACCAGGCTCCATAGCCATCGCCGCGCAGACCGCATCGCGAAAGTTCGCGAATTTGCAAGGGGTGGTCAGGGCCGCACGCAAGGCATGTTCCGAAAGGATATGCCGAAGCGGACGTGGATTGAGACAGAGCGGCGCGCGTGGACGGCGTGCGCGCGGGCTTGCGGGCCTCTTTGCTCGGATCGGTACGCTCACTTGGCATAATCCGCCTCCTTTCAGGGGGACGCAGGAGTGAACCTGGAAACGCTTCTTAAGGTTCCACCACAGTGTATTGACGATTCGTTGACCGAGACGCGGCGTAAGCAGCAAACACCGCCGCTTTTTACAGCAGAGCGTATTGCAGCGCACAATTTCGCGCACGTTTTACGCATCGCGCCTTACACTTAGGCAAATACGCGCCCAAACGCCATTCCGGATCATTACTTAATGCGGGTGATTCGCAGGTAACCGGCGCCGCAGCCGCTTAGACCTCGAAATGCGCCTCAGTTTTCGCCTTCAGGTCTTCGAGGGCCACGCCCGGCGCCATCTCAAGCAACTTGAAGGGCGAGCCGCGGTCCGGCCGCGCGAATACGGCCAGATCGGTAATCAGCATATCGATCACATCCGTGCCCGTGAGCGGCAGATCGCAGCGCTTTTTGAATTTCGGCTCGCCGTCCTTGGAGGTGTGCTCCATCACCACGACCACGCGCTTGGCGCCGGCGACGAGGTCCATCGCCCCGCCCATGCCCTTGACGAGCTTGCCGGGGATCATCCAGTTTGCGAGGTCGCCGTTCTCGGCCACTTCCATGGCGCCCAGAATGGTGAGGTCGACATGGCCGCCGCGGATCATGG
>CAYNCS010000072.1:0-16200 GCA_964395875.1 uncultured Caulobacteraceae bacterium | reverse complement strand
CCCATGAACACGGCGGCCGGCGGCGCGTTGTACCAGAGGAAGCCCATCCCCGCCCCGAGCAGCGCGCCGAGCAGCACGGTGAGTTCACCCGTGCCCGGCGTGAAATGGATGCCCAGATATTCGGCGTACTTAAAGTTGCCGGCCAGATAGGCGATGGCCGCGAAGGACAGACCCGCGATCATCACCGGCACGATGGCCAGACCGTCCAGACCGTCGGTGAGGTTCACGGCGTTCGCCGCGCCCGACACGACGAACATGCCGAAGAAAATGAACAATCCGCCCAGCGGGATCATGTAATTGCTGAGGAACGGCACCGCGACCGAGGTGTGGAAGTCCGGCGCAACGGGCTTTGGATTCGTCGCCGTGGGCGCCCATGAGGCGATCGTTTCGGCGAGCGGCGTCAACGGCCCCCAATCGGCGTGGCCCAACGGCGTCTGCGCCGCATGCAAAGCGGAGATGAACGCCACGGCGATCGCCGCCACCACAAACTCCACCGCCAGACGCATCTTGCCCGACAGGCCGTCATGCTTCTGTTTGGTGACCTTCATGTAGTCGTCCATGAAGCCCAGACCGCCGTAACAGGCGGCCACGAACAGCACGACCCAGACATAAGGGTTCGCCATGTCCGCCCAGAGAATGGTGGAGATGAACAGCGCCACCCAGATAATGAGGCCGCCCATCGTCGGCGTGCCCTTCTTGGTGAGCAAATGGGTCTGCGGGCCGTCTTCGCGGATCGGTTGGCCCTTGCCCTGGCGCTGACGCAGCCAGCGGATCATCGGCGCGCCGAACGCCAGCGCAATCACCAGCGCCGTCACGACGGCGCAGCCCGCCCGGAACGTGATGTAGCGGAAGAGATTGAGGATATGCAGATGCTCGTGCAGCGGATGCAGAAGAACGTAAATCATCCGCGCGCCTCCGGCGCCGGGACGGCCAATGCCGCAAGAGCGTCCGCCGCCTTCGCCATACGCGACCCAGCCGAACCTTTGATGAGCACCACGTCCCCTCCCTGCACGGCGCCAGCCAACACCGGCGCCAATTCCTCCGCCGTCGCGGCATAGCCCCCTTGGCGCGATTCCGGCAAAGCCTCCCAGAGGCTCCGCATGCGCCGCCCGGCGCAAAATACGAGATCAATTCCAGATGCTTCGATGGGCTCGATCATTCCCTTGTGGAAAACCAGCTCGTCGGGTCCCAATTCGAGCATGTCGCCCAAAACGGCGACGCGCCGGCCGCCCGCGCCGACCGGCCGGCCGCCCAGAGTGCGGATCGCGGCGGCCATGGAGGTCGGGTTGGCGTTGTAGGTGTCGTCCACGATCGTGAAGTCGCCCTTGGCGCTGGTGATGCGGCGGACCTGCCCCCGTCCCGGCAACGGCGAAAACGCCTCCAGCGCCTCGACGCCCACGGTGGGATCGCCGTCGAACAAGGCCGCCGTGCAGGCCAAAACCGCCAGACCGTTGCTGGCCCAGAAAGCGCCCGGCGCCGGTATGCGCAGTTTCACATTGCGGCCGAACACGTCCGCGTGGATGTCGCAACCTTCGCCGTCGGTCTGAAAATCCAGAAGGCGCGCGTCGCAATCGGCGCCGCGGCCATAATGCACGATGCGCGTGACGCCAGCCTCCAGCGCGCGCATGGCCAGACGCCCCGCGAACGGATTGTCCGCATTGATCACCGCCGCGCCGCCCGGAACCAGACCATCGAAGATTTCCGCCTTGGCGTCGGCGATGCCTTCCACCGACCCGAAATGTTCGAGGTGCACCGGCTCGACCGTGGTGACGAGCGCCAGATGCGGCTGCACCAGTTTCGTCAGCGGCCGGATTTCGTCGGCGTGATTCATGCCGATCTCGAACACGCCGAATTGCGAAGACTGCTTCATGCGCGCCAAAGTCAGCGGCACGCCCCAATGATTGTTGAAGCTTTTGACCGAGGAATGCGTCTCGCCCTTGCGCATCAGCGCGTCGGCGATGAGGCTTTTCACGGTCGTCTTGCCGACGCTGCCCGTCACCGCGACGCGAATGGCTTTTGAGCGATCCCGCGCGCCGGCGGCGAGGCCCCGCAGACCTTCCAGCGTATCGCCGACGATCAATTGCGGGCCGCCCGCGTCCGGAATTTCACGCGCCACCAACGCCGCCGACGCGCCCGCCTTAAAGGCGTTGGCGACGAATTCATGCCCGTCGCGCTGATCGATCAAAGCGACGAAAAGCTCGCCCGGAATGAGCGAGCGCGTGTCGATGGAAATGCCCGAGGCCGTCCAGTCGCCGCCGATGAGTTTGCCGCCCGTCGCCTGCTGCGCTTCGGCGGACGTCCAAAGGGCGTCGCCCATCAAATGCCCTTTCCGCCGATGGCGAGCAGCGCTTCCAGCGCCGTGTCCTGATCCGAAAACGGATGCGTCACGCCCTTGATGATCTGGCCGGTCTCGTGCCCCTTACCCGCGATCATCAAGGCGTCGCCCGGCTGCAGGCGATTGACGGCGGAACGGATCGCCTCGCCGCGATCGCCGATCTCCTCGGCGCCGGGGCAACCCACCAGAACCTGACGCCGGATTTCCGCCGGATCTTCCGAGCGCGGATTATCGTCGGTGACGATCACCACATCGGCGTGCCTGGCGCCGATCGCGCCCATTTTCGGCCGCTTGCCCGCGTCGCGATCGCCGCCGCAGCCGAACACCAGGATCACGCGGCCCGGCGCGTGCGGGCGCGCGGCGCGCAACAAGACGTCCAGGCCGTCCGGCGTGTGCGCGTAATCGACGAAAACGTGCGCGCCGTCCTTGGTGGCGCCGACATGCTCCATGCGCCCCTTCACCGGCCGCAGCGTGCGCATGGCGCTGAAGACGCGGCCTTCGTCATCGCCCAGCGCCAAAGCGAGCGCCGCCGCGGCGACGGCGTTGATGGCCTGGAACTCGCCGATCAACGGCAGATCGACCACAACATCGCGGCCCTTCCAGCGCAGATCGAGACGTTGCGCGGCGGGCTTCGGCGAAATCTCGCCGATCTTCAAATAAGCGCCGCGCCAGCCGCAGGTGAGCAGATTGAGTCCAGCCGCCTGCGCAGCCGCCTCGAAACGCGGCGCTTCGGCGGCGTCGGCGTTGATCACGGCCGGCGCGCCGCGCGGCAGGAGTTCGGTGAACAGACGCAGCTTCGCCGCCGCGTAGGTTTCCAGATCGTGGTGATAATCGAGGTGGTCCTGCGTCAGGTTCGTGAAAGCCGCCGCGGCCAGCTCCACGCCGTCCAGACGGCGCTGATCCAGACCGTGGCTCGACGCCTCCATCGCGACATGCGTTACGCCCTCGTCGAACAGCCGCGCCAGAGTGGCGTGGATCGCCACGGGGTCGGGCGTGGTGTGGCCGAGATCGACCGCGCCGAAGGGGCCGATGGCGCCCAGCGTGCCCATGCTGGCGGCGCTCTTGCCGCCGAAGGCCCAGATTTGACGTAGGAAATCGACGGTCGAGCTTTTGCCGTTGGTGCCCGTCACCGCGGCGATGAATTTCGGCTGGCGCGCATAAAAGGCAGCCGCCGCATGCGCCAGCGCCAGGCGTGCGTCGTCGACTTCAACGACTGGAATCTCGGCTGTGGAAATCGCGCCTCTCGGCGCCAGCACCGCGACGGCCCCGCGCGCGGCGGCGTCGGCCGCGAATTTCGCGCCGTCAGTGGACGATCCAGGCAGAGCCGCAAAGAGAAAGCCGGGGCCCACGCGCCGGCTGTCGGCGCTCAAGCCCTTGATTTCTATATCGCCCGCACTTTCAAGACCAGTTGCATTCCGGTCTTTTACGAGCGCTTTCAACTTCATCCGGCTCTCCGCTTCGCCTCCTCGTTCTGGATTGCCACACCGGCGGGCGGCGCATCAAGAACAGGCGCCACGCCCAGAATGGGCGCGATGCGCATGATCAACCGGCCGACGCTGGGCGCCGCCGTAATGGCCGCCGTCGCATCGCCGTCTTTGCCGCTCGCCTTGGGTTCGTCCAAGAGGATCAGAACCGCATAGCGCGGTTCGCTGGCGGGGAATACCGCAGCGAAAGAGGAAAGTAGCCTGGTTTTGTCATATCCGCCGGCGATTGCTTTTTCCGCAGAGCCGGTTTTTCCCGCAACTTCGTAACCCGGCACGTCGGCGCGCTTGCCGGTGCCTTCGGTGACCACCTCCCGCATCAAGGCGATGACGGTGCGCGCCGTCTGCGGCGACACGGCCGGATAGGTGCGCGGCGGATCTTCAGGCGTGCGCGCCACGATCGTGGGCTGGATGCGCAATCCGCCGTTGGCGAGCGTCGCGTATGCGGTGGTCAAGGCGAGCGGCGACACCGCGATGCCGTGACCAAAGCCGACGGTCGCCGTCGTCACTGGCTTCCATTCCTTCGGGAGAAGCGGCTTGCCCAGATCGCCGGATTGCAGCGGCGCCGGATCGAGCAGACCGAAGGCGCGCAGATAACGCTGCTGCGTCTGGTCGCCGACGTCGAGCGCCAGTTGCGCCGCACCGATATTGGAGGAGTGGATCAGGATCTGCGCGACCGACTGTCGCCCGTTCACCGGATGCAGATCGTGGATCGACTGGCCGCCGAACGTCAGCGGCTGGGAGGTGTCGATGTCGTTGGCCAGCGTGAACCGGCCCGCATCCAGCCCCATCGCCACTGTAAAGGGCTTGAAGGTCGACCCCATCTCATAAACGTCGGCGACGGCGCGATTGCGCATCGCCTCGGGACGCGCCTCGCCTGGCGCGTTCGGATCGTAGGTCGGCCAGGAGGCGACGCCAAGAACCTCGCCGCTCGCAGCGTCCATCACCACGCCAGATGCGCCGATGGCCTGGAATTCCGCCGTCGCCTGCGCCAGTTCGGCTTCCAGCGCATATTGCACGCGCATATCGACGGTGAGCCGCAGCGGCTCGCCCGTTTTGCCCAAGGCCAGCACGCGCTCGTTCAATGCCCGCTCGACGCCTGCTTTGCCCTGACTGTCGGCGCCGACGAAACCCAGCACGTGCGCGGCTAGACTTCCGCGTGGATAGATGCGGCGCTCGGACTCGACGAATTCCACTTCCGGCAGACCGAGGCTGAACACCGCTTGCTTCTGGCGCGGCGTCAGATCGCGGCGGATCAGCACATAACCGCGCGACCGTTTCAGGCGCTCCGCCAGGCGCTCCTCCCGCACATCCGGAAGCACGCCGGAAATGCGGCGCGCCATGTCGTCCGGATTCCAGACATTTTTGACGTTGGCGTAGAGATCGTATGTGGTGACCACGCCGGCCAGCAATTCGCCGTTGCGGTCGACGATGTCGGCCCGATGCGCCTCCAAGGTCGTCGAATGCTCCACCGGCGCGTCGGCGGGTTTTTCGCCGAACAGCGACACGATGCTGGCGCGGCCCGCGAGAATGAGAAACGCCCCGGCGCACAGGCCAGACATCACGCGGATACGGCCCTGCACCTGCTCCCGCCGGTCGAAGGAGCGATCACGTTCGTCAGCGAGCGGATCGCGCGCGCCGGACCAGCCCTCTCCGCCCGGATCGTAAACCATCAGTTTCCCACAGCGCCGGCGGCGCCGGCGGCCGGGGCTTGCTCGGGCGATTCTTTGAGCTCGTCGAGGCTCTTGAGCTGGCCGGTCTGCACGGGCGTGAGATTCAGCCGGGAGCGCGCGATTTCGCGCAAACGCTCGGGCCGTTCGAGATAAGCGATTTCCGCTTCGCGCGCGGATATCGCCCGGCGCGTCTCGCGCAATTCCTTTTCCAGCGAGGCGATGTGTTTGCGCGTTTCCTGCGCTTCGGTTTTGGCGCGGTAGAGGCTCACGGCGAGCACGACCACGATGACGGCGCCGAGACTCACCCAAAGGCCGCGCCACGGTTTGCGCGGAGCCGGCGCGTCCTCTTCGTCATCGTCGAAGGGCGCCGCGGATTTTTTCATCGTGCAAGCTCCAACGCAGACAATCTGACGTGGGCGTCCTGCGCCGGCGGTTCCGCGAAGGCTGGCGCGTCGGTGCGTTCGGCGGCGCGCAAGCGCCCCGACCGCGCCCGTGGATTGGCTTCAAGCTCCGCCTCGCCCGGCGTGACGGTCTTGCGCGTCAGCAAGCGGAAGCTGGCTTTTTTCGACTGCTGGGCGTCGGGCATGTGACGCGAGGGATTGGCGCTCTTGCCGCTACGCTCGATGAGAAAGTTTTTGACGATGCGGTCTTCCAGCGAGTGAAAAGCCACGACCGCCAGACGTCCGCCCGGGCTGAGCAAACGCTCCGCCGCCGCAAGGCCCAATCCGATCTCGGACAATTCATCGTTCACGAAAATGCGCAGCGCCTGGAAGACGCGCGTCGCCGGATGTTTATGCGGATCGCGCTCCGGCGCGGCCTGCTCGACGATGTGCGCCAGGCGCGTGGTGGTTGAAATCGATTCCTCGGCGCGCGCCTTCACAATCGCGCGCGCGATGCGATTGGCCGCGCGCTCCTCGCCATAGGCTTTGAAAATCTGCGCCAAATCCTTCTCGGCGAGTTTGTTGACGATCTGCGCGGCCGTAGGGCCTACCAGATCCATGCGCATGTCCAAAGGCCCGTCGCGCAGAAACGAAAAGCCGCGCGCCGCGCCGTCGATCTGAAACGAAGACACGCCGAAATCCGCCGCGACGCCATCGACCTGCTCAAAGCCGGCCTGGTGTGCGAGCGCCTCCATATTGGAAAAACGGCCCTGCACCGGAAACAGACGCCCGGGATAGTGTTTGGCCATCGCAACAGCGCGATCAAAGGCTTCGGGGTCGCGGTCCACGGCGATCACCTTGCAATCGGCCGCATCGAGGATTGCGCGCGTATAGCCGCCGCCGCCAAAGGTCGCGTCGAGATAAACCCCGCCTTTGCGCGGGGCCAGGATGGCGATGACTTCATCCAGCAGAACAGGCGCATGGCTCATCGCAGCGATTCCGCCTTTCCGTTGCCGTTTCCATTACCGTTGGCGTGCGCCCGCACCAGTTTGGCGCGATTCTGGTTGGCCGCCTCGCGCGCATTGCGTTCGCGCTCCTGATAGGCCTCCGGCGACCAGATCTGGAAACTATCGCCCACGCCGACGATCACCGCCCGCTCCGTCAGGCCGGCATGGCCACAGAAGTCCTCCGGCAGCACAAAGCGGCCCGCGCTGTCGAGCGTGAATTGGCGCGAACCGCCGAAAATCGCGGTTTCGAACGCTTCGCGGGCGTCGTCATATGGGTCGAGTTCGTCGAGGGCGGCCTTGATCTTCAGGATGTAATCCATCCCCGCGCCTTCCAGATAATCGCCGCGGAAGGATTTCCAGATCAGGACGCCGTCATGGGACTTTTCGCGCAACACCGCGCGGAAAGCGGCCGGGATGGTCATCCGCCGCTTGTCGTCGAGCCCGCTTTCATAGGTCGACAGGTACATCTCGCGCCCAAGTCCCGGCGCGATCTCAGGCCGGCCAATAAACGCCGCCGGTTCGAAACCGCACCCAATTCCATGGGGCGCATACGGGTCCGCGCCTTATGCGCAGCCAAGTTCATCGCCCCGTCCAGCTATTGGGATAGCACGGGAAATTACGGGAAACAACGGGATTCTGGCCTTCATATGCCATTAGAGCCCTGAAAGTTTAAGAAAGATGAACGCCGATACCCCACCCTTCATAACGAGGAAGGGCGCGCGCTATTGGGACCAGATGTGAAATAAAGACGCCAGACGGCCTATAAGCCGGGTTCTGTGCCGCCCCGATTGGGACGCGACGGCCATTCCTCTAGGACGCCGGTCACCCGGCGCCTCACGCGACCAACCCGAACGCGGCCCGGAGATGGGCCTCCCGCCAAAGTCTCCCTTGGCGAGGCGCGTTCCTATTCGGTCTTGCTCCAGGCGGGGCTTGCCGTGCCCCCTTCCTTACGGTCGGGGCGGTGCGCTCTTACCGCACCGTTTCACCCTTACCCTGCTTCGCCAAGGCTTCGCAGGGCGGTCTGTTTTCTGTGGCGCTATCCCTGAAACGGCCCTTTAAGGCCGCCCCGGCGGGCGTTACCCGCCGCCTCATCTCCGTGGAGCCCGGACTTTCCTCGATGGGCGAGCCCACCGCGGCCGTCCGGCCGTCTGGCGTTCGAGGTTTGAACGATTTTGCGCGGCTCCGGTCAAGTTTGGTGTTGAGCGATATGCTGGATTGACCGCGCACGTCCAAACAGCGGAGAAGCCACGCAACCGGATCCGGCCGCATGCGAGAACCATTCGGCCGGCAGTCCCCGCAATCCCAAGCCGCTTATTCACCAGCCCGACGAAACCTTCATGCCGCTCGACCGAATTGCGGGGCGCAGATCGTGAGCGCCGCAAACAACCGCCTCGCCATCATCTACGCGACGATCCTGCTGGACGCCGTGGGCATCGGCCTGATTTCGCCGATCCTTCCGCGGCTTCTGGCGGATCTGACGCACGCCCAGAACATCGCGCCGCTCATAGGCGTGATGACGGCGCTTTATGCGACGATGCAATTCGCCTTCTCGCCTGCGCTGGGCGTTTTGAGCGACAATATCGGCCGGCGACCGGTGCTCCTCGTGTCGCTCGCGGGCGCCGCCGTCAATTACGGCATCATGGCGGTGGCGCCGGCGCTTTGGATGCTGCTGCTGGGGCGCGCGATCGCCGGCATCACCAGCGCGAACATTTCCGTCGCCACCGCTTACATCACCGATGTGACGCCCCCGGAAAAACGCGCCCAGCGCTTCGGCTTCATGAACGCGATGTTCGGCGCGGGATTTATTATCGGGCCGGTGCTGGGCGGCGTGCTGGGCGATTACGGCGTGCGCCTGCCCTTCATCGCAGCCGCGCTGCTCAACGGCGCCAATCTGCTGCTGGCCTATTTCCTGCTGCCGGAATCCCATAAGCCGGCGCGCCAGAAGATCGACCTCAAAACCCTGAACCCGCTGGGCCCGCTGCGCTGGGTCTTCCAGATGAAAGGCCTTTTGCCTGTAGTTCTGGTCTATTTCATCATCAACACCGCCGGACAATCCTATCCCGTATGCTGGGCGATCTGGGGCATCGACGCCTTTCACTGGAACGGATTGTGGATCGGCCTGTCGCTCGGCGCTTTTGGTTTGTGTCAGATGCTGGTGCAGGCGTTTCTGCCCGGACCTGCGGCCAGGTTGATGGGGGAGCGCTGGGCGGTGATCGCCGGGACGGCGTTCTCCTGTCTGGCGCTTGTCATCGTCGCGTTCGCCAGGCACGCCTGGATCGTGTTCGCGCTGATGCCTCTGTTCGCATTGGGCGGAATCGGCGCTCCGGCGTTTCAAGCCTTCGCCACGCGCCAGGTTGACCCGGCGCGGCAGGGTCAATTGCAGGGCGTTTTGGCGTCGGCGCTCAGCGTCGCCTCCATCATCGCGCCTCTGGCCTTTTCGTCGTTCTATTCCGTCGTGCAGAATTCCTGGCCCGGCGCGATCTGGCTCTTCGTGGCGGCGGTGGAAGTTCTGGTGATCCCGTTGATCATTCTGGGCACGCGGGCGCCGCGGTTGCGCGCCGCCTGATCAGGGCTGGGTTCTGGAACGCTTTGGCTTGGGCGCAGATGGCGCGCGCGAAGCGTCAAGCGTCTGCTTCAAGCGCGCCTTGTGCGCATCCGGCGCCACGGCAAGCATCGACAAGGTGAAGCCATACCGCACCGCCTGCTCCAGCGCCTCGCCGTCAATCTCGCCCTCCGTCCAGGCGAACAAGGCGCCCGACAGCAAATAGATGAAATTGACCATGAAGGCGTCCTGATCGACGTCCGCTTCAAGGAATCCTTCCTCGCGCAGTCCGGCGAACAATTCCGCCCACAGCTTTACCGCCGGGTCGCTGACGCCCAGTTCGTCGCCGCCGGAGTAAACCCCGGCGATCAGCGCGCGATACATGCCCGGCGCCGAGACAAGGTTCCGCACCATAATGCGAAACGCTTCATACATCCGGTCCAGCGCGTCGTTCGCAGCGCCTTCGCGAATGCGCGCCAGGAGATCGTCGTTCAGTTCCTCATAGATCTCCAGGAGGATGCGGCGCTTGGTGCCGAACAGATTATAGGGCGTGGCGGGACTGACCCCGGCGACCTCGGCCAGGCGCCGCATGGACAGCGGTTCCGTCTCCAGCAGGGTCCGCGCGGCCTCCAGCATCGCCTTCCGCCGCTTCTCCATAACATTGTGCAACGCCACGTCGTATCTCGCCCATTACATTCCGCCCGCTTTATCGCGGCGGGCCGCATTCGGGTAGCGCTTCCGCGGGCGTATCCGCCAAGCGCCCTTGCTCCCGAATTATAGCATGCTATAAATCCAACAGAAAAACAAAAGCTCTTGGGAGGAGCCTATGAAATTCTCGATCTGCTTCGAAGCGCAGATGGTCGATACATCGCCCGAGTCCGAACAGCGGACTTTTTATGAGGCGGTCGAGCAAACCGAATACGCAGAGAAAATGGGCTTTGACGGGGTCTGGGCCGTCGAACACCACGCGCTCACGCAATACTCGCACATGTCCTCGCCGGAGACGTTCCTCGCCTTCGTCGCGGGACGCACCGAACGAATTCGCGTCGGCCATGGCGTGATCTGCCTGCCGCCGGCGATGAATCATCCGGTGAAGGTGGCCGAGCGAGTCGCCACGCTGGACATCCTGTCGCGCGGGCGCGTGAATTTCGGGATCGGCAAAGGCGGCACACAGCAGGAAGCCGGTACGTTCGGCTATGACCTCAACGAGCTGCAGCCGATGATCGATGAGAGCATGTATCTCATCCCCAAAATCATGGTCGAGGAGGAGATCGAGCATAACGGCACGTACATCAAGATACCGCGCCGGCCGATCCACCCGAAACCCTACCAGAAACCGCACCCGCCGATGTTCATGGCCTGCACGCGCGAGGAATCGCTGCGCAACGCCGGCTCGCGCGGCCTGGGCGGCATGGTGCTGGGCTTTTCGACGCCGGAAGACACGGCGAAGCTGAACGCGATCTATCGCGAAGCCTTCGCCAAGCGCGATCCGGCCAAGCAGGTCGGCTATTTCCCGAACGAATATCTGGCCGTCGGCTGCCCCACCATCATCAGCGACGATCGCGAAAAGGCGATGCGCATCGGTTTGCGCGGCCAGCGCTTCTTCGCGCAGGCCATTCATTACTGGTATGGCGGCGGTCCGAAGCCGGACGTCGCCGAAGCCAGCTCGAACGAGCACATCGAGGCGGTGAAGAAAGCCGAAGAAATGACGGTGGCCTATCTCAACGAAGCCAAGATACCCGTCACCGCGGCCGCCACGGACATGTACAATGTCGATCACGCCTACGGCACGCCGCAGGATGCGATCAATTACCTCGAACGCCTGGAAGCCGCCGGCGCCGATGAAGCCCTGATGCTGATGCAGATGGGCACGGTGCCGCATGAGGCGATCATGGAAACGCTCAAGCATATGGGCGAGACGGTGATCCCCCATTTCCGCGAGAAGGAAAAGCGCGCGAGGGTCGCGTAAAGTCCGCCTCGCTCGAACGCCGCGCGGCAGCGTCAATGACCGCGCGGCGCCACTATTATAATAACGGGAGATACCGCCGATGCCGCTGACGCCAATCGCGCAGGCCATGCTCAATCATTTCAACGCCAATCCCGTCGATTGGAAACAGGTCACGCCGCAACAATTCCGCGTCACCTCATCGCAGATGGAGCAGCCGGCCGACCCCGCCGACAATGTCGACTGGCGGGACGCCGACGCCAACGGCGTGCCGGTGCGCATCTATCGCCCGAAGGAAGCCAAGGGCGCATTGCCCACCCTCGTCTTCTATCATGGCGGCGGCTACATCGCTTGCGGCATCTCCAGCCATGAGCGCCTGTGCGTGCGCCTCGCGCGACTTGCGGAATGCGCCGTGGTGTCGGTCGATTATCGTCTGGCGCCGGAGCATGTGTTTCCGGCGGCGGTGGAGGACGCCTTCACCGCCTTGAAGTGGGTTGCCCATCATGGAGGCGATTACGGCTTTGACGTGAAGCGCCTCGCGGTCGGCGGCGACAGCGCAGGCGGCACCCTCGCCACCGTCACCGCCATCCGCGCCCGCGATAGTGGCGGCCCGGCCTTGGTGCATCAATTGCTGATCTATCCGGGCACGGACCTGACCGGAGAAACGGAATCCGAGCAGCTGTATGCGTCCGGATATTTCCTCGACAAGGATTTCTCCGAGATGTGCCAAAACGCCTATCTGCCGAACAAATCGGATCGCGCGCATCCTTGGGTCTCGCCGATCTTCACCAAGAACCTCGCGCATCTGCCGCCCGCGACGATCATCACTGCGGAGTGCGATCCGCTGCGCGATGAAGGCAAGCATTATGCGACGCTGCTGAACGGCGCCGGCTCGAAGGCGAGCTACACCGATTACGCGGGCGTATTCCACGGCTTCGCCAGCCTGTTCGGCATGCTGCCGGAGGCCGATCAGGCCGTGGCGCAATCCGCAGACGCATTGAAAGCCGCATTTCAGGGAGGCGCGGCATGAGCGTTCGTCCGTTCAAAATTCATATCCCGCAGGAGAAGCTGGATTGGATCTCTCGTCGCCTGAAAGAGGCGCAATGGCCGACCGAGCACGACAACCCGGATCCCTGGGCCTATGGCGCCAGCATTCCTGAAATGCGCAGCCTCGTCGATTACTGGCTCAACAAGTATGACTGGCGCGCGCGCGAGGAACGGATGAACCAGTTCCCGCATTTCCTCGCCTCGGTCGAAGTCGACGGCAATCCGTACGACGTGCATTTCATCCACGTCAAAGGCAAAGGACCGAACCCGAAGACCGCCATCATCATGCATGGCTGGCCAGGCTCCTTCGTCGAATTCCTCGATTGCATCGAACGCCTCACCGACCCGGCGAAATTCGGCGGCAAGGCCGAAGACTCGCTGAACGTCGTGATCCCGTCTCTGATCGGCTTTGCGTTCTCATCCAAGCCGAAGCGTCCGATCGGCCCGCGCACCATGGCCAAGGCCTTCGACAAGATGATGCGAGAAGAGCTCGGCTACGCCCAATACATCACGCAGGGCGGCGATTGGGGATCGTCCGTGTCCGGCTGGTTGGGCTATGAAGGCGAAGGCTGCGTCGCCGTGCATCTGAACTTCGCGTTCGGCTGGACCAATCCTGCGGCCGTTCCCGAAACGCCGGAAGAGATCGAGTCGATGCAGAATCTGGGCGCCAAGTGGCAGGTCGAAGGCGGCTACATGTATATCCAGGGCACGAAGCCGGTATCGCTGGATCATGCCTTCGCCGACAGCCCGCTGGGGGTTGCGGCATGGCTGGTGGAGAAATTCCGCTCCTGGTCGCAGCTGAAGGACGGCGATCTGTGGTCGGTCTATACGCGTGACGAAATCCTCGACAACATCATGGTCTATCTCGCCAACAACACGTTCGGCACGGCGGCGTGGATCTATCGCGGCGTGTATGACGAGCCCGTGCCCGCCGGCGCGCGCGTGACCAAGCCCGTCGGCTTCGCGGACTTTCCCGGCGAAGGCGCGCGCTTCCCGCGTTCATTGGTGGAGAAGAGCTACAATATCGTGCGCTGGACGGAGATGCCCAAAGGCGGCCACTTCGCGCCGATGGAGCAGCCGGAGATCTTCTGCAACGAGCTGCTGGCCTATACGCGCGAAGTCGATGCGTACTTGAAGAAGTAAGAGACGAACCTCAACCGTCACCCCGGCCAAGCCTGCGAAGCAGCGCGCGTGCCGGGGCCTACTGTGACGAGGCGCCGGCGGGTTGATCAGGCGCTCAATTGATCGCGATGATTTCTGAAACGACCGGAGACTCTTTGGAGTGGGTCCCGGTCTGCGCTGCGCGCAACCGGGATGACGGCGGAGAGTGCAATTCCCTCCACCGCCAACTTACCCGTTTAAGCCAGCGTCCCGCCGTCGATCCGGATGCATTCGCCCGTGATGTGAATGCCGTCGTCGGAGGCCAGCATCGCAATGACGCCCGCGATCACTTCCGGACCCTTGGCGCCCGTCAGCGAGGAAATCCGCGTCATCAAGGAGAAGTCCCCGTCTTCAGGGAACGTGATGTTGTGCGCGATGTTCGTGTTGACGTCGCCCGGCGCCACGCAATTGGCGCGCACGCCCTTCTTGGCGTAGTCCACGGCGATCGAGCGCGTCATCGCCAGACAGGCCGCTTTTGACGCGCCATAGGCCGCTCCGTAGGGCAAACCCTGCAGCGCCGCGGTGGACGCGGCGTTGATGATGTTGCCCTTGGTCTTCACCAGTTCCGGCAGCGCTTCGCGGCAGAACAGGAAGGTCGAATTGACGTTCACCTTCATGACGAGTTCGAATGTCGCCAGCGACATTTCGTGCGTGTGGCCGAAACGCAGGATGCCCGCCATGTTCACCAGCACGTCGATGCGCTTGAACGACGACAGGCACTTGGCGACCGCCGCCTTCACGTCCGCTTCATTGCTGGCGTCGCACACGAAGCCTTCCGCCGTCGCGCCCTTCGCTTTCACAGCGGCGACGGTCTCTTCGAGGCCGCCGGCTTGAAGGTCGACGCAGAAAACGGTCGCACCCTCTTCCGCAAAACGCTCCGCCGTAGCGCGGCCAATGCCCGATGCGGCGCCCGTGACGATGGCGACCTTGTTTTTCAAACGTTGCATAAAGCCTCCCCTAATACGATTTGATTTTTGGCCTCCGCCCGCTGGCGGATGGCGAAACCGCGGCGCGGCCTTAATTCATGCGGCGCCGCGGCTCTGGTCTTAAAGCGAGAAGAAGTTCGGGAAACGCTTCAGCAATTCGCTGATTTCGTTGTCCGAGATGTTGAACTCGAAGCCTTCCTCGTCGCCGCGGCGGCGATAGGCGTAGATGTTCATCCAGGTCCAGCCCGGCGTCCCGTTGGAGGGATGCACTTCCCAATAGAGATGGCACAAAGCCGAATCCGGCGAGACCGGCACGACCTTGAAGTCCTTCAAGCGGATGTCCTTGCCGACGCCGGCGCGTTCGAAACGATCGACCTGCAGCTGGCAGCTCGCGTTCGCCGTCTCGCGGTCGTCGAACGTGTGCACGCCGCCCAAGGTGAACGAGACGTACGGATACACATAATGGCCGGCGAGTTTCACGCCGTCGCCTGAGGTACACGCTTCGCCATAACTCCGGCACAGCGCTTCTGGTCCTTTGATCATCTGAATTTCCTCCCACCGGCATATTGGCCGGGTCCTTGGATGTGGCCTCAAGCTATCCCGGCTTGCCGCGGAATTTCAATGATCCGAGGCGCGTCAGGCGAAGCAAATGAGCGGACGCTCAGTTCGCTCATTTTTTCCTAAAAACAGTCCGTAACACGGACTCCCGATTTTCGTAATGCCGTATAATAGGAACCTTGAACGCGCTGCTGTCTCGGCCTACGAACAGGGCAACTAGACTTCGGGAGGAATGATATGCGCACTGTAAAATTGAAGGCGGGGGTGTTCGTCGCACCGTTCCACCCGCTCGATGAAAGCCCAACCCTGGCGCTCGAGCGCGATCTGCAGCTCGCGCAATTCGCCGACGAACTCGGCTTCGAGGAATATTGGTACGGCGAGCACCACACGGGCGGCTTCGAACTGAGCGCTTCGCCCGAACTAATGATCGCGGCCGCCGCGCAGCGTACGAAGCGCATCAAGCTCGGCACGGGCGTCGTGTCGTTGCCCTATCACAACCCGCTGATGACCGCGAACCGCATTGCGCAGCTGGACCACCTGACCTTCGGCCGCACGATCTTCGGCGCCGGCCCGGGCCTTCTGGTCAGCGACGCCCACATGCTGGCGCTGGACGCGCGCGAATCCCGCGACAAGCTCGACGTCGGTCTGTCCGTGATCACCCGTCTGCTGAAAGGCGAATGGGTCACGCAGAAATACGACAACTGGTTCGACCTGCGCGACGCGCACGTGCAGGTGCTGCCCTACAATCGCGACATGGAACTCTGCGTCGCGTCCACGTTCTCGCCGAACGGCGGCGTTCTGGCCGCGCGCTACAATGCCGGCATGCTCTGCCTCGCCTCAACCATGATGCAGGGCTTCGATGCGCTCACCACGAACTGGAACATCGCGGTGGAGACCTCGAAGAAGCTCGGCCGCACGATGAACCCGGCCTCCATCCGTTGCGCCACAGAAATGCACATCGCCGAAACGCGCGACCAGGCCATGGATCAGGCGAAGAAGGGCTACGACCGCTTCCAGGTCTATATCAAGAACCAGTCCGAGCAGCTGAAGGATTCCCCGGCGCACAAGACGTTGGAAGATTTGATCGAGTCCGGCGAAGTCGTCGTCGGCACGCCGGACGACGCCATCGCGCAGATCCGCCGCCT
>CAYNCS010000071.1:11004-16340 GCA_964395875.1 uncultured Caulobacteraceae bacterium | reverse complement strand
GTGAAGGGCTTCACGCCCGAAGCGCTCGATTCCGTGACGTTAAAGGCTGGCGCGCATTTCCCATGCGACCGCATGTATGCGGTCGAGGACGGCCCGTCTGGCTTCAATCCGCAGAAGCCGGGGCACGTCTCTAAACAAAAGTTCACGGTGCTCGCGAAAATTCCGGAAGTCGCGAAGGCGCGTACGAAATATGACGAGGACACGGGCGTCATCATCGTCGAAGCCGACGGCCAGCCGCCCTTCATCGCGCGTCTCACGGAGGAGGCCGGGCGGGAGGGCTTCGCCGCGTGGCTCACGCGCTTTCTGGGCGATGAGATTACAGGGCCGCTGCGGGTGCTGACGGCGCCGCCGAGCCACCGCTTCATGGACCACCCGCAGGGTTATGTGTCGATCATCAATCTGGCGAGCGTGCGTGATCTGGCGGAGAAGACGGAGCGCTTCATCGATCCGATGCGCTTTCGCGCGAACATCTATGTCGACGGCTGGCCGGCCTGGGCCGAGATGGAGATGGTCGGGCGTGAGATTCAGCTGGGCGCCGCTCGCGTTAAAGGCTTCAAGCCCATCGTGCGCTGCTCCGCGACGTGCGTTGATCCGTCCACGGGCGATTACGACATGGACCTGCCTGGCGCTCTCTTCGAGCATTACAACCACATGCATTGCGGTTTGTATGTCAGTGTGGAGGAGGGGGGAGACGTGCGCGTCGGCGATGAGGTGCGCGCATAATCGCGCACGCCATGCTTTAAACCGCGACTTAACAATGGGGGGATCATGATGGCCTACAAAGCCGAGACGTTGACGCTGCTGAACGAAGAAACCGCCAGCGGCGCCGCTCAGGAAATTCTGACGCGAACGAAACGCGAGTTCGGATTCATTCCAAACATGTACGGGGCGATGGCGAACCAGCCGGCGCTGCTCGCCGCATACACGCAAGCCTATGCCGCATTTCGCGCGGAAGCGGGCTTTACGCCCGCGGAGCAAGAAGTGCTGTTCGTCACAATCAGCCGCGAAAACGACTGCCGATATTGCGTGGCGGCGCATTCATTGATGGCCGATATGATGTCTAACGTTCCGCCCGCCGTCACCGCCGCCATTCGCGATCGCGCAACCATCCCGGACGCAAAGTTGAGCGCGTTGGCGCAATTCGCGGTGCGGATGATCGAAACGCGTGGTCAGCCAAGTGATGACGACAGCCGGAGGTTTCTCGCAGCCGGTTATACTGAACGGCACATGATGGGCGTCATTCTTGCGATTAGCGTGAAGACGCTGAGCAACTTCACCAACCATTTGTTTGAAACGCCGCTCGATCCAGCCTTTGAATCGCGCGCGTGGCGCGGTTGAACGGTGCGCAAGACCTGGCCGGTATGTCACCGCAAAGCTTCACCGCGCTTTTGCTGTTTATGATTGTGGCGTTGTTCACGCCCGGTCCGAACAACACAATGCTTTTGTCGTCCGGCGTCGCCTACGGACTAAAGCGGAGCGCGCCGCACATATCCGGCATCAATATCGGCTTTTCGCTGATGGCGTTCCTGGTGTGCTTGGGCCTCGGCGCGATATTCATGGCGTCGCCTTTGTTGCACAACGCGCTGCGGATTGTGTGCGCGGCGTATTTGTGTTGGCTGGCCTGGAAAATCGCTCACGCTGGCGAGGTCGGCGAAACCGGCGACGCCGCACGGCCGCAAACCTTTTATCAGGCCGCGATGTTTCAATGGGTCAATCCGAAGGCCTGGATGGCCGCAATCGCGGCCGCGGCGTACGGCATTCAGGGCAAACCGTTTGCATCGGCGTGCATCATCGCCGGGGTTGCGCTGGTAGTTGGGTTCCCGGCGAGCGTCACGTGGGTGACGTTCGGAGCAGGCCTGAGACGGTTCCTGAAATCGCCGCGCGCGCTGCGGGTTTTCAATGTGGCGATGGCGCTCTTGCTCGTTGTGTCGGCCTTGCCATTGCTCTTGCACTAATCGCGCGTAGGCCCGGTCGAGCAAAGAGTGACGGCTTGCCTAACCGCCTTTGCTGCGCCTTAGTCGCGGCCGGGGGCAAGTGGCTTTCAGACAGGGAACTGGAATGACGGAGCAAATCAAGCCGCGCGTGATCACCCTTCTGGAGGGTTTGGCGAGCCCTATCGAGGCGCTTGGCTGCGGCGCGTTTTCCATGGTTGGGCCGTGGAATTGCGGCGGCGACTGGGAGGCATGGCTCGATAATGGCGGAGGCGCGGGCGTGCGCGCCGCATTGATGGCGGGTTCCGATCCGTTCAACGCCGCGTTGTTGAACCGCTTGCCCGATCTGGAAGCCATGGTTGTGTTCGGCGCGGGCTATGAGGGCCTCGACGTTCAACGCGCCAAAGCGCGCGGGATCGTCATCGACAACGCCGGTTCGCAACATGCGGGCGAAGTGGCCGATCACGCCGTGGGCATGGCATTGGCGCTGCGGCGGCGATTGCTGGAGGCCGACCGCTGGGTGCGCGAGGGGCGCTGGATCCAGTCGCGCATCGCGCCGACGCATTCCATGACGACATTGCGGGTCGGCATTGTCGGGCTGGGCCATATCGGCCGCGCCATCGCGCGCCGCCTCGATGCGTTCGGGTGCAAGGTGCAATGGTGGGGCCGCTCGCCGCAGGACGTGCCCTGGCAGCGCGTTGCGTCGCTGAAGGAACTCGCAGCGCAGAACGATATGCTGATCGTTGCGATCGCCGCCCATAATGAAACGCGCGGCCTCATCACACGCGAGATCATCGATGCGCTTGGCCCGCAGGGCGCGCTGGTGAATATATCGCGCGGCTTTGTGGTGGACGAAGCTGCGCTTTTGTCGGCGCTCAGGGACGGCCGCCTGGGGCAGGCGGGTCTCGACGTATTCGCGGCGGAGCCGGATGACGGCGCGCGCTGGAAGGATTTGCCGAACGTAATTCTGTCGCCGCATTCGTCCGGGCATACAATCGAGTCGTTTCAGATCTTGTGTAAGCGCGCGGCGGGCGCGTTGATCCAGCATCTGGCGCAGCCGAAGCGATAAGCGGCGCATTGCAGGGGGAGACAAATGCTGAAGCGTATTCTGGCGTTGGCGGCGATGCTGGCGGCCCTTGCCGCCCCGGCTTCCGTTTCGGCGAAAGACGCTGCGCCCGCGGCGCCTGCGCTCACCTACGCCTTCACCATCACGCTGAAAGCCGGCGCTCCGGCGGAATTGGGTGAGGTGGAAGGCGCCAGACGCCGCTTCATTCCGATCCTGGGCGGAATCGTCTCAGGGCCGAAAGTGCAGGGCGAAGTTTTGCCCGGCGGCGGCGATTGGCAGACGGTGACGCCTGAAGGCGTCGCGAAGATCGATGCGCGTTATTTTTTGAAACTTGCGGACGGAACCATCGTCGAAGTGCTCAGCCCCGGCGTGCGCGTAGCGAGCCCCGATGTGGCCAAGCGGCTGGCGCAGGGCGAGGACGTCGATCCCAAGCTTTATTATTACCGCGTAACGCCGCAGCTCCGCGTCAAAAGCGGGGCGCAGGACTGGCTCGGCAAAAGCGCTTTCGTCGCGACGGGTGCGCGCCGTCCGGATCGCGTCGTTCTGGACTTCTATATTGTGGAATAAGCGTTCGGCCGCCGGGTCAACGCAAAGTGCGGAAGGTGCCGCGGATGTCCTCGATCACCGCCGCCGGCTCCTCCGCCGCCGCGAAGTGTCCGCCGGACTCGTGCGCTTTCACATAGTGCGCGTTGTAAAGCGGCACGAGCGCATCGGCGAACAATCCCGCGCCGTCGCCGCGGAAGATCGACACGCCCGAGGGCGCTTCAAACACCGGCTGCCGGTCGTGCGAGGGCGTCCAGGGCTGACGCGCCGCTTCGGTGTAATAGCGCACTGTGGTCGCGAAGCTCTCTGTACCCCAATAAAGCGTGGCGTTGGTCAGCAGATCGTCCTTGCTGAACCGGCTCTCGACGTCGCCATGGCAATCGCTCCAGGCGCGGCGGCGCTCCAGAAGCCACGCCAGAAGGCCGACCGGCGAATCCTGCATCGCATAGGCCAAAGTCTGCGGGTCCAGCATATGCACCGCGACATGGCTCGCCAGATTGCGCTCGATCTTCATGGCGTGGGCGGCGATGTCCGGCGGCATATCGCCGATAAAATCGCCGAGAAGGTCGTAGGGCCGGGCGCGGCTGAAGGCGTCCAGCCGCATGGGGGCGGAGACGTGCACGCCGATCAGCGAGGCGGCGTATTTGTGCGCCAGCTGCGAGGTCACCATCGCGCCCCAATCGCCGCCATGCGCCGCGTAGCGGTCGTAGCCCAGCACCTCCGTCATTAATTTTTGCCAGAGGTCGGCGGTCTTCCAGAAATTGATCCCCGCGCGGCGCAGGGGCGTGGACAGGCCGAAGCCCGGCAAAGACGGCACGATGACGTCGAACGCGTCCGCCGCATCGCCGCCATGCGACGTTGGGTCGCTTAGCGGGTCGATGACGTACTGAAAGTCCCAGAACGTCCAGGGCCAGCCATGGCTGAGGATCAGCGGGATCGGTTTCGGGCCCTTGCCCTTCTTCATGAGAAAATGGATTGGCAGACCGTCGATCTCGGTTTTGAAATGATCGTACCGGTTGATCCTGGCGGCTTGCGCGGCCCAATCGAAGTCGTTTGCCCAGTAATGCGTTAAAGCGCGCAGATACGCGCCATTGACGCCATAAGACCAATCGTCATTGTCGAAATCCTCGGCGAAGCGCGCCGATTTCACGCGCTGCTTCAGGTCCCGCAGAATGTCGTCGGCGATCTCGACGCGGATTTGCTTCAGGTCCGCCATGGCCGGTCTCTCCCCAGGTTTCGTGCTTTACAGTCGAGGGAAAGGTAGGTCCCGCCCGGAGTCAATCGCGCGGCGGCGCATTCCGCCAGCCGGGAAGGCCGGGGCGGGGTGAGACAAGATTGCGGTTGCAAGGTTTGGGGGAGGTTGCGCTAGATGGCGCTGCAACATCGCCGGTGCGAGTCAAGGCTGAGGATACAGCTCTGCGCGCCGCGAGCCAGGGAGGAAGAGCGAAGGATGGAGCCGGTTCGCGTATTGTTGAGCATGGTCCCGTTTCCCAGCGGGCCACTGGGCTGGAAGCTGGACAAGTCGGCGGTGCGTTGGCTGGGCTATTCGCTGATGAGCGCCAAATACGCCAAGCAAAACGGCATCAAGGACGAGTCGCAATGCCTGCTTCTGGTGACGAAAGGGTGCAAAAGCGGCGAAAAGCGCACCGTTGCGTTGACCTATTTCAATGTCGCCGGCCGCCTGCTTGTCGTCGGCTCCAAAGGGGGCGCGCCGGCGGATCCCGCCTGGGTGAATAACCTGCGCGCGGACCCCAAGGCGACGATCTACATCAAACGCCGCAAAAGAAATGTGACGG
>CAYNCS010000071.1:0-10994 GCA_964395875.1 uncultured Caulobacteraceae bacterium | reverse complement strand
GACGGCGCGAATCGCCGCCGGTGAAGAACGCGCGGCGCTGTGGGGGGAGCTTTCGGAGAAGGTTCCGACCTATGCGCATTTCCAGCAGCAGATCAGCCGCGAAATCCCGCTTGTCATTTTCGATTGATCGCATGGGTTGAATCGCTGCGCCGCGGCGTTTCCGCCCCAATCCCGCCTGTATTCGCGCAAGGCGTGCGAAGATTGTCGAGAGATGCGCAGTTTTGCTGACGCATCCCCTCGACGCCGCGCGAAAGGCATGGGAAATGAAGGGTTCGAGGGAGGAGCGTATGCGTAAATACGGGCTTTTGACCGCCGGCGCCTTTTTGTGGGCCGGCGCGGCGTGGGCGGCGGATTCGGGCGACGTCTCCGTCACCATCTACAATTCCGATCTGGCGCTGGTGCAGGATTCGCGCACGCTCGACCTCAATGGCGGCCGTCAGAAAATCGAATTCAAGGACGTTTCGGCCGCGATCCGGCCCGAGACCGTCACGCTATCCGCGCAGGGCGTGGAGATCGTCGAGCAGAATTTCGACTTCGATCTTCTGTCGCCGGACAAAATGATGGAAAAGGCGGTCGGCCAGCAGGTCAAGCTCGTCCGCACCAATCCCGGCAACGGCAAGGAAACGACCGAAACCGCCACGGTGCTCGCCGTGAACGGCGGCGTTGTGCTGAAGGTCGGCGACCACATCGAAATCCTGCGCGACGACAGCCTGCCCACGCGGGTCATCTTCGACAAGGTGCCCGATAATCTGCGCGCCCGGCCGACCTTGTCGGTGACGGTGGATTCCAGGTCCGCCGGCGCCAAGCCCGCGACCTTGTCGTATCTGACCTCCGGCCTGTCCTGGAAAGCCGATTACGTCGCCTTGTTCGACGAAGCCAAGGGCGCGCTCGATCTGCAGGGTTGGATCACACTGACCAACCAATCTGGCTCCAGCTTCACCAACGCCAAAACGCGCCTCGTCGCCGGCGATGTGCAGACGGTGAACAATTATGGCGGCTATCGTCCGTATAATTCCTATCCGTCCAATCGCGGCGCCGGAACCGAAGGCGCGGGCGGCGGTCTGGGCGATTATCACATCTATCCGCTGCCGGAACGCACGACGATCGCGCAGAACCAGACCAAGCAGGTCAGCTTCCTCGAAGCCGACGGCGTGAAGGCGCAAAAGGCCTACGAATATAGCGCCTCGGGCTTCGGCTCCGCCAGCGAACCGGCGCACGCCAATTCGGTGATTGCGTTCAATTCCGGCAAGGGCGCAGGCCTCGGCGCGGCGCTGCCCGCCGGCACGGTGCGCGTCTATATGCGCGATCAGGACGGCGAGCCGCGCTTCATCGGCGAAAACGCCATCGACCATACGCCGCAAGGCTCGACCCTGGCGATCAAGACCGGCGAGGCGTTCGACGTCACCGTGCTGCCGACGCTCGTCACGGAAGCCAAGGAAACCAAGACGCGCACGAAATATTCGATGAGCTATCTGGTGCGGAACGCGCGCCCGCAGGCGGCGACGGTCATCATCCGGCAATCCGGCCTCGGCCGCGACGGCAAGGTGATCGATGAAAGCATCGCCTCCAAACGGATCGATGCCGACACGCTGGAATATGCCGTGCCCGTGGCCGCGAACGGCGAAACCACACTGACCTTCACCGTCTCCGCCGGCTGGTGATCGCATGCGGCGCGCCGCTTTCCTTCGTCGGGTCTTCGCGGCGCTGGCGCTGATCGCGGCGCCGTGGTTGGCGCATGCGCAGACCGTCGATGTGAGTTCCGCCGCGCCCGAGAAAGTGGCGGTGACGCTTTATCGCGACGGGGCCGTGGATACGGCGGATCTGCGCCGCGGCGGCGGTCCGGATGGTCTGGTGCTGGTGCGTGAAACGCGCACGCTGGATCTGCCGGCAGGCCTCTCGCGCGTGAAGTTCGAGAACGTCGCGGACCGGATCATTCCACAAAGCGCCGCGCTCGACGGCCTGCCGCGGGGCCTGAAAGAGCGCAATTTCGATTACAATCTGATGTCGCCGGGCGCGCTTTTGGAAAAGAGCGTGGGCGCGCCGGTGCAGATCGTCCGCACCAATCCGAAGACGGGGCAGGAGACGATCCAGAACGCCGTCGTGCGCGCCGCGCCGGACGGCGTGATCCTGGAGATCGAGGGCCAGTACGAGGCGCTGCATTGTTCAGGCGCGCCGGAGCGACTGATTTTCGGCGCAGTCCCGCCGGGGCTCATGGCGACGCCGACTTTGTCCGTTTTGATCGACGCGCCGAAGGCCGGGCGGTATCAGGTGCGCTTGAGCTATCTGGCGCTGGGTCTCGTCTGGTCGTCCGATTACGTCGCGAAAGTGCGCGAAGACGGCAAGGCGCTCGACCTCAAGGGCTGGGTGACCTTGGCCAATCGCTCGAACACGACATTTGCGGATGCGCCCGTGGAAGTGGTGGCGGGTAAGCTCTCGCGCGTCGACGGCGCCGAGCCGCCCGTTCCCGGTCCGCGCTACGCCTCGAACGATTGCTGGCCGCTCGGCACGGGCCGGATGCAGACGGCCTATGTTCCGCCGCCGCCCGCACCGCCGCCGCCAGCGCCCATGGCGATGGCCGCGCCCATGGCGGAAGCGAAAATGGCGAAAACTGAAGATATTGTGCTGACAGCCCAGAGCCGCGAGATCGCGCCGCGCGATCTGGGCGATTACAAGCTCTATGAATTGCCGGAACCGACGCGCGTTGCGGCGAACCAGATCAAGCAGGTGCAGTTTCTGGACAAGACGAATGTACCGTTTCAGCGCGTCTATCGTTTTGAGATCGAACCCTGGGACGTCATCCAGCAACAGGGGCAGCCGGAAACGCCGCGGAAAACCAAATCCATCCTCCGCCTGAAGAACGACAAAGCGGGCGGGCTGGGTCTGCCGCTGCCGGAAGGGCGCGTCGCCATTTATCAGAATGCGGACGGCGATCCGATGTTCGCGGGCGGCGATCGCGCCAAAGACGTACCGGCCGGGTTGCCCTGGGACATTGTGCAGGGCCAGACGGCCGAAATCTCCGCCACGCCGCGCGTCGTGGCCGACAAGCGCATTGGCAAGAACCGGCGCCAGGTGACCATCGAAGTCGTCCTGGCCAATGCCTCCAATAGGGCAGTCGACGCCGAGACGGCCTATGTGCCGGGCGGCGGTTTCCGGCTGACGTCCGAGAGCAAGGCGCACAAATTGCGCGAGGGCTATTTCGTCTGGTCCTATGCGTTGCCGGCGGGCGGGTCGGCGAAGTTTTCCTACACTTTAGCGTTCGACAATTGAGGGCCGCCGGGCTGGTGGGGCGGGCCGGTGGCACTTCGCCGCAGTCCAGCTTGAACATGACAGTTGCAAATCGTTCGCAGTAAGGTAGTATTTGCGAGTAATTCGCAAAAAGGAGCGCCTCATGTGCCAGCAGCTCGCGGTTCAAAGCCTTTCAGCCTGGCTCGCCTCGCAGGAGCGCATGCTCCGGGCGTGGTGCGACCAGGCTTCCCTCGATCCGGGCATGGATGAGGATTTTCTGGCGCGGCTGGAGCAGCATTGCGCCTGGATGAGCGCCCAATTGAACACGCTCGGCGCGGAAGAAGGACGGCTCCAATGAGCGACGATCCGGAGATTCTCGACGACGTCAGCATCGGCGATCTCGGCCCGTCGAGCCGCGTCTTGATCTGGGCATTCCGCAATGTGGCGTCGGGACGCGGCTGTGACGCAAGGCTGGCGATGGGGCTGTCTTCCGTGGTCGAACCGGGCCTCGCCTTGGAGTGCGCCCGGGCGGTGCATGTCTGGTTCAACAGGGTGAGTGAGGAATCCCGGCGGGATCTGCGTCTCGGCGGCTGCCCGCATCGCGGGCTGACCTGGGATGAGATCGCGCTTTTGACCACAATCGCGGCGGGCGCAGGAAACGCGGTGGCCTATGCGCTGTGGTGGCGCAGGCTCGGCTGCGAAGGCGTGCCCGTGCAACGCCTGACGGCGGTCGCGATCGCAGAGTTCCTGAAGCTGCGGGGCGAAGCGCCGCGCATTCCGGGCGTCACGGCGCCGGCCGCGCCGCGCCACGAGCCGGAAGTGTTTGCACAGGCGCCAGCGCCGGATGCGTCGCGCACCAGGGAGTAGGGCGCTTCAGCGCCCGATCAAATGCGCCGATTCCGCAGTGAGCACGGCGTCCATCAATTTCAGGATTTGCGCGATGTCGCGCACGATGCGGCGCGCGCGTTCGGGATCGGCGAGGTCCTTGAACATGTCGCCGACCTCGAATTTATCGCCGCCTTCGATGGCGACGAGCAGATCGCCGGCTTCGAAGCCGCAGCGCACTTTCTTGCCTTCATAGGCGCTTTCGATTTCCAGGAGGCGCTCCATGAAAAAAGGATGCACCAGCGCGCGCGCCTCCACCTGATCGGTGCCGTACACTTCGAAAATGCGCTCGAATTTTGGGTCAGACAGGCCGATCCGGTCGAACTTCTTGCCGATAGTGCGTAGGCCGTTGAAGAGGCCGGCGTCGCGGCGCACTACGGTCACGCCGAGAAACGGCTTGGGAAAATGAATGCGGATCAATTGGCCGCGAAACACGGTGGTCCAGGAGGAATCGCCGTCCTTGTCCTTGGTCTCGCGCTCCAGATGCGCCTCATAGAGATCGAAGGCGCAGCCAAGCCGCATCCCGGAAAAGTGATCCTCGAAGCGCGCGCGATCATGCCCGGGAACGAGGTCCAGGGCGCGCAAGCGGTCGAAGGCGGGCGGCGAGAAACCATCCAGCGCGTATTGGCCGCCGATAGCGGTTGCGATGAGATTCAGGAAATTCTTCTTCACCGCATGGGACACGCGCTGCAGCGGCGCATAGGCGATGGCGTAAATCACCACTCCGCACACGGCGGCGCCGATGAGCCAGGCCCAGGGGCTCTTGAAGATGAGGCCCGCGGCGATCGTCAGGATCAGGCCGATCGGGATCCCGATCGACATCCGTTGTTTAAAATGGAGGACGGCTTTGCGGCGGGAAGATTCAAACCGCTCGAGCAGGGGCGCCAGCTTGTTCGCGTACAAGGCGTCGAACCCCGCCTCGTCCAGTCCGGCCAGATCGATCATTTCCTGTTTGCTGTCGCTCATGCCGAAGCTCCCGCCGCAAAACAAAGCGGCGCGACTCGATTAGCAAAATTGAGCGGGATTTGTCTTCCGCCGGGGCCGGGGGATCAGGCCGCCTGATCGATTTCGCGCACCGCGTTCGGCGCCGCGAGTTCGACATGGAACGCGATGGCGCGGGCCTTGGGCGCCGGTGGAAACCAGTTCATCAACCTGGCGGCGCGCGCCACGCCCAGCTTGATCAGGTTCAGCGGCGTGGCGCCTGCGACAAGGCGCTGCGCCAGACCGAATTTCTTGCGCAGAACCGCGTTGGCGTAAATCACGTTGGTTCGCAGCAGCGCGCCGGGCGTCAGGAACTGCACCGCCACCGCCACGTTCAGCGCGTCGCTGTTGACGAGGCGATAGGGGCTGTTTTGCGCCCAGGTCGCCATCATGCCGGGCTTCAGGGAAACAGTCTGCGCGTCCTCGCTCCAGATCGGGTTGTAGTCGATTTGAGCGGCCCGCCCGGTGAGCGCCTGACGCTCCAGATGTTCCTCATCGATGTAAGGCGCCCCCGCGTCCCAGACGCGCGCCATTTTCTCGCCGCGCACCTGAAACAGGGCCGTCATCGGCATGTCGACCTGATAGAAGACCTGCAAGCCGGGCGATGAAATGACGACGCCGAGGTCGTGTTGAAAGGTGGTGAGGCCAGGATGCATCTGGTGCAGCTCGGCGAACATTTTGTCCGCGATCGGCTGATAGTCCGCCGACAGTTTATTAACCCCGCGCAGCTCCAGCCAGATGCGGCCCTTCTTGACCGCGTCCAGCAATTGCGCACCGTTCAAATCAGCGGCAGACCCAGGGCGAGTTTTGTCGACGGTCTTCTGGTCCGCGCTCAGCGTGTAAATCTCGAGCCTTTCGCGCGGATAAGCGTCCAGTAATTGAATGAGGCCGGAATCGGAAAACATCGGGTTCTGATGCAGCGTATGCTGATAAACGCCCAGATCCGCGCCGAACTTCATGACTTTCGACGTCGGCCCGCCAGTGATGATCTGACCGATGTCCTGATGCGCGCTCATCGTTTTTTCCTTGCCTGCGCCGGAGCCCTTAACTGTCCAAATGCACCTTGAACAGACAATTGCATTTGTATCTCGCCTGCACGGCGCTGCGAAGGGCAAGGGCCAAAGCGATATAGGGCCGGGGCCGCGGGCTGTCCGCGCCGCGCGCTCGCCTTTCGGGATAGGATCGCCGCCTCCATCTCCCCCGCGCCTAGAAATGCGGCGGTCCAGACGCGAATTTCACCGCCGGTTCGCCTCCCGGGCGGCAGGCTGCGTCGAATCTTCAGGGTTAGGTGTGGGACATTGCAAACACCCGGTTTAGGCCATTAACTCGAACGCCTGGCGGCCGGGAGCGAAGCTGGCGGGCTACGTGTTTGTCGAGTGAGCCGGCAAATGCAGGGTTTCCCGGCGTTTCGAAGAAACTCACAAATTTGTGAGGTTGGTAAGATAGCGCGAAAGGCGAATTCGAGCCGATCTGATATGTTCATGGCGCCGGACTTGCGACGTGTGGCGGGTATAATTTTCCAATTCTTTGCGATTTTAGCGTCAGGTGCGCGCTGGAGTCGGGGCGTGTTGAGAGAGGCTGGGGATGGCGGCGAAGGTATCGGTCATCAAGACGTCCGAGCTCGGCGCCGCCGAGGTCGCGCAATGGCGCGACATTCAGCGCTCCAACGCAAACCTGCTGGACCCGTTTTTAAACGCTGAATGGGCGCAGATCGTCGCGGCGGAACGCGCTGACGCGCGCACGGCGATCGTAGAGGACGGCGGGAGGGCCGTGGCGTTTCTGTCAATCCAGAGATGCGATCCATTCACAAGCATGGGGCTTGGCGCTCCGGTCGCCGATTATGAAGGCTTGATTGCCTTGCCCGGCGCGGACGTTCCGTATTCGCTGTTTCCGCGCGCCTTCGGCGTGGATCGCATCGATTTCGGCCACCTGCCGCTGGAGCTGCCGCAGAACGAGGGCGTCGTCCGGGTGCGGGAGACCGTGATGGTCTCCGCCATCGACAAATGGGAAACCTTCGTCGCCGGCCTCACCAACAAGAATTCGTCGAACTTCCGGAACATGAGCCGCTACCGGAACAAGATGGAGACGGAGAAGGGCGCGCTGGAGTTTCGGTCTTACGTCAAGGATCAGGAAGCCCTCGAAAAGATGTTCGAGTGGAAGTCCGCCCAATACATGTCGACCGGACAGCCGGACATTCTGGCGCGGCCCTGGATCAGAGCGGTGCACCAACGTGTGCACGATTTCGACGGCGAAGATTTCGGCGGCGTGATGTTTACGGTGCGCGCCGGCGGAGAAGTTGCTGCGGCTATGCTTGGTTTGCGCAACAAGACCAAGCTGCATGCCTGGATGATCGCCTACAATCCCGAATTTGGGAAATATTCGCCGGGCAATCTCATCTGGTTCGACATGATGAACAAGGCGCGTGAGAACGGCATCGACAATATCGATTTCGGCGCCGGTCTTTACGACTACAAAAAGTTCTTCGCCAATGGCGAACGCGTGATCGGCGGCGGCTTCATCGGCCGGCCGAGCATGGCGACGCTGGTGCGCGGCTCGATGTTCGGCGTGCGCAAATGGGCGGAAAGCCAATCGAACGAGAAGCTCGGCGCGCTGCCGGGCAAAGCGATGCGCAAGCTCGATCTCTTGCGCGGCATGATGGGGTGCGAGGCCCCAATCGCCAGCTCGTCGGATCAGCGCCCGGCCGATCCCGCGATCCAGGGTTTGCCGACGCCGAGCGCCGCTTCGAACTTCTGAATCTGCGACGCCATTTCCAGCGTCATGCCGATCTCGTCCAGGCCGTTCATCAGGCAATGCTTGCGGAACGGGTCGAGTTCGAACGTGAAGCGGTCCTGGAAGTTCGTGGTCACCACCTGATTTTCCAGATCGACCGTGATCTCGCCCTCCGGCGCTATTTCCAGCAGACGATCGATTGCGGCCTGAGGCAGCACCACCGTCAGGATGCCGTTCTTGTAGGCGTTGCCGGAGAAGATGTCGGAGAAGGACGGCGCCAGCACCGCCCGCACGCCCAGATCGGTCAGCGCCCACGCGGCATGTTCGCGGCTGGAGCCGCAGCCGAAATTGTCGCCGGCGATCAGAAGCGGCGCGTGCTGGTAGCGCGGCTTATTGAAGATCGAGTCCGGATTGTCGGAGCCGTCCGCATTCTTGCGCAGCGTCTCGAACGCGCCTTTGCCCAGCCCTTCGCGCGTGATGGTCTTCAGGTAATGCGCGGGGATGATGACGTCGGTGTCGATGTTCGGTCGGCCCAGCGGAATGGCGATTCCTGTGACTGTTTTGAACTTGTCCATATTGGTCAGCCCATCAAATCGCGAACATCAGTGAGGCGGCCGGTCACGGCCGCTGCGGCAGCCATGGCGGGCGACAGCAAATGCGTGCGCGCGCCGGGTCCTTGCCGTCCGACGAAATTGCGGTTGGAGGTGGAGGCGACGTGCTCGCCCGGCGGCGCCTTGTCAGGGTTCATCGCCAGACACATGGAGCAGCCCGGCTCGCGCCATTCAAAGCCCGCTTCGATGAAGATGCGGTCGAGGCCTTCGGCTTCGGCCTGCGCCTTAACGAGGCCCGAGCCTGGCACCACAAGAGCCTGACGGACGTTCGCGGCCACCTTGCGGCCCTTGGCCACGGCGGCGGCGGCGCGCATGTCCTCGATGCGGCTGTTGGTGCAGGAGCCGATGAAGATGGTCTGCACGGCGATGTCCTGCAGGCGCGTGCCCGGCTTCAGGCCCATATAAGCCAGCGACTTCACCACGGCCTCGCGCTTGGCGGGATCGGCGAAATCAGCCGGGTCGGGCACGATCCCCGTGATCGGCGCGACGTCTTCGGGACTGGTGCCCCAGGTGACCAGCGGCGCGATCTTGGTCGCGTCGATATGGATGGTCTTCGCATATTGCGCGCCGGGATCGGACGGCAATGTGCGCCAATAGGCTTCGGCCTGTTCCCAGGCGGCGCCCTTGGGCGAACGCTGGCGCCCCTTGAAATAGGCGAAGGTCTTTTCGTCCGGCGCCACCAGACCGGCGCGGGCGCCGCCTTCGATCGCCATGTTGCAGACCGTCATCCGGCCCTCGATCGACATGTCGCGCATGGTCGAGCCCGTATATTCGATGACATGGCCGGTGCCGCCCGAAGCGCCCGTTTCGCCGATGATGGCCAACACGACGTCTTTCGGGGTCACCGAAAAGCCCAGCGAACCTTCAACGCGCACTTCCATCGGCTTGGACTTCGACAGGATCAGCGTTTGCGTCGCCAGAACGTGCTCGACCTCGGACGTGCCGATGCCGAAGGCGAGGGCGCCGAACGCGCCGTGCGTGGCGGTGTGGCTGTCGCCGCAGACGACTGTCGTGCCGGGCAGGGTGAAGCCTTGCTCCGGTCCGATGACGTGCACGATGCCTTGCTGGATATCGGTCATGCCGATCAGCTCGACGCCAAACTCGGCGCAATTCTTTTCCAGCGCGTCCAATTGGGCGGCGGATTCGGGGTCCTTGATGGGCAGGACCTTGCCGTCCGGGCCGATCCGGGGCGTGGTGGCGACGTTATGATCGGGCACGGCGAGGGTCAGATCGGGCCTGCGAACCTTGCGTCCATGCGCACGAAGTCCTGCAAACGCCTGCGGGGACGTGACTTCGTGGACCAAATGGCGATCTATGAAGATCAGCGCGGCGCCGTCGTCGCGCTGGACGACCGTGTGGTCGTCCCAGATCTTTTCATACAGGGTGCGGGGGCGGGACATGTCGCCTCTTAGATAGTCGTCATTGAATAAAAGCGCATCGGGAGAGCCGCGCGCGGCGAACTTGTTGCTCATAAAGCCGCCGAAGGCTAGGCGTAACCCGCGCTCGCCTCATACGATATCGGGGCGGGCGCCGCTATACGCCAATCGCCGGAAGTGCGCGCCTGCGGGGTCGGAGACGTCGAATGAATAAAGTTTTTTCCAGTCCCGCCGCCGCCCTTGAGGGCGTAGTGAAGGACGGCATGTTCCTTATGGCGGGCGGATTTGGCCTGTGCGGCATCCCCGAAGGCCTGATCAACGCCTTGCGGGATACCGGGGTGAAGGATCTCACCATCGCCTCCAACAATTGCGGGGTCGACGGCATCGGACTGGGCGCCCTGCTGGACACCAAGCAGATCAAGAAAATGATCTCCTCTTATGTGGGGGAGAACAAGGAATTCGCCCGGCAATTCCTGGCCGGCGAGCTGGAGCTGGAATTCAACCCGCAGGGCACGCTGGCCGAGCGCATCCGCGCGGGCGGGGCGGGCATCCCGGCCTTCTTCACCGCGACGGGCTACGGCACTGTCGTGGCGGACGGCAAGGAAACCCGGATCATCGGCGGCCGCGGCTATGTGCTGGAGACGGGCCTCGTCGCCGACGTTTCGCTGGTGCGCGCCTGGAAGGCGGACGAGGAGGGCAACCTAATCTATCGCAAGACCGCCCGGAACTTTAACCCGATGATGGCGACGGCCGGAAAGCTCACCATCGCCGAGGTCGACGAGATCGTGCCGCTGGGATCGCTCGATCCGGATACGATTCACACGCCGGGCATTTTCGTGCAGCGGATCGTCAAGACCGCGCTGCCCAAACGCATTGAACAACGCACCGTGCGCAAGAAGGAGGTCGCGTAACATGGCCTGGACCCGCGACGAAATCGCCCAGCGCGCCGCCAAGGAATTGCGCAACGGCTTCTACGTCAATCTCGGCATCGGCATCCCGACGCTGGTGGCGAACTACATCCCCGATGGCATGCATGTGGTGCTCCAATCGGAAAACGGCATGCTGGGCATGGGGCCGTTCCCCTGGGAAGGCGAGGAAGACGCCGACCTCATCAACGCCGGCAAGCAGACGGTGACCGAGCTGAATTACAGCTCGTATTTTTCGTCGGCCGACAGCTTCGCCATGA
>CAYNCS010000070.1:9314-16513 GCA_964395875.1 uncultured Caulobacteraceae bacterium | reverse complement strand
TCGCCGAGCGTGTGCTTTTTCTTGGGAGGGATTTTCGGCGCGTCCGCCGATTTATCCACAGACGCCCCGTCTTGCGCCGAATCGCTCATCGAATCCCTCCGCCTCGGGCGGACCATGACCTAGAGCCTTTCCCAAGCAAATTGAAACTATTTGATTGGCAAAGGCCCTCATTCAAAGTCGCAGAGCACGATTCAACAATCAAACAGAACCGGTTTGATCGCATCGCGCTCTAGACGCCCCGGGCTTTCCACCCTCAGCCGAAACCCATGGCGGAATTAGGATTGATATTCAGGATTGATTCCGCGCGCCGATGAGCGAGCGCGGGTTAAAGCGCGCCCGGCGCGCCCTTGCGCGGGGCCTTCACCAGCGCCTCGCCTTCCAGCACGATCTGCCCGTCCACCGAGCAAGTGCAGCTCAGGCGGGCGCGGTCACCTTTCTCGATGAGCTCCACGACCTCGACCTTGGCCTCGACCATGTCGCCAATGCGCACCGGCGCCTTGAACTTCAAGGTTTGCGATAAATACACCGCGCCCGGCCCCGGAAGGCGCGTACCGATCACCGCCGAAATCAGGCTGGCCGTGTAAAGGCCGTGCGCGATGCGCGAGCCGAATTGCGTGCGCGCCGCAAAGTGTTCGGAGAGGTGAATGGGGTTCCGGTCGCCGGAAATTTCCGCAAAGCCGATCACGTCGGAGGATTTGACCTCCTTTAGATAGGTCTCCGTCATGCCGAGCGACATATCTTCGAAATAGACGGTGCGGGATTCTGGCAACACGCGGAAACGCTCCTTAGGGCGGCGCAATTTCACGCCAGGGCCGCACAAAGCCCAGTGCGCTCATCGTCTTATTGACTTTACGAAAACGCCTTTTGGCGGCCTTTTGCAACCCAACGCGCCACTGTCGCCGCCAGAACCCGCCGGTCCACCGGCTTGCTGAGCACTTCGGACACGCCCGCCGCCAAAGCGTTGGCGGCGTCCTCGACGAAGGCTTCCGCCGTCAAAGCGAGGATCGGCATGGTCGCGAACTCTCCACCCATGGCGCGAATGGCGCGCGCGGCGCCGCGGCCGTCGAGCTTGGGCATGCGCATGTCGAGAATGATGATGTCGAATTTTTCCTCGGCCAGAGCCGCCAAAGCCGCCTCGCCGTCTTCGGTCCAGCGCACTGTGTGCCCTTCCGCGGACAGCATCGCCGTCGCGATCTTGGCGTTCACGGGATTGTCCTCGGCGAGCAGCACGCGGGCCGGAATCTGCGTAGGCGCCTCACGCTCGTCCGGCGCCTCCGCTTTCACTGAACGCAGCGGCGGCGGCGCGCGGCCGTCCCGTTTGGCGGCCAAGGCGACGCGTTCGATCAAGGAGCGGCGGCGCAACGGCTTCACCAGGAAGCCAGCGAACCCCGCCGCCATATAATGCGCGATGTCATCCCGCGCCTCCTGGGGCGCCATCAGGATCACCGGCGCGCCGATGGCGAGGAATTTCCGATAGTCCGCCTGTGCGATCGCGCGGTCGAGCAGGATCACGCCCTCGCGTCCTGCAAGGGCCACCTGCGCGGCCTCGGCCGAGGCGGCGGCGACCGGCTCGGCGCCGGCCCGCGCCAGCGTGCCGGCGAGGGCTTCGCTCAGGACGCGCGACTGGGTGACCACGACGACCAGCAAATCGTCCAGATTGGGATAGGGCGCGCCCTTGGCGTCGCCGCAGACGAAGGGCAGTTCGACCGCATAATCGTAACCGCGGCCGGCTTCGTGCGCCTCGAACGTTACGCCGCCCATCAGATCAGCGAGGCGCTGAATGATCGCCGATCCGGCCGTCGCCGACGGCGGTTCGCTGCCCGCCTTCGCCGGGTCGATCGCCGCGCGCGCATCGAAGCGCAGCTTTACGTTGGCGCCTTCGCGCGCGCTGACGCGGACCGACAGCACCACGCCGAGCGCGCCCGGCGCCTGCAGCACGCCGCCGACCAAAGCCAGCAGGATCTGACGTAGGCGGCCTTCGTCGCCAAGCACCAGAGCCGGCGCGTCGCGGCCTGCGATCGTGGCGACCTCCAGGCCGGATTCATACGCCTTGGGACTCAGAAGTTCCGCGACGCTCTGCATCAGGGATACCGGATCGAAGGCGGTGCGCTCCAGATCCGGACGTGCGCCGTCCAGGCGCGCCAGATCGAGCATGTTGTTGAGGGTCTGCAGCAGCGCCGCGGCCTGATCGCGCACGGCCTGCGCGTATTCCGTCTGTGAGGCCGAAAGTTCGGTGGTGAGCAGCATCTCCGCCATGCCCAGAACGCCGTTAATCGGCGTGCGCATTTCGTGGCTGGCTTCGACGAGGAAATTGTTCTTCGCTTTGGCTTCGCGCTCATCGGCCGCGATCCACAGGCGCGCTCCGCCCGGCAGTTCGGCCGACGGCCAGGCGCGCGCAGCGGGCGCCGGCCAGAGACGGCCAGGCGCCACCGCCTCACCCAGCAGCGCACGCGCGGCGGCGTTCGCCTCAAGCACCAGACCATCTGGGCCCGATGCGACGGCGGGTGTCTGGGATACGCCCAGCAGCGCGCTGAAGAATGAGGGTTGGCGCGGCGGCATCGATAAACCCAGAACTACTTTGGATATACTTTCACTACTGGTGGTAGATGAGTCTTGCTTAAGCTTTCGCGAATAGCGCGCCTTGTAGGGAAATAATTCTTCGTCAATTTTGTTAATTAACGCGCCATTCGGGCGGTTCGCCGCCCTCGCCCAAGCCGCGCATCTGCACCGACGCCGGCGCCGCCGATGCGTGCGGCTCGCGCCGGTAAGACAAGGCTTCGGCGAGATGCGGCCGGCGCACATGCGGCTCGTTCGCCAGATCGGCGATGGTGCGCGCGACCTTCAAGACGCGGTGATAGCCACGCGCGCTGAGATTTAGTGTGTCAACGGCGCGACCGAGCAGCGCGCGCGCGGGCTCATCCAGCGCCACCGCTTCTTCCAAAATGTTTCCTTCGGCTTCGGCATTCACGCGGACCGGCGCGCCCAGCGCTTCGTATCGCGCCGCCTGACGCGCGCGGGCGGCCGCGACGCGCGCGGCGATCTCCGCCGATCCTTCCGCCGGCCGCGGTGCGGACAGATCGCGAGCGCTGACGCGCAGGACATCCACGGAGAGATCCATCCGGTCGAGCAAGGGGCCCGACAGACGTGACTGATATTCGCCGGCGCAGCGCGGTCCGCGCCGGCACTCCCCCGGCGCGGCGCCGCAGCGGCACGGATTCATCGCCGCGATCAATTGAAAGCGCGCGGGATAGCGCACATGCCGGTTGGCGCGCGCGATCATGATCTCGCCGGTCTCCAGCGGCTGACGCAGGGAATCCAGAGCCTGGGCGGAGAATTCCGGCAATTCGTCGAGAAACAGCACGCCGCGATGCGCGAGACTGGCCTCGCCGGGCTTGGCCATCAGGCCGCCGCCCACCAGCGCCGCCATCGAGGCTGAATGATGCGGGGCGCGAAACGGCCGCGCCCGGGTGAGGGCGCCGCGCTCCAGCAGTCCCGCCACCGAATGGATCATCGAGATTTCCAGAAGCTCGGTCGCGGACAAGGGCGGCAACAGGCCCGGCAAGCGGCTGGCCAGCATGCTCTTGCCCGATCCCGGCGGGCCGACCATCAGAAGATTGTGCCCGCCCGCGGCGGAGATCTCGACCGCGCGTTTGGCGCGTTCCTGGCCTTTCACGTCGCGCATGTCCGGATAATCGGGCGCCTCGGCCAGCGGCCCCGGCTTTGGCTCCTTGAGCACCTGCCCGCCCTTGAAATGATTGACCAGGGCAATAAGAGACGGCGCCGCCAGCACCCGTCCGCCGCTCCAGGCCGCTTCCGGGCCAGACGCCTCGGGACAAATCAAGGCGAGCCCCTGCGCGTTCGCCGCCACAGCCGCCGGCAATGCGCCCGGCGCGGCGGCGATCCGTCCGTCTAGGGACAATTCGCCCATCGCCGCGCAGCCGTCGAGCGCATCGCGCGGAATTGCGCCCAGCGCCGCCAGCACGCCCAGCGCGATCGGCAGATCGAAATGGCTGCCTTGCTTGGGCAGATCGGCCGGCGCGAGGTTCACCGCCGTGCGCCCCATATGCAGATCCAGCCCCAAAGCGGCGAAGGCGGCGCGCACGCGCTCCTGGCTTTCGCGGACGGCTTTGTCGGGCAGGCCGACTATGTTGAAAACTTGTTGTCCGGCCCCGGACAATTGGACCTGAACGTCAACGTTGCGGGCTTCCACGCCGTCGAATGCGAACGTCGCCACGCGCACAGCCATCAGCCCACAAACCTTTTCCACAACAAGGGATTAGCTTTTGTACGTTAACGGAATTTCGGAACGATACAAGAACAAATGATATACAAATGCGGATTTTTTCTTATCACGTTAATATTTATGTCTTTTTTTCGTCAAATTGGGGCAAGCAGGCCGCTTTTCACGCGAACATTGGATGGGCGAAACGCGGTCGAATCCTTCGCGCCTCAGGCGCGCGGATGCGCAGCATCGAAAGCCACGAGCAGGCGCGCGCCCTCCACTTCAGCGTAGCGCTGCGTTGTGGATAAGTTGGAGTGTCCCAGCAATTCCTGGATGGCGCGCAGATCCCCGCCATGCGCCAGAAGATGCGTGGCGAACGCATGCCGCAAGGCGTGTGGCGTTGCGGTTTCCGGCAGACCCAGCTTCGTCCGCATACGTTCCATCAGACGCTGCGCCGCGCGCGGCCCCATCGGTCCGCCGCGGGCGCCGCGAAACGCGGCGTCTTCCGGCAGAGGCTGCGTGGGCAAGAGCGCCAGATAGGCCGCCATGGCCTCCCGCACCGCCGGGAGCAGCGGCGCCAAGCGTTCCTTGCCGCCCTTGCCGAGTACACGCAAACTGGCCCCAAGGGGCAGGTCTGCCCCTGTAATCGACAAAGCTTCCGATATGCGCAGGCCCGCGCCGTAAAGCAGCGTCACCAAAGCGGCGTCCCGGGCGCGAATCCAGGGCTCCTGGGCCTCCTCGCCGCCGGCCTGTTCGATGAGCGCAAAGGCGGCCTCTTCATCCACCGGGCGCGGCGGCGGCGGCTTCAGGCGCGGCCCCTTCACCATGGTGAGCGCGTGCGCCTTCACGCCCAGGCGGCGATCGCAAAAGCGCAGAAAGGAGCGGATGGAGGCCAGCGCCCGCACCAGCGAGCGATCGGACAGCGCCCGATCGGCGTTGCGGCGAAACGCCAGATAGGCGCGCAGATCCGCCGCGCCGAGCTTGCCGAGCGAGGCGATGTCATCCGCGCCGCCGCGATGGTTGCGCATGAAATTGATGAAGGCCCCCACGTCGCGCTGGTAAGCCTCGAGCGAGCGCGGCGACAGGCGGCGTTCAAAGGTGAGCCAGGACAGCCATTGGGCGCAGGCGGCCTCCAGACTGACCCGGATGGCGATGACGGGCTCGGCCGGCGCGGGTGGGGCTTCCGGCGCAGCGTCGAGCGCGGCTTCCAGATCCTTCAGAATCAAAACGGGCATCGCAGCGGCCTTTCCGGCGCCACGATGCCCGTTTGTGATTAAGAGCCTGTTGCGTTTCTTAAAATTTTTAAGATTGCGGCGTCCGGCTCTGGCGTTCGATGTCGCGGATGCCGTCCCGGATGTCGATCAGCACGAACAGGACGCCCAGCACGATGGTGGCCGACAGCCAGCCTGAAACCCCGCCTATAATGGCGGCGCCCGCCGGCGGCACGCCATAAAGCTGTTGCAGCTCAGTGTTTTGGTAGCCGTAAAACGCGGACCCGGCGATCATCGCGATATAGGCCAAAAAAGCCACCAAGCTTAATGTATTGATGACGAAGGCGCGAAAAGCCTGCATGAAAAACCTCCCCGTTTTCCGGCATGTGCCCCTGACCGGCGCTCTAAGACTAGACTGAAGCGCGCCCGGCGCCAAATCGTCACATTCGCCGCCAGTATATACACTCCCACATTCGAATCATGCGTCGCGCCAAAGTTCTCTTCCCACTGCCCCTGCCCGAGCCCTTCGACTACCTCGTCCCTGAGGACATGGACGTCGTCGAGGGCGACGTCGTCGTCGCGCCCCTGGGGCCGAACAAGCGCCTGGGCGTAGTGTGGTCCGTCGCCGATCTCGAAGGCGAACCCGGCAAGATGAAACCGCTGGCGGACAAGTTCGATTGTCCGCCGCTCTCCGCGCCATTGCGCAAATTCATCGAACTGGGCGCGAAATATATCGTCACCGATCCGGGCAAATTGCTGGGCATGGTGTTGCGCTCCACGGCGTCGTTGGAGCCTTCTCCGGTCGATACGGCGCTGATCGCCACCGATCACGTCCCGCCCAAAATGACGGAAGCGCGGCAGAAGGTGATCGAGGCGGCGCGCGCCGCTGAAGGCCCCCAGACCGCCGCCGAACTGGCGCGCCGCGCCGGCGTGTCCTCCGGCGTAGTCTCGGGGCTGGTGAAGGAAGGCGCGCTGGCGCTCATCGAGATTCCGCAGGACCGCCCTTTCCCGATCCCGGACATGTCGCGCGCGCCGGCAGTTTTGTCGGCGGAGCAAGGCGCAGCCACCGACATGCTCAGCGCCGCCGTGCGCCGCGGAAAATTTGAATCCATCCTGCTCGACGGCGTCACAGGCTCGGGCAAGACGGAAGTCTATATGGAGGCGATCGCCGCCGCTTTGGAGGCCGATCCGAACGCGCAGATTCTGGTGATGCTGCCGGAAATCGCGTTGACCCAGGCGGTGATGGCGCGCTTTGAAAAACGCTTCGGCGTGCTCCCGGCCGAATGGCATTCCGACCTCACGCCCAAAGCCCGCCGCCGCACCTATCGCGAAGTGCATTCCGGCCGCGCGCGCATTGTGGCCGGAGCGCGCTCGGCGCTGTTTCTGCCGTTTCAGAATCTGCGCCTGATCATCGTCGATGAAGAACATGACGGCTCGTACAAACAGGACGAAGGCGTCTGCTATCAGGCGCGCGATCTGGCGGTGCTGCGCGGCAAATTGGAAGAGGCGACCGTGGTGCTGGCCACCGCGACGCCGAGCCTCGAAACCCTCGCGAACGCCGAGAACGGCCGCTATAGCGTGGCGCGCCTGCCGGGGCGGCATGGCGTCTCCGTTTTGCCGGACGTCGAACTGGTCGACATGCGCGAGAACCCGCCGGAAAAGGGCCGCTGGATTTCGCCGCTGCTGCTGCGCGGCGCTTCGGAATCCTTGGCCCGCGGAGAGCAGGTGCTGTTCTATCTGAACCGCCGGGGCTATGCGCCGCTGAC
>CAYNCS010000070.1:0-9214 GCA_964395875.1 uncultured Caulobacteraceae bacterium | reverse complement strand
CGCGGCATTATCGAGCGCATGCAGAACAACGAGATCGATATCCTGATCGGCACGCAGATCGTGGCCAAAGGCCATAACTTCCCCAACCTCACCTTCGTAGGCGTGGTGGATGCGGATTCCGGGCTGAAGGGCGGCGATCTGCGCGCGGGCGAACGCACGTTTCAGGTTCTGTCGCAGGTGGCGGGCCGGGCCGGCCGTTCGGAAAAGCGCGGTCGCGCTTTGCTTCAGACCTATGCGCCGGAACACGAGGCCCTGCAGGCCTTGGCGCGGGGCGACCGCGACGGATTCCTCGCCATCGAATCCCAGGCGCGCGCCGATATGAAGATGCCGCCCTTCGGACGCCTGTCCGCGCTGATCGTCTCCGCGCCCGACGAACAGATGGCGCAGCTGGCCGCCGAGCATCTGGCCGAAGTGGCGCCGCTGACCGACGGCGTGGACGTCTGGGGCCCCTCCACGCCGCCCTTCGCGGTGCTGCGCGGGCGTCATCGCCGCCGTCTGCTGGCGCGGGCCGACAAGAACATCGATCTGTCCGCCTACACCGCCGCCTGGGTCAGCCGCGCCAAACTGCCGAGCGCGGTGCGCTTGACGGTGGACGTCGATCCCTATTCGTTTTTCTGAGCCGCGCGTTGCGGGCGGCGCGGGGAGAAGATTGCGTGTCCAAGCCTCAGATCAGCATCCGCGTGCGCATCATGGCGGGGGATGTGCGCGCGATGGGGCCGGGCAAAGCGGATCTCTTGCAGCATATCGATAAGACCGGTTCGATCTCGTCCGGCGCCAAGGCGATGAAGATGAGCTATCGCCGCGCGTGGCAATTGGTCGAGGAGATGAATTCCGCGTTCAGGGCGCCGCTGGTCGAAACCAGCGCGGGCGGCAAAGGCGGCGGCGGCGCGGCCTTGACGCCCATGGGCCGTGAGGTCCTGGCTCTGTATCGCGACCTGGAGGACGCCGTGCAGCGCGAAGCCGGCGCCCGTTTCGCCGCCTTTCGCAAACGCCTGAAATCGTAAGGCGCGGACGTCCGGCGCCTTGCCCGCGACGCCCCTGCGCTATATCCCATAGAACATAACGCTACAGACTCACGGAGACGCGCGATGATCCTTCGCCGCAGACAATTCATCGGCGCGCTCTGTGCGGCCGTCGCTTTGGTCAGCGCGCCCATGGCGGCGCAAGCCAAGGACAAAAGCGTCACAGTGTTCGCCGCCGCGAGTTTGACCGAAGCGCTGAACGAAATCGGCGATCTCTACTTCAAAGCCGGTCACGCCAAGCCCACCTTCAATTTCGCGGGCAGTTCCACGCTGGCGCGCCAGATCGAACAGGGCGCGCCGGCCGATCTCTTTTTCTCCGCCGACGAGCCGTGGATGGATTACGTCGCGGAGAAGCAGCTCATCGATCCAGCGACGCGCGCAAGCCTTCTGTCCAATTCGCTGGTGCTGGTCGCGCCTGCCGACAAACCCATCACGATCGACGTCAAGCCGGGCTTCAACCTTGCTGGCGCCTTACAGGGCGGCAAACTCTCGCTCGCCGATCCGGACAGCGTGCCGGCCGGCAAATACGCCAAGGCGGCCTTGACCTCGCTCGGCGCCTGGGACGCCCTGCAGCCCCTCATCGTTCGCTCCGACAATGTCCGCTCGGCGCTGCGTTTTGTGGAGACGGGCGACGCCGCAGCCGGGATCGTTTACGGCACCGACGCAATCGCCTCGAAAAAAGTAAAGATTGCCGGAACGTTTCCGGACTCCACGCACCCGAAGATTTCCTACCCCGTTGCGGTGCTCAAGGGGCCAAACGCAAAGGCCGCCAAGGCGTTTGAAAAGTTCCTCAAGTCAACGCAAGCGAAGGCTGTGTTCGAGAAGCGTGGTTTTCAAATGATGACCAAGTAAAAATGGTTCACCGGCGCTTAATCATTTGCGGCGAAGGATAATGGCTCGCGCGATTTCCGCGCGCCGCGAAGGAATAAAGCCATCAACGCTCCCTTTCTGGACACCGATATCGCGTCCGTGCTCGAGGTGCTGGCGCTTGAACTCGACCTCGCCATGGCGCGCGCTCAGGAGCTCGACCAAGCGCTGAGCCGCACGATCGAGCGTATTCCCCCCGATCAGCGCGACGATCTGCTCGACAGCTTCCACGCCATCGACATGCTGAGCCAGCAGCTTAGCGGCCTGTCGGGCTTTACGCGATCGATGCGAGAGAACCTACACAGCGGCAGCCGCGTTTGCGTCGCGGCGGCCCTGGAGGGCATTCCGCTGGGGGAATTGGCGCAGCGCATCCGCGACGGGCTCGGCTATGGAACCGAAGACGCGGAGCCGCAAACGGTCTCCGGCGACCTCGATCTCTTCTAATCACTTCTTTTTTGCCGGCTTGGCCGGTTTTTCGGAAGCCTTTGCCGCCGCGGGCTTCGCATGGGCGGCTCTCAGCTTCGGCCCGGCTTTGGATTTCGGCAGCGCATTGCCGTAAGCGACGTTCAGCGCATCGCGCAGCGCCGCTTCATCCAGCTTATCAAGGATCGCGGTTGTGTAGCCCATGCGCCCCCAGCCCCCGCTTACGGGTGCGAACGCCTCGGGCGCCAACATGCATTTGAATTCCTGTTGATCCGGCGTGAACTTGAAATTGGCCGTGAGACCGTCTGCGGCCAGCGTCACGAAAATCTTCGCATAACGAAACGCGGCGCGATCGAAATGAGGCGCTTCGCTGACGCCCTGCAGTGAAAGCGCAATGCGCCGCAGGTCCGATGCGTTCACGCCCACCGGACGCTCAGCGCCCGGCCAGATTGGCGAACGCCTTGGGATAGCGTTCGCCCACCACTTCGATGGCCGCAAGCGTGGTTTCGATCTCCTTCAGCTCCGCCGCCGTGAATACGACGTCCGCCGCGCCGAGATTTTCCTCCAGCCTATGCAGCTTCGTGGTGCCGGGGATCGGGACGATCCAGGGCTTCTGCGCCAGAACCCAGGCCAAAGCGATCTGCGCCAGGGTGACCTTCTTGGCGGCGGCTATTCTTTGCATCGCCTCGACGAATTTCATGTTCGCCTCGCGGACCTCCGGCGCGAAGCGCGGCATGTTGTTGCGGAAGTCATTGGCGGCCAGTTCCGTCTTGGCGTCAAAAGCGCCCGCCAGAAAGCCGCGGCCCAGCGGGCTGAACGGTACGAAACCGATGCCGAGTTCCTCCAAAGTCGCAGAGATCTTGGCTTCGGGCTCGCGCCACCACAGCGAATATTCACTTTGCAGCGCCGCAACGGGGAGCACGGCGTGCGCGGCGCGGATGGACGTTTCGCTCGCCTCGGACATGCCAAAATGCCTAGCCTTGCCCTCCTTGATCAGCTCCCTCACAGTGCCAGCCACATCGGCCATGGGCACGTCCGGATCGACGCGGTGCTGATACAAAAGGTCGACGCAATCCATCTTCAGCCGCTTTAGCGAGGCTTCGGTTACTTCGCGAATGCGGGACGGCCGGGAATCCACGCCGGCGCGCGGGTCTGAATCCTTGAAGCCGAATTTGGTGGCGATCACCACCTTGTCGCGAAACGGCGCGACCGCCTCGCCCAGCAATTCCTCGTTGGCGAAGGGGCCATAGACTTCGGCGGTGTCGAAAAACGTGACGCCTTTGTCGTAGGCGGCGCGGAGCAGCTTGATCCCGTCCTCTTTCGAAACGCCCTGTCCGTAAGCATGCGAGAGGCCCATGCAGCCCAGGCCGATCTCCGAAACCTCAAGGCCGCTTTTTCCCAGAGTGCGCTTGCGCATAAGGTCCTCCTCGGTCTGCGTACGTCTTCATGACGCAGCCAGCGCCTGTCAGGAATTATCTAAGCGAACTTTCCCCTTGGCTCAACGCGCAGCGGCCACCTCTTCCCAATGTCGTAGAATTTAGGCGTGGCGACGCCCTAAGGCGGCGCCCTGGCCTAATTCAGCCCCGCAGACGCCCCGGTTCTTTTCGGATAGGGTCTCGAAAACAGCGCTTCTGGGAGGAGGCCATGAACGTCAACGTTTCACTGCCCGACAACGTTTTGATGCCCGAGGTGGACTTCGCCCGCGAGGAAGGGCTGAACATCCACGAAAAGCTGGAAAAGCTGCGGGCGCACGGGCCGGTCGTGCCGGTGAATTATTTCGGCAAGCGCGTGTGGCTGCTGCTGGACTTCAAGGAAGTCACCCAGGCCTTTCTGGACAACGACCAGTTCGACCCCGGGCCCGGCTATACGGAGATGGTCGAGACCTCGATGGGCCGCACGTTGCAGACGCAAAGCGGCGACGAGCACCGCCGATCGCGCGCCCTCGTCGCGCCGCCTTTCGCCGCCAACAAGGTGCGCACCTATGTCGAGACGATGATCGAACCGATCGTGCACGAATTGCTCGACCGCATCGAAGGCCAGCGCGACGTAGAATTCGTCGAGGCCTTCTGCCGCCCCTTTCCCTTCACCGTGATCACTCGTCTGCTGGGAATTCCGGTGGAGGACGAGCATCTGTTCCTGCACTGGGCCGTAAAGCTGATCGACCATCCCTGGGACCCGGACGGCGCCATGGCGGCCAAAGCGGGCTTTGACGCCTACATGCTGAAGCTGATCCACGAACACCGCGCCAATCCCAGCGGCGATTTCATCTCGTTGCTGACGGAGGCGGAGTTCGAAGGCCAGAAGCTGGACGATGAGCAGATCCTATCGTTCTTCCGCCTGCTGTTCCCTGCCGGGTCGGACACGACTTACAAGAATGGCGGCAGTCTGTTCGCCGCGGTGCTCTCCAATCCGGATTTCATCGCTATGGCCAAGGGCAGCGACGTGGAGCGCGCGGCTTTGGTGACGGAAGGGTTACGCTGGGAGCCGCCCACGGCGCTGTTGCCGCGCATGGCCGCGAAGGACGTGGAGATCGGCGGCGTCAGCATCAAAGGCGGCGATTGGTGCCTGTTCGGCGTCACCGCCGCGAACAACGATCCGAAGGTCTTCCCCGACCCGCGGCGGTTCGACCCTTCGCGCGACAATCGTGAGATCGTCACCTTCGGCAAAGGCCCGCATTTTTGTCTGGGCCTTTATCTGGCTCGGCGCGAACTGGAGACGGCGCTGAAAATCGTCTTCCAGCGTTATCCCGATATGCGTCTGAAACCGGGCGTTCCGGCGCAGGTCATGGGATCGGTGCTGCGCGGGCCGAACGAATTGTGGGTGCAGCCGAACGGCGGCGCTTAAGGCAATATGCCGATGCGCGCCGCCGGGCCGTCCTCCGCCGCGCGGTTGCGCAGCAGCGTCAGGCCGCTCAGCAGCGCATTGCGCAGATCGCGCGGATCGATCACGTCGTCATAGGCAAGCTTGTGCGCCATTTCCCAGGCCGCGCCGGTCTGGCGGGCGATGGCCTCGCGCTTTTCATTCTCGCTCAACTTGGCGGCGTCCGCGCCCGCGTCCGCTGGCATGGCGCCGAGGCTGATGGCGGGAAACGCCAAGCTTAGCGTCTGATTGTCGAACGGATTCATCGCCATGACCGACGAACCGAAACCGAACGCCTTTCGCAACGTCACGTGCAGCTTGGGAACCCGCAGGCGATGCTGCACGGCGAACAGCCGCGCCGCATGACGCAGCGCGCCAGCCTGCTCGGAGGCTGAGCCAGGCAACACGCCGGGATTATCGGTGAGGAAAATCACCGGGATATGGAAAGCGTCGGCGACGGAAAGAAACCGCGCCGCCTTCTGCGCGGCGGCCGCATCGATCGCGCCGGCCATGATGGCCGGATTGTTGGCCAGGATGGCGACGCTCCGTCCGCCCAGCCGCGCAAAGGCGGTGAGCAGCGACGCGCCGTAAGCAGGCTGGATTTCCAGGAGGCTGCCTTCATCCGCCAACATGGTCAGCAGAACGCGCGCATCGAACGGCACGCGCGGATCCGGCGAAATCAAATCAAGCATGGCGTCGAGGCGGCGCGGCCCCTGATCGGCGGCTTGCGCGGCTGGCGCCGCGTCCCACGCATTGCCCGGCATGTAAGACAGGTACCGCCGCGCCATGTCGATGGCCGCCGCATCGTCCGCCGCAAGATTGTGCGCTACGCCTGAAGCCAGATGCACCTGCGGACCGCCGAGCTTTTCCTTGGTGATCACCTCGCCGATGGCGGCCTTCACGATGGGCGGCCCCGCAACGAACAAGGACGCCTGCGGCGTCATCACCACGAAATCAGAAAGCGGCGCCGTCAGCGCGCCATGCCCGGCTGATGGGCCCAGCACCAGACACACCATGGGCACCAGGCCGGAGAGTTCGGCCAGGCCCTGCAGATCGTTCGGGCTGGGCGTTGCATGGGTGTTGGACAGACGATGCCCCGCGCCTTCCAGCATGAAGACCAGCGGCGCGCGTTCCTGCTTCGCCAGTTGCGTGAGGCGATAGCGCTTGGCGGCGGCCGCGTCGCCGATGGAGCCGCCTAGAACGGTGAAATCCTCCACCGCCGCCAGAACCGGCCGCCCGTCCACCAGACCAAAGCCCGCGATCAGGCCGTCGGCGGGCGCGGCATATTCTCCGCTCTCTGACAGATTTCCGGCCAGGGCGCCGATCTCGAAAAATTCGCCGCCATCGAACAACGCCGCCGCGCGTTCGCGCGCATTCAGCTTTCCGGCGCCGGCATGTTTTTCCAGGCGCTCAGCGCCGCCCATGCTTGCGGCGAAAGCGCGCTTGCGCGCCAGTTCGTCCAGAATGGCCTGCCAGTTCATGGTTGGATTCCCCGCCCTCGCTTAAATATATCCGGCTCTCTTTGTCGCCTTGCATACCAGCTACAGCGGAGGGGCCGTCAAACGCCTTGACCGTTTTGGGCGGCGCGCGTTTTCTGCGCGTCCGTCTTGAGGCCCGACATGACCGAAAAAGAGCGTATCGCGCGCGCCGCCATTTCAGATACTTTGGCGATCTGCGCCCAAGCGGGCGACGCGCGGAAGGCCGACGCCTATGCCGCTTGCTTCGCCGAAGACGGCGTTCTGGATCTGGGCGATGGCGAGAAGATCATGGGGCGCGAGGCGATCCGCGCCTGGATGCGGGCGCCGTCGGCTATACCCCAACCGGAGGGCGCTCCGCCGGGCTTCGTCAGCCACCACCTGACGACCTGCCGCATTACGCTGACGTCGGAAACCAGCGCCGCGGCGCGCACCTATTGGCTGGTGACCACCGTCGTCGGGCTGGACCACAACGGCTATTATGACGACTTCTTTGTGAAAGCGGGCGAGCATTGGCTGTTGACGTACCGGCGGCCCCGCACCCTATGGAAAAGCCCGCAAAGCCTCGTCCACAAACGATGACGCCTGCGCGTCTCTGGGCGCGAATGCAAAACGGCGGCCCCGAGGCCGCCGTTTCCCATCCAGTTCCGTCCGCCTAATGCGCCTGGGCCTGGCCCGCGGCCTTGGCGGCCGCCAGCTTTTTCTTGTGCGCATTGCGGGAGATGATGTTGAGCGACTCAACGCCTGCCGAGAACGCCATCGCTGCATAGATGTAGCCCTTAGGCACATGGAACCCCATGCCTTCGGCGATCAGCGTCATACCGATCATCAAAAGGAAGCCCAAAGCCAACATCACCACCGTCGGGTTCTTGTTGATGAAATTCGCCACCGGACCGGACGCCAGCAGCATCACCGACACCGCGATGATGACTGCGGCGATCATGATGGGGACGTGATCGGTCATGCCGACCGCCGTCAGAATACTGTCGATGGAGAAGACGATGTCCAGCACCAGGATCTGTGCGACCGCGGCGGTAAATCCTATAGAAACTACATCCTTTTCAAAGACATCCGGCGTCGGCTCCGGATCGACGTTGTGGTGGATTTCCTTCGTGGCCTTCCAGACAAGGAACAGGCCGCCAGCGATGAGTATCATATCCCGCCAGGAAAAACCGTGCCCGAACAAATGGATAACAGGATCCTTGAGGTGCACGATGATGGCGATCATGCCTAGAAGCGCCAATCGCAGGATCAAGGCGAGGCTGATGCCGATGCGCCGGGCTCGGCCCCGGTGCTCCTCTGGCAACTTGTTCGTAAGTATCGAAATAAAAAGAAGATTATCGATGCCAAGCACGACTTCCATGACCACAAGAGTCAGAAAGGCCGCCCAGGCGGCAGGATCGGCGAGCAATCCGACGATGTAATCCGTCATGTTCAGGCAGGTCCCCAGGCGCGCCGGGCGCGGATGCGCGCCTGCGGCGACTTCACGCACTTAGGCAGCGCCGGCCGCGTCGTCGAGACCAAAACGAGCGCCCCGGGAAGAATAAGCGGGGATTGCCGGCAGGCGCGGCGAAAGGCCGCCCGACGGTTCGAGCGGTGGGCCGCTTCAGCATTCCACAAGGATACGATTATCTGAGCGATCCGGGGCCTCAGGCCGGTTGTCAATCGGGAAGAACGCATGCTAAGGGGCACGCGCCCAAACGGGCTGAGGCGTGCGCTTCGCAGCGCGCGGCCTTTTAAATTTTTCCGGAAGCTTTTGCTGTGTCGGGCGTCTGGGTGGCGTCCCCGCAGCATTTTTGGCGGGTAGGATCTTGGGCGGGGCGAATCAAACTGTGAGCGAAGCGGCCGAAAGGTATGCGCTGGCGCTCTTCGAGCTGGCGGACGAACAAGGCGCGCTCGACCAGACCGCCCAGGGCTTTGACTCTTTCTCCGCCGCTTATAAAGAGAGCGCCGATCTGCGCACCGCTCTGTCCTCGCCGCTGATCGCCAGCGAAGACAAGCAAAAGGCCGTGCTGGCTCTGGCCGAGGCCATGAAGGTTTCGCCGCTGGTCCGCAATTTTGTCGGCGCCGTCGCCAAAAACGGCCGTGCGCACGAATTGCCGCAAATGATTAAGGTTTTCCGCGAGAAGGTCGCAGCCCGCAAGGGCGTGACGATCGCCCGCGTGACTTCCGCTCAGCCGCTGAGCGCAGACGAATCCGCCAAGCTCGCCGACGCCCTGAAAGCCTCCTTGGGCAAGGCCGTCGAGATCGACGCTGACGTGAAACCGGAAATCCTGGGCGGCCTTATCGTCCGCGTGGGTTCCCGCCAGTTCGACTCGTCCATCCGGACGAAACTCAATTCCCTTAAGACCGCAATGAAAGGGGCGTGACGCGATGGATATCCGCGCTGCCGAGATCTCCGCGATCCTCAAACAACAAATTCAGGGCTTCGGCGCTGAAGCCCAAGTGGCGGACGTCGGCCAGGTGCTGAGCGTCGGCGACGGCGTCGCCCGCGTGTACGGCCTCGATTCGGTTCAGGCCGGCGAAATGGTCGAGTTTCCTGGCGGCGTGAAGGGCATGGCCCTGAAC
>CAYNCS010000069.1:0-16539 GCA_964395875.1 uncultured Caulobacteraceae bacterium | reverse complement strand
TAAAAAACGCCGCGGAGGGTCCGCGGCGTTCTTGATTAATGAGAATGCAAACGTCCGCCGGCGCCCGCGCCGGCGGACGTAAGATTCTTGCGTCGCCGCTGCAGGCGCGGCGCCCGCTTAGTTGATCGAGCCGCCGATCGTTTCGAACGTGGCCTTCAGATTTGTGCCGACGGTCGTCACGGCCGTAATGATCACAACGGCGATCAGGGCCGCAATCAGACCATATTCGATCGCGGTGGCGCCGGATTCATCTTTGAACAATTTGGAAAAGGTTTTCATATTCTTGATCCCATTCGCGTTACTGCCAATAGGAGCGGCCTATGGACATTCTGTCCGCCCCCCAAACAACGCGAACAGTCTAAATAGAGAGCCGTTAAGAAAACGCGTGCGCGTCTCGAAAATTTCATGAACCGCAGAAACGGTTCGCTAACCATAATTGCTCAGCCAGCGGACCAAATCGCAGCGAGTGGGCACAAAAAAAGAAGACCGCCTACCCGCGGTCTTCCTCTTGAAGTCCACCAATGGCTGGCTTGTTTCCGAAGGGGCGCCGCCGACATTTGCCGGCGGCGCATTTCGGGCCAGCTACCCGGCGCCTCGCGGCGCCTAGACTTTTTAGTTGATCGAGCCGCCGATCGTCGTGAACGTGGCTTTCAGGTTCGTGCCGACGGTCGTCACGGCCGTGATGATCACGACGGCGATCAGGGCGGCGATCAGGCCATATTCAATGGCGGTCGCGCCGGATTCGTTTTTAATGAGCTTCATCAGCGTTTTCATCTTGATCTCCAAAGACTGCACTTTTTTATAAAAAGCTCGAAATCGCACACGCTGGCCCGACCCCGAACTTCGCACAATTTAGCGCAATGGTCTTAAGGCTAAGTTTCTGAACAATCAGAATACGGCAGATCGCGGAAACGATTTGGAGATGGTTTCAGAAGGCGTTTCCCGTGGGTCTTTAGGATTTCTTCAACCTTACTGCGCACGATCCGGACGGAGTTCACCGGGGTCGATCATGTCTGGAATTCGTAAGGCTCTCTTGGCGCTCGCGGCATTTGCGGCCGCCGGCGCCGCGCACGCCCGCTCGATCAATGTTCCTCTGGATGGGACCAAGCTGGTGCGGGTGCCCGGCAACGCCGCCTCGGTGTCAATCGGCAATCCCATGATCGCTGGTGTGGCCATCGACAGTTCGAAGACAGTGTTCATCACCGGCCGTCAATGGGGCAAGACCAATATGTTCGTCCTGGACGCCTTTGGCGCGACGATCATGAGCGTGCCCATCGAAGTGGGTTCGCAGAACGCCAATACCGTCGTCGTGTACCGCGGCGGCGCCGAAAGCCCATTGTCCTACAATTGCGCGAATACCTGTGAACGCACCTTTACGCCCGGTGACGAAGCGGGCGCCACGCGCGTTCTGGCCGAGCAAATCGACAAGCGCGGTTCTCTGGCCAAAGACGGTATGAAGAACGACAGCAATTGATCGCCGGCGCGCTCTGTAGAATTCGAAGGGGCGCATTAAGCAGGTTTCAACAGGATTTCCATAATATCCCTGAGCATTTGAGAGGCCAGGGACGATGTCCGTTCATAAAGCCGTAACCATCGCCAGGCGCGCCGCGTCGGGACTTCGGCGCTTTGCGCGCGATGAATCGGCCGTGACCGCCATTGAAATGGGGCTGGTGGCTGCGCCGTTCTTTTGGCTGCTCTGCGGCATTCTGGAAGTTTCGGCGATGTTCGCTACGACCGTGCTTCTGGATCACGGCGTCATGGAGGCCACGCGCCGCGTGCGCACCCTCGAGTTCCAGAAGACGGGCGGCGACGCGGCGGCGTTCAAGAAACTGGTCTGCGACGCCACCTACAACATGATGGACTGCACGAATTATTTGTCCGTCGACGTCAAGACGTTCCAAAACTTCACCGCCGCGAACACCGCCACGCCCAAAAAGGCGGATGGATCGCTGGACCCGGCGCAGCTCAATTTCGATCCAGGCGCCGCCGGCTCCATCGTGGTGGCGAAGGTCTATTATCAATGGAAAATTGTAACGCCGTTTTTCGCCACCATGTGGGCCAATGGCGGCGCCGGAACGCGCCTCCTTGAATCGGCGGCCGCCTTCAGGAATGAACCGTGATGTCTTTTCGGTCTCTCAAGCGCGGCTTCGCGCGCCTGCTCCGTCAGGAGAAGGGGTTGGCGGCGATCGAATTCGCCATGGTGTTGCCTGTCATGCTCGTCATGTTCATGGGCACGGTCGAGGTTTCCAATCTGCTCACGGCGGACCGCCGGACCGAAGCCGTCGCCGCGACGTTGACCGATTTGGTGGCCCGCGACGACAGCGTCACCGAAGCCGAGATGACCGACGTCTTCTACGCCGCGCAGTCCGTCATGGCCGATATGGATTCCTCGACGCTGCAGATGGTGATCACCAGCATCAACGAAAACTCAGGCAAGGCCGTCGTCGGCTGGAGCCGCGCGAAAAACACGGCGGCGGATTCCAAGGGCAGCACCGTCAGCGATGTGCCGAGCGGCCTTCTGACCACTGGCGGCAGCGTCATCCGGGTCCGCGTGACGTATCCGTATTCGCTGAAGACTCTCGGCGCGACAAACTACAAGCAGTCCAATTCCGGGCCCATCATGGCCTATGATCTGGGCGCCGATCACACGATCAAGAAAACGTTCTATCTGCGCCCGCGACTGGTGCAGCAGCTCGCAGAACCGAGCTAAATTTCAACTTCCTGCGCCGAAGGCCCGCAGCGCCGCGGAAGCCTTGTTCAGGCATTCCAGCGCTTCGTCCTCAGGAACGGAATCCGCCACGATGCCGGCGCCGGCCCGCAAGCGCGCACGCCACTGCGCGCCCCGCCGCTCGCAGGCGACGCTGCGGATCAGGATCGACGCATCCATGGCGCCGTCGATTCCAAACCACGCTAGCGAGCCGCAATAGGGTCCGCGCGCTTCGCCTTCCAGTTCCGCGATGATCTCCGCCGCCCGGATCTTCGGCGCGCCGGTGATGGAACCGCCGGGAAACGCCGCCCGCAGGAGATCGAAGGCGTCGAGGCCGTCGCGCAGGCGGCCCGTGACGGTCGATACGAGGTGATGGACGTTGGCGAAGCTCTCCAGCCCGAACAAACGCGGCGCTCGCACGCTGCCGGGCGCGCAGACGCGGGACAGGTCGTTGCGCAGCAGATCCACGATCATCAAATTTTCAGCGCGATCCTTGGCGCTCTCCAGCAGCGCGGCGGCCAACGCCGCGTCATGCGCCGGCGTGTCACCGCGCGGTCTCGTGCCCTTGATGGGGCGCGCTTCGGCTTCAAGCCCCTTGGGGCCAGGGCTCAAACGCAAAAGCCGCTCCGGCGAGTTGGATGCGAGCGCCAGATCGCGGCCACGCCAGAATGCGGAGAACGGCGCCGCGCTGGCTGCGCTAAGCCGGCGATACAGCGCGTAAGGGTCGGCGCCCGGCGGCAGGTCTGCGTCAAAGCGCATGGACAGGTTGGCCTGAAAGCAATCGCCCGCGTGAATGTAGGCGATCACGCGCGCCGCCGCCGCGGCGTAAGCGGATGGCGTCCACGCACCCTCGGGGCGATCCCCTCGGGCGTCCGCGACTTGAGCAGCGGGCGCGGTAAGCGCCGCCGCCAACGCTTCCGCTCTGGCCCGGGCTGTGGAGGCGTCCGCGCCGCCGGCGGGGCGCCAGCCCCAGGAGATGATGCGGGCGCTCCGGCGCCGCAGATCGAAGGCGGCCACGCAATCATAAAGGCCCAGCGCCAGATCCGGCCATGCGGCCGCATCGCCGCGCGGCGCGCGGGGCAAACGGTCCAACCGGACGCCAAGTTCATAGGAAGCAAGGCCTGCAAGTCCGCCCGCGAACGGCGGCAGGCCGTCCGGCAGACGCTCCCGCCGGAACGGCGCCAGCAGCGTGCGCGCCGCCTGCAGCGCATCGCCGCGATCATCGGGCCAGACTTCCAGAACCTGGATCGGGTCCGCGGCGATATAAGACATTTGCGACGCGGGATGACCGGGCCCCGAATCGAGCAGCAGCGCGAAGGGGCGCTGCGCCAAAGCGCCGAAAGCCTCGGCGGGCGGGCGCCAGGGGATGTCCAGAACGTAGGGCGTCATGCGCCATCACATGGCGGGGAGGCGCCGGTTCGCCAAGCATTTTCATCAAAGGCGGAGCGCCAGTCCCTGGCGGGCTTGGCGTTCGGCACGTCCTCGCGATAGGCTGGCGCGCAATGAACGCACGTCTGGCCACTTTTGAAATCGCCGCATCGCCGCGCGCCGCGGTGGACCGCCTGAAGATCCTTTATACCGACGCCACGGTCCGCTTGCGGACGGCGCTGCGCGCTTATCTGGAAAACGCAGTCGCGCCGGGGCCTGAGGATCGCGCCGGCTTCGTCTATCCGGAATTGCGCGTCACCTATCAGCCTGACGGGCCCACGCCGCGCATCGCCCGCGCTTTCGGCAAGTTCAGCGAGGCGGGCGTTTACACGGCCACGATCACCCATCCCGAGGCGTTTGAGAATTACCTGATCGAGCAGCTGGAAATCCTTTCCGCCGGCTATCCGGTGACGATCGAGACCGGACTGTCGGGGCAGGAGATCCCGTACTCCTACGTGCTGGAGGATTCCGTAGGGCTGCCGCTGGACGAGGTGGATCCGGCCTGGCTGTCCCAGGTGTTCGCGGCGCCGCGCCTGACCGCCATCGGCGACGAGGTGGCGGACGGCGAGCGTATTCTCGACGATTCCGGCGCCCGGCCCCTGACGCTGTTCGACGCGCCGCGGGTCGATTGGTCCCTCAACCGCATCGCCCACTATACCGGCGCGCCCTGGAGCCACACCCAGGGATTCATTCTGTTCACGAACTATCACCGCTATGTCGACGCGTTCGTCGCCTGGGCGGCCAAGGAACTAAAGCGTCCGGACTCCCCCTATGTCGCGCTGTCCGCGGCGGGCGGAATCTACGCCAAACGCGGAACCAAGGACGTCGAACGCCTAGTGGCCGAAGCGCCCTGGCGGCGCTTTCAGATGCCCGCATATCATTTGATCACCGAAAAGGGAGACGGCGTGACGCTGGTGAATATCGGCGTCGGCCCGTCAAACGCGAAGACGATCACCGATCACCTCGCGGCGCTGCGGCCGCAATGCTGGATGATGATCGGCCATTGCGGCGGCCTGCGCCATTCCCAGCGCATCGGCGATTACGTGCTCGCGCACGCCTATTTGCGCGACGATCATGTGCTGGACGACGTGCTGCCGCGCGAAATCCCCATCCCGCCCATCGCCGAATTGCAGGTGGCGCTGCAGCGCGCCGCGGCGGAAACGTCAGGCGAGACCCGCGAAGCCCTGAAGGCGCGCCTGCGCACCGGAACCGTGGTGACGACGGACGACCGCAATTGGGAGTTGCGCTTCACCGATCATGCGTTGCGCTTCAACCAGTCGCGCGCCATCGCGGTGGATATGGAATCGGCCACCATCGCGGCGAACGGCTTTCGTTTCCGCGTGCCTTATGGCGTGCTGCTCTGCGTGTCGGACAAACCGGTGCATGGCGAGCCCAAGCTGCGGGGCGGCGCCAACAAATTCTATGAGCGCGCCATCGGCGAGCATCTGGCCATCGGTTTGAAGACGATCGAAATCCTGCGCGCCGAAGGACCGCAGGCGCTGCACTCGCGGAAGCTGCGCGCCTTCGACGAGCCGCCGTTCCGCTGATTATCCGCGCGCGTCATTTGGGTTTCGGCACGACGCGCATGATGGCGCCCCAGGGCGCGCTGGAATCGATCAACACCCACAAATAGCCGTCGGGGCCCTGCACCACGTTGCGGATGCGGTAATTGAAGCTCTGCAACAGGGTCTCTTCGCCCACGATATGGTCGCCGTCGACGACCAGGCGATGCAGCGACTGGCCTGCAAGGGCGCCGACGAAGATATTGCCTTTCCAGCCGGGATATTTGTCGCCGGTATAGAAGATCAGGCTCGAAGGGGCGATCGACGGGTCCCAGTAATAGATCGGCTGCTCCAGGCCGTCGCGCGCCGTGCCGATCCCGATCTTCGCGCCGCTGTAATCGCGGCCATAGGTGATGATGGGCCAGCCGTAATTCTTGCCCGCTTGAGGAATGTTGATTTCGTCGCCGCCTTTGGCGCCGTGCTCGACGGTCCATAGCTTGCCTGAGGCGGGATTGATCGCCCCGCCTTGCATGTTGCGGTGGCCGATGGACCAGATCTCCGGCGCCCAATTCTTGTTCTTTGGATTGCCAGGATAGGGGCTGCCGTCCTGCATAACGCGCACCAGCTTGCCCAGATCGTTGCCAGGGTTTTGGGCTTCGTCGCGGAACAGCGCGCGCTCGCCCAGCGTAATGAACAGCGAGCCGTCCGGCATGAAGATGATGCGCCCGCCGAAATGCAGTACGGATTCCTTCGCGGGCTTTTGCTGGAAGATCACCTTCACGTTTTCCAGGCGCGCGCCGGCGGCGTCGCGCACCAGGATTGCGGAGGCGACGCTGGTGCCGTTCGTGTTTCCGCCCCGCGGTTCGGAGAACGAAAAGAAGATGCGGTTGGACTTCGCGTAATCGGGCGCAGCCTTCACATCCAGAAGGCCCCCTTGGCCGTCATAGGCGACTTTCGGAACGCCTTTGATCGGCTCGGAGAGTTTGCCGTCGGTGAGGATACGCATGGAGCCGCTGATTTCGGTGACGATCGCCTCGCCGCTGGGCAGGAAGGTGAGGCCCCAGGGATCGTCGAGCCCATCCACCACCTTTTCGAGCGTCACGTCCTGCTGGGAATTGACGTCCGGCGCGCGAGTCTGCGCCGCACCGCCAGGCAAGTCGCTGGCGCAGGCGAATGAGCCCAAGGTTCCGGCCAAGAGGGCGAGCGAGACGAGCGCAATGCGCATGACGGACTCCCGAAAAGAAAAAGCGCGGCCAGGACGACCGCGCTTCTAATACCCGATTACATCGCTGCTGGTTTCCCGGCCTATGGATTAAGCTTAGCGCTTAGCCGCATAGGGCCGCCGCTGCGGCGCCGGGCCGGTTGGCCCGGTATCCATCTTGTGACGGAAAACGATGCGGCCTTTGTCCAGATCGTAGGGCGTCATTTCCACGGTGACCCGATCGCCGGCGAGCGTGCGGATCTTGTTCCGCTTCATGCGCCCGCCCGTATAGGCCAGAATGACGTGCCCGGAATCCAGCGTCACGCGAAAGCGGCCTTCCGGCAGAACTTCGGTGACGACGCCGTCAAACTCGAGTGTTTCTTCTTTGCTCATCAAACCACTTTAAGATCAACCGCGGACGCTTTGCCCTTACGCGGGTCGGTTTGCAGCTCGAAGCTGACCTTTTGACCTTCACGCAAGCTCTGCAGGCCCGCGCGTTCGACTGCGCTGACATGCACGAAAACATCCGCGCCGCCATTATCCGGCGCGATGAAACCATAGCCCTTGGTGGCGTTGAACCACTTTACGGTGCCGACTGCCATTTTAACGTTCCTTGTTGTGCCGCGGCAATGCGTAGCCCAATGCGTGCCTGCCGCGGCGGTAGGGATTTTGGTAGAAAAAACAAGGAGACGGGGCTAATCGCCAGCGCCTCAGCGTAGGAATCTATCTTAAATCCGTGGGCGCTAAGGTGGTTATGAGCGCTCCAAAGTCAAGGATTTTCAATAGCTCGGGGCTGATTCGCGGAGCTGCGCCGACCGTTTAGCGCCTTGCTTCCTTGTCTCTTTCCGCTTCCACGGCGGACAGGACCCGCAGCACATTGCCGCCCCAGATCTTCTCAAGATCGGGCTCGTTATAGCCCTCCTTGTACAACCGTTCGGTGATGCGCCAGATCAGGGACGCGTCTTCCATGCCCTGCACGCCGCCGCCGCCGTCCCAGTCCGCGCCGATGCCCACATGGTCGACCCCGGCCACCCGGATGGCGTGCAGCACCTGAATCATGAAATCTTCAAAGCTCGCCTGTGGCACGGGATATTTCTTGTCGATCGCCGCGCGGTCCTTGGTGAGCTGCTCACCCTGCGCCGCCGTCAGATTCTCCATGACGTATTTGGAATACATCGCCTTCAGGGCTGCATCCCGCGCGGCGATCTTCGGCGTTTCGACCAGATAGGCCGACAATGTGTTCATCTGGATCACGCCGCCGGACGCGGCCAGCCTGCGCAGGCGCGCGTCGTCGATATTGCGCGGATGATCGAAAATCGCCTTCACCCCGGAATGCGACAGGATGATCGGCGCTTTGGATTGCGCCAGCATCTGGTCGAACACGTCGTCCGAAGCGTGGCTGGCGTCCAGGATCATGCCCAGGCGATTGGCCTCCGCCACGAACGTCTTGCCCAGGGGGCTGAAGCCCTTCCAGCGCGGCTCGTCCGTGGCGCTGTCGGCGAGATCGTTGTTCTTCATGTGCACGGGGCCGATCAGGCGCACGCCGTCATCATAGAATTCGCGCATGCGCGCCTTCAGCGTGGCCTCATCCTTCCCCAGCGGATACGAATTCTCGATGCTCATGAACACGACGCGCTTGCCCGAAGCGGCGATCGGCGCGGCGTCGGACGCCGTGACGGCGAAGGCGAAATCGCTGGGGTTCGACTCGACCATTTTCTTGATGGCGGCGTAGGTGCGCCGCGCGTGGTCATAAGCTTTCGCGTAGCCCTCGTCGGTCAGCGGACCCTGCCGCGTGTAGATCACCCAGAAGCCGCCATCGAGGCCGCCCTTTTTCATGCGCGGCAGATCGACGTCCGACCCGTCCTGCTTCACGCTGTGCTCATCCTCGATCGACCAGCCGTCGCGCAGCAGCAGCGCTGGCGTGTCGAGGTGCGTGTCGAGCGTCAGCAATTTGTCCTGCATCGCCGCGATTTCGGGCGGCGCCCCCGCCGTGTTCGAGGGCTCGCGCGAAATATCGATCGAAACGCAACCGGCCAGCGTCGCGGCGGCGGCCACGGCGCAAGCGAACCTTGCAGACAACATCACGCCTCCCACGCGCCGAAATGCTTGGACAGGCGCAATCCCTGGCCCTGGTAATTGGAGCCCTCGCCATAGGGCTTTGACGGCGCGGCGGCCATGTCTTCGTAGACCAGCCGGCCGACGGGCTGGCCGTCTTCCAGAATGAACGGCACGTCGCGCGAGCGCACTTCCAGCACGGCGCGCGAACCGCCCGCGTTCAGGCCGAAGCCCGGATCGAAAAAGCCCGCATAATGCGCGCGGAATTCGCCGAGCTCCGGCGCGATCGGCGCCATTTCCGCCGCCATGTCCATCGGCACGCTGACGGCTTCCTTCGAAGCGAGGATATAGAACTCGCCGGGGTCCAGCACGATGCGGCCGTGGCGCGGATAAAGCGGTTCCCAGAATTCGCGCGGATCGTGCCCGGCGATCTGGGTCAGATCCAGAATTCCGGCGTGCCGGCGCGCGCGATAGCCCGCGGGGCCGGCGCGCGGCGACAGATCGACGGAGAACACAATCTCTTCGCGCGGCTGAAATGGTCCCCTGCGCACGCGCAACTGGCACAGGCGGTCGCCCTGGCGCGCCAGGATCGAGAAGGTGCGCGGGCTGATCTCGGCGTAAAGCGGCCCGTGATAGCCCGCCAGGATTTTATCGAACGCCTCCGCGCCGTTGGTTACGACGCGCACGAAGACGTCGATGCGGCCGGTGGAGCTTTTCGGGTTGGCGGCGCCATGCAGATCGGCCGGCAAATCGAGGCTCTCCAGCAGCGGCACGAGATAGACGCAGCCGGTCTCCAGCACCGCGCCCTTGCAGAGATCCAGCGTGTGCATGAGGGTGTCGGCCGTCAGGCGCGTTTCAACCTCGGCGCCTTTGCCCGGCAGGAAGCTGGCGCGGATGCGATAGGCGATCGGCCCGAGACGCAGATCGAGGCTGGCGGGCTGGATCTGGTTCAAGTCGAACGGCGTGGCGCTCAGGATCGCGCACTGGTCCGCCAGCTGCTTGATCGCTTCGTCGGGCAGGACGCCCATTGTGGCTGATTCATTCCCCATTTGTGTTTGTTGCCGTTTGAGCCTGCGGCATGCAACCAATGATAAAATCGTTCTAGGGGGAGGCATTCATGGCAGGCATGCTGCAGATCATAACTTACGTTCTATGTTTCTATCTGGTTATCAAGGGGATAGAGGTTTTGCAGATCGGTCTCGCGTCAAGTCGGGAGACTAAGACCGGAATAATTGTTCTCGGAATTTTGACGCTTGTCGCCTGCATTGTTGCCGCCTTTGCGTTTGTGAACATGCAAGACAGCCAGGCGGCCTCATTGTCGGCCAGCCGAAGCATGCCGTCCTTTTGAAGGATCAGCGTGGGGTGGCTTGGTCGGACTGAGTTCGATTTTCCGACGCCGAATCGCCCACCATTTCCGCCAACGCCATGGAAGGGCCGGGCGGCGAGGCCATGAACGGCACTTTGAAGCCCACGTCCGCCGCGGCCTGGCTTAGACGCCGTCCCCACATCGCGATCACGAGCAGCAGGCCGCTGATCGCGGCCATGCCGAAAAGGCCGCGCCCGCTCAGGGGGGAGTCGAAGGCGGCGCCCGCGACGCTGGGGCCGATCACCGAACCGGCCGAATAGACGAACAAAAGGCCAGAGACGACGCGCGCCGCCTGATCGTGCGGGGCGCGGTCGGTCGCGTGCGCCACGCACAGCCCGTAATAGGACAGCGCGCCCGCGCCCCAGACGAACGCACCCGCGATGGCCAGAGGCGGCGGCAGTTTCTCGCCCCAGATCGCCAATGGCAGTGCGCCCAGAAATTCCAGAAGCCCCAGGCAAGCGATGACAAAGCGGCGGTCTATGCGATCCGAAAGTCGACCGGCCGGCCATTGCAGAAAGGTCGAGCCGAGCCAGGTCGCGGCTACGAACGCCGCCGCCAGAAAAGCCGGATCGGCGGCGTTTGCGCCCTGCGCCACGCGCGCGGCGTGGATCGGCAATATCGCCAGCACGCCCGCATTCGTGAAACCCGCGAGGCCCGCGCCGATCACGGCGGCCGGGGCGACTTCCCAAATCCGCTTGACCGGAAACGGTTCGGCGGAGGGCGGGGCGGGCTGGGCGTGCGGCGTGCCGCATACCGGCGCCAGCGACAGCGCAAAACACGCCGCCGCCAGCATGAAGCCGTCTGGGCCGGCCGGCGCGTGATTGGCGATCAGAAACGGCCCGGCCGCGATCGCGAGCTTCACCACCACTTGATAAATGCCGATCACGCCGCCGCGTTTTTCGCGCGGTGTGGCGGAATTGATCCAGCTTTCAGCGGCGGTCAGCAGGATCGCCACCGCCATCCCGGTGGCGAGACGTAGCGGCGCCCAGGCGAAGGCATCGACCCGCATATAAAGCGCCAGGGTCAACGCCCCGCCGATGCCCGCAGCCGCCGCGTAGGTGCGGATGTGATCGAGCTGACGGATGATGCGCGGGGCGTAGAGCGCGCCCGCCATGAAACCCACCGCATAGCAGCCCGCGACCAAACCCGCCGAAAGCGCGGAAAGGCCACGCGCGTCCATCGCCAGAGGAATGATGACGGCCAGCACGCCGCTGGCGATCTGCAGGATCACAGCGGCCGCGATGGGCGCGGTGACGCGCGCCAGACCCGTGTCTGCGGAGGCGGCGCTGCGCGCTGAAGTGGAATCGACGCTCACGCACTTCACTAAGCGTGATTTGCGCTCAAAGGAAATGCGGGCGCGCCGGGCCGGAGGCAGTTTTCAACCGCACGCACGGCGTGAAAGTTTTGTGATGAAACGCGGAGGACTTGGTGGCGGACGCCTAATGCCTGACGACCGTACGGCCTGCCAGTTCCGCCGCTTCTTCCCAGGCGTAGGCCGAAACCGGCACCAGGAAACCCTGCATGCGCTCGTCGCGTGTGCCGGACGGGCGGCCGCCAAGAGATTCATAAAATCGCCGTGCCCGCTGATTGCGCTCGACGACCCACAGCCCGGCGCTGAACAAGGCGCGGGAGAGAAGATGATCGGCCATTGCGCGCATCAGGGCTTTGCCGATGCCGTGCCGCTGATGCGGACGGTCGACATAGAGCATTGTAATCTCGCCGTCCCATGGACCGCGTTCGTCGCGCGCGCGTCCGGCGACGCCGAAGCCGACCAGTTCGCCGACGTCGGTTTCCGCGACGAGTATGATGTTGTCGAGATCGACGTCCTGACGATGCGTCGCGGCGCGCCAGAAGCGCAGCTCGCGTCCGATCGTGACGTTGTCGACTAACGGCGCCGGCAAAACGCCGAGATAGGTCTGACGCCAGATGCGAACGTGGAGCGCCGCCAAATCGGCCGCGTCTTCATACTCAGCGCGTCGGATCTTGTAGTGCATAAAGAGAGGCTAAACCTTGAATGCAGACTCATTCAAGGCGCATTTCAGCGTACCCCTATAAAAAAACTCTTGGCGCCTTTTTCGCGACGGAACGCATCAGTTCGGAATGCGCCGCTCGTGTGGAGAGTCGAGCGAAAACGCAGGAATTGCGATATCGAAAACGTCACCGTTTTCAGCGAGCATCGAGTACGAACCCACCATCATTCCAGACGGCGTGCGCAGCGGACAGCCCGATGTGTACACATAACGCGCGCCGGGTTCGATGACCGGTTGTTCGCCGACGACGCCTTCGCCGCGTACTTCCTGTTGCCGGCCGTCGGCGTCGAGAATTCGCCAATAGCGCGTCATGAGCTGCACGGTCTGTGCGCCGGTATTTTCGATCTCGATCGTATACGACCAGAGATATTCGTTTTTGTCGGGATCCGAGCGCTGGTCCATGAATTCCGGATTTACGCGCACAATGATCCCGAGGGTCTCCGCTTCGTACATGGTCTTTACCGTCTGAGCGCTCATGGCGCGCCGCGCGAGCAGAGATTAGAATCGGCGGCGGCCGGACGCAAATCCGGCATCGCCCGGGGCCTTAAACGCGCTCCAGCGCCTGCAGCACGTCGCCGATCACATCGTCCGCGTCTTCCAGGCCGACCGAAATGCGGATCGAGCCTTCCTTGACGCCGAGGCGCTGTTTTTCGTCGTCCGGCAGCTTGCGGTGCGTCGTGGTGACGGGGTGGGTCGCCAGCGTCTTGGAATCCCCGAGATTGTTCGAAATGTCGGCGATCTGCAGCGCGTCCAGAAAGCGCCACGCCTCCTGACGGCCGCCTTTGATGGTGAAAGCCACGAGCGAGCCGCCGGCCTTCATCTGGCGCTTCGCCAGATCGTGCTGCGGATGGCTCTTGAGGAACGGGTAGAGCACCGTCTCCAGTTTCGGATGACCTTCCAGGCGTTCGGCCAAAGCATGCGCCGTTTGCGTCATGCGCTCGACGCGCAGGTTCAGGGTTTCGAGGCCCTTGAGTTGCACCCAGGCGTTAAAGGGCGACAGCGCCGGACCGATATGGCGCATATAATCTTCGAAGGCCTCCTTCATCAGATCGGCCTTGCCGAGGATCGCGCCACCCAGCGTGCGCCCCTGGCCGTCGATGTGCTTCGTCGTCGAATAGACGACGAGGTCGGCGCCGAGCTCCAGCGGCTTCTGCAGCAGCGGCGTGGCGAAGACGTTGTCCACCACCAATTGCGTGCCGGTTTTTTTACAGATGTCCGCGACCGCTTCGATGTCGACGAGGCCGAGCATCGGGTTGGTGGGGCTTTCGAGCAGCGCGATGCGGGCGCCTTTGAGCGCCTCGCGCCACTGATCCAGATCGTCGCCGTCGACCAGGCGGGCGGTCACGCCGAATTTCGGCATGAAGGTTTCGACGATCCAGCGGCAGGAAAAGAACAGCGCCTTGGACGCCACGACGATGTCGCCCGCCTTCAGCTGCGCCAGCATCACGGCCGCCACCGCGGCCTGGCCCGACGAGGTGACCCGGCAAAGCTCGGCGCCCTCGATCAGGGCCAGCCGGTCCTCCAGCATTTTTAAGGTCGGGTTGCCGTACCGCCCATAGACGTAGCCGGGCAGATCGCCCGCAAAGCGCGCATCCGCTTCCGCCGCCGAATTGTAGGTGAAGCCCGAGGTCAGGAAGATCGCCTCGGACGTCTCCATGAATTGGCTGCGCACGGTGCCCCCGCGCACCATGCGCGTGGCGGGGCTCCAGTTTTGCGGATCGGACTTGTCGTTTGGCAGATCGGGCTTGTCGTTGGACATAAATACTCCAGGTGAGAGCGCGGACCTAAGAACCGGCGCTCTTTGCGGTCAAGCGAGACCGCAATTTTCAGGCGTCAGTTTCGCTAAACAATCCCGTGGGAAATCCATCGATGCTGGTTGTGTTGTGCTCGCGCCGGTAGGCCTCGAGCTGGGCTTCGCTCGCCTGCTCGGACCAGGCGACGAGCTGCGTGCGGTCCTCTTTGTAGTCGTAAAACGGAACGGCGTAGCCGCAGGACGTCTGCACCATATCGACGGCCAGCCGCACGATCTGCCGCACGCCGGGAATCTCCTGGCCGCCGAAAGCGCTCTCCAGCAAGGCGCGGTAGGCATCCGTGCCGCGCGGCAGGGACGTTCCCTGGCCGTAAAGCCGCAGGATCAGAGGTGGCCCCTCGAAAGCGCACAGCATCAGGGTCAGCCGGCCCGTAGCCTTTAAGTGCGCCGCCGTTTCCGCGCCGCTGCCGGTCAAATCCATGTAAGCGACTGTTTTGTCGTCAATAATCCTCAGAGAATCCAGCCCCTTAGGCGATACGTTTACCCGTCCGTCCGCCGCGGCGGAGCCGGTGAAGAACATCTTCTGGGCCCGGATGAAGGCGCAATGCGCGGGATCGAGGGCGGGAAATTGCTTCGCCATGGCGGGAAAACCCCATTCTGGTGCGGATCGGGCAAACGCGCATGTGCGCGGAATTTAGGCCCGCTTCACCCTATCTCAGGGGCAATGCGCATTCGCAACAATTAGCCCCACCAAGTTCCTTGTCTGGGGAAATTGCCTTGCTATAAGGGCCGCGCCGCGGGCGGGGGCAGGCGATTTGCGCGTGTCCCGCCGGCAGGACTCCTTTTGTCATTGCGCAGGCCGCCTTATGAACATCCACGAACATCAAGCGAAAGCGATTCTGGCCGAGTTCGGTCTCCCGGTTCCTAAGGGTTTTCCGGCCTTTAGCGTCGATGAAGCGGTCGCTGCGGCCGGCAAATTGCCTGGACCCGTTTACGTCGTGAAGGCACAGATCCACGCTGGCGGCCGGGGCAAGGCAGGCGGCGTCAAGGTGGTCAAGTCGGTCGACGCCGTGAAGGCCGAGGCCGAGCGCATGCTGGGCATGACGCTGGTGACCAAGCAGACCGGCCCGGCCGGCCGCCTCGTCCGCCGTCTCTACGTCGAGGACGGCGCCAACATCGCCAAGGAATATTATCTGTCCGTGCTGGTCGACCGCGTCACCGGCCGCGTCGCGTTCGTGGGCTCCTCCGAAGGCGGCATGGACATCGAGGAAGTCGCTGAACATACGCCGGAAAAGATCGCCACGGTCGCCATCGACCCGGCCACGGGCGTCACCGCCGCCGACGTCGCCAAGCTCGCTGCGGGCCTCGGCATGACCGGTGGCCTGGCCGAACAGCTGAACGATTTCTGCACCAAGCTCTATCGCTGCTTCGTCGATAAGGACATGAGCATGCTGGAGTTGAACCCGCTGATCGCGACGGGCGAGGGCAAGCTGCTCTGCCTCGACGCCAAGGTGTCCTTCGATTCCAACGCCGGCTTCCGTCATCCGGAATACGAGCAATTGCGCGACCTCACCGAAGAGGACGAAAAGGAAATCGAGGCGTCCAAATACGACCTCGCTTACATTGCGCTCGACGGCGACATCGGCTGCATGGTGAACGGCGCCGGCCTCGCTATGGCGACCATGGACATCATCAAGCTGTATGGCCGCTTCCCCGCCAACTTCCTGGACGTCGGCGGCGGCGCATCGAAGGAAAAGGTCACGGCCGCCTTCAAGATCATCACCGCCGACCCGAAGGTGAAGGGCATTCTGGTCAACATCTTCGGCGGCATCATGAAGTGCGACGTCATCGCGGAAGGCGTTCTGGCCGCCGTGAAGGAAGTCGGCCTGCAGGTGCCGCTCGTGGTGCGCCTGGAAGGCACGAACGTCGATCTCGGCAAAAAGATCATCAACGAAAGCGGTCTCAACGTGATTTCGGCCGATGATCTGGACGACGCCGCGCAGAAGATCGTGAAGGCGGTGGCCTAACGAGCCCCGCGGGAATTGCGCGGTCCTTCGGGGCAGCCTGGTTCCTGAAAGTGCGAATCGCCCATCAATTCAGGGGATTTGCACAGTTCGGCGATTGCGGGGGCGACTCCGCGCCGCCGCCGTCAAGGCCTCTTCGTCAATTCCGGCGTGAGGCTTTAGTAGAATATGAAGCGCGGCCTCACTCGGGTAGGGACGCCGCGCGACAGAACCAAGTGGGTTACGCCGCCTATGTCTATTCTGATCAACAAGGACACCAAGGTCATCACCCAGGGCATGACCGGCAAGACCGGCACCTTCCACACCGAGGCGGCCATCGCCTACGGCACCAAGATGGTTGGTGGCGTCAATCCGGGCAAAGGCGGCACGGCGCACCTTGGCTTGCCGGTGTTCAACACCGTGGCCGAAGCCAAGGCCGCGACCAACGCCGACGCCTCCGTGATCTATGTGCCGCCCCCGGGCGCCGGCAAAGCCAT
>CAYNCS010000068.1:0-16620 GCA_964395875.1 uncultured Caulobacteraceae bacterium | reverse complement strand
ATTGGGCGCCGCCGACGCGTCCACGCAGGCGGGCAAGTGGGAAAAGAACCGCTTCATGGGCGTCGAACTGACGGCCAAGACGCTGGGTCTGATCGGCGCCGGCAATATCGGATCGATCGTGGCCGAACGTGCGCTGGGCCTGAAGATGAAGGTCGTCGCCTACGATCCCTTCCTGACGCCGGAACGCGCGCTCGAGATCGGCGTGGAGAAGGTGGAGCTGGACGAGCTGCTGGCCCGCGCCGACGCCATCACGTTACATACGCCGCTTACGGACAAAACGCGTAACATTCTTTCGGCCGAGGCGCTGAAGAAAACCAAGAAGGGCGTGATCATCGTCAATTGCGCCCGCGGCGGTCTTGTCGATGAAGCCGCATTGCGCGAATTGCTCGATAACGAGCATGTCTATGCGGCGGCGTTCGACGTGTTCGCGCAGGAGCCCGCGAAGGAAAACGTGCTGTTCGGCGCGCGCAATTTCGTGGCGACGCCGCACCTCGGCGCGTCCACCTCGGAAGCGCAGGAGAACGTGGCGCTGCAGGTGGCCGAGCAGATGGCGGATTATCTGCTGACGGGCGCGGTCTCCAATTCGCTCAACAGCCCGAGCATCTCCGCGGAAGACGCGCCCAAGCTCACGCCGTTCGCCAAGCTCGCCGAAAAGCTCGGTCTGTTCGCCGGTCAGGTCGCGGATGCGGGCCTGGAAGGCGTCGAGATCGAGTATGAAGGCCATGTGGCGCAGATGAACACCAAGCCGCTGACTGCGGCGGCTTTGGCGGGCGTGCTGCGTCCGGCGCTGCAGGACGGCGTCAACATGGTGTCCGCGCCGGCCATTCTGCACCAGCGGGGCGTGCCGCTGACTGAAAGCAAGCGCGAAACCTCGCCGACCTATGACAGCCTGATCCGGATCAAGGTGAAGACCGAAGGCAAATGGCGCACAGTCGCCGGCGCCGTCATCGCCAACACGCCGCGCATCGTGGAAGTGAAGGGCATGAATCTCGACGCCCAATTCCTGCCGGTGATGCTGTTCATCAACAACAAGGACCAGCCCGGCTTCGTCGGCGCCTTGGGCAATCTGCTGGGCGGCGCGAAGATCAATATCGCGACCTTCCATCTGGGCCGCGAAGCGGCGGGCGAGGATGCGGTGTGCCTGGTCGGCATCGATTCCGAGCCCAGCCAGGATGTGCTCAATCAGATCAAGGCGTATCCGCTCACCCGATACGTCCGGGTGCTGCACTTCTAGGAAGAAGGGGCGCCCCTCCACGGGCGCCCCCTTTTCGCTTTGGCGAAAACCGGCCATAGAGCCCGAGACTTGGGGAGTATTTCCGTGGCGGCAGTTGTAGTGGTCGGCGCCCAGTGGGGCGATGAGGGCAAGGGCAAGATCGTCGATTGGCTGTCGCACCGCGCGGATGTCGTGGTGCGTTTTCAGGGCGGTCACAACGCCGGCCATACGCTGGTCGTGGGCGAGAAGGTCTATAAACTCGCGCTGCTGCCCTCCGGTCTCGTGCAGGGCAAGCAAAGCATCATCGGCAACGGCGTTGTGGTCGATCCCTGGCATCTGGCTGAGGAAATCGAAAAGCTCGCCGCGCAGGGCGTGACCATTACGCCGGAAAAACTCATTCTGGCCGATAACGCTTGCCTCATCCTGCCGCTGCACCGCGATCTCGACAAAGCGCGCGAAGCCGCCGCCGGCGATTCAAAGATCGGCACCACTGGCCGCGGCATCGGTCCTGCGTATGAGGATAAAGTCGGCCGCCGCGCGATCCGTGTGGCGGATCTGGCCGATCCTGCTGCGCTCGACTGGAAGATCGGTCGTTTGCTGGCGCACCACAATGCGCTGCGCAAAGGCCTGAACCTGCCGGAAGTGGACGTCGCGCAATTGAAGGCGGATCTGCTTTCCGTGGCGCCTGCGACGCTGAAATACGCGCGTCCGGCGTGGCGCGTGCTGGAAGAGGCGCGGCTGCAGCGCAAGCGCATCCTCTTCGAAGGCGCGCAAGGTTCGCTGCTCGATGTGGACCACGGAACTTATCCTTACGTCACCTCCTCGAACGTGGCGGCGGGTCAGGCGGCGGCGGGCTCAGGCATGGGCCCGGGCGCGATCACTTATGTGCTGGGTCTGGTGAAGGCTTACACGACGCGCGTTGGCGAAGGTCCGTTCCCGACGGAGCTTAATGACGAGGTCGGCAAGAAGCTCGGCGACATCGGCAAGGAAGTTGGCGTGAATACGGGCCGCCCGCGCCGCTGCGGCTGGTTCGATGCGGTGCTGGTGCGCCAGACGGCGGTGCTTTCCGGCGTCGACGGCATCGCGCTGACCAAACTGGATGTGCTCGACGGCTTTCCGGAATTGAAAATCTGCGTCGGCTACAAGATCGGCGACAAATTGTACGATCATCTGCCCGCGGGCGTGAACGAACAGGCGTCCGTCACGCCGGTCTACGAAACCTTCGAAGGCTGGACGGAAAGCACCAAGGGCGCGCGTTCCTGGGGGGATCTGCCGGCGCAGGCGGTGAAATATGTGCGCCGCATCGAGGAGCTGATCGGCTGCCCGGTGGCGATGCTCTCCACTTCGCCGGAGCGTGAAGATGTGATCCTGGTGAAGGACCCATTCCTCGCGTAGGCGAGGGCCTCAGTCCGCCGCCAATAATTTCTGGCGGAACATCAGGCCAGCAAAGGTGGCGCCCAGAAGCGGCGCGACGATGAACAACCAGAGCTGCGCGACGGCTTTCCCGCCCACCAGCACCGCCGGGCCGATTGAGCGCGCGGGATTGACCGACACGCCCGTCACCTGAATGCCGACGATATGGATGACGGTCAGCGTCAGGCCGATGGCGAGTCCCGCGAACCCTGCCGGTGAAGATTTTTGCGTCACGCCAAGCGCGACGATGACGAAGATGAAGGTGGCGACAAACTCGAACAGGAACGCGGCGCTCGACGCATAGCCGCCCAGATAGCCCTCGCCGAAGCCGTTCTGGCCAAGGCCGTTTGTCGCGACGCTGTACCCCGCGTGACCGCTGGCGATGGTGCACAGGATCGCGGCGCCGGCGATCGCGCCCGCCACTTGCGCGATGTAGTACAGCACAAAATCGGTCAGCGTAATTCGTCCGGCGACATATGCGCCGAGGCTGATCGCCGGGTTGATATGGCAACCGGAAACCTGGCCGATGGCATACGCCATGGCGACGACCGCCAGACCGAACGCGAAGGCGATGCCCAATTGTCCGACTTGCTCGCCCGCGAGCACCGCAGCGCCGCAACCGAACAACACCAAAACTGCCGTGCCGATAAACTCGGCTGCTAGCTTTTTCATCTGCGCCTCCCTATTTCACGATCCTTATTGGATCTTGCCGGCAGGCTGCGGCGGTTTGCGCGCTCCGGCAAGCGGCATCGCGCGACGGGAGATCGTCCGACGTCAGAGTATTGACGATTCGGCGCTATTTGCCGGTGGGGATAACGCGCGGCGCAGAATCCTGCATCGCCTCCGCGGCGATTCTGCCGATCAGCAAGTCTACCTTCTTGCCCTTGGAATAATCGTAGCCTGGCGTCCGGGCGACGACGTCCATCCGCAGATCGCGGGCGAGTAGGCCGCGTTGAAATTCGGGCAGATCCTTGCGGTCAATCACCGCGCCGGCGTTCGGCGTCGCGGATGAAATCGCATGCTCCAGAGAATCGTTCTGCGTGTCCTTGCGCGTAAGGAAGACGAGGCTCGGCTCGGGGAAGCCGGACGTCACAAGCGGGCCGGGCGCGCCGATTGAGAGGCGCGGATGCAGGCCCGCTTTGATCAGCGCCTCATTCACGCGCGGCGCCACCCACAGATCGCGCGCGCGTGGAACCAGGCCCTCGCGCGCCGCGCCGTGCCACAAAAGCGCCAGGCCGACGGCCCAGATGAAGGTGCGCTGGCGCGTGGTCTTGCGCATCAGGCCTGCGCCCCGCACCGCCAGCAATCCGCCCAACGCGGCCAGCGCGGCTCCGTTGTAAAGCGCCATGTTTGCGCGGCCGCCATACAACGCGCCGCCATACCCGATCACGCCGAAAATCAATGCGGCGCTCAGTGCAAAGAGCATCAGGCCCGACGTGCGCGCCAGCGGCCGGTCGTCATCGTCGTTGCGCGTAAAGGCCCAGCCCGCCATCAGCGCCAGAGCCGGATAAGCGGGGAGCGTGTAATGCACCAGCTTGGTCGGCATCAATTCGAAGAACAGCCAGATCGGCAGCGCCCAGCACAGCAGAAACCACGCGGGCGTTTTGAGCATGCGGTTCGCCTCGGCGCCCGTTTTGTCGCGCACGCCTTCGAGCGCCGCGAGCAGTCCGGCGGGCAGCGCCAGGATGAAGGGAAAGCCCAAGAGGATGAGCGTCAGAAGATGCACGCCCGGCGGCGCGAAATGACCTTCCTGTCCGCCTTTCAGTTTGGGCGCCATGTCGCCTGCCACGGCGTCGTTCAGGAAGCCGCCGCCGGTCGCGCTTTGAATGGCGATGAACCAGGGCAACACGATCAAGGCGGCGAGGATCGGGCCGGGTGGAAACAGCAGCGCCTTCATCCACGCCGCGCGCTTTTCGAAGGTGAACAGCGCCAGCAGCGCTAAGCCCGCGGTCAGCGGCGTGATTGGTCCCTTCACCAGAACGCCGGCGCCCAGGGCGGCCCAGAACACCAGCACGCTGAGCTTGCCGCCTTTGCCGGCATAGATCTGGGCCAAAGCCGCCATCGCCAAGGTCGTGAGCCCGCACAAAACGGCGTCTGTCTTGGCGATCATGCCCTCCGTCCCCAGCAGCACGCAGACGGCCAGCATCGCAGCGCCCACAAAAGCCGCGCGGCGCGATAGCAAGGCCGTCCCCGCCCAGAAGGCGGCGAGCGCCGCCATCAGGGCGCCGAGAACCGACGGCAGGCGGTAGGCCCAAATTTCATGCGCCAGGGGCTTGGAGAACAGCTTCACCGACGCCGCCTGCAGCCAATAGATTCCCACCGGCTTTTTGTTGCGGGCCTCGTCCTGGAAGCGGATCCGAACATAATCGCCGCTTTCCAGCATCTGCGACGTCGCCTGGGCGAAGCGGGATTCGTCCCGATCCAGCGGCGGCATCGAAAAGACGCCAGGCAGCACGGCGAAAAGCGCCAAAAATCCAATAATTATATAGGCCTTCCACCCCGATGCGAGGCGGTCGATCCAATCCGGGCTGGATGAAGGCGGGGCGTCCGAGGGCAGGTCCGTCATGGCGCGTGACCCTAATGGGGAAACGCCGTGGTTTGAAGCGCTGAGACTTTTCTTCTGAAATGCTTCGCGCTCTGGTAGGGGTTCGCGCAAACGCTAAGCTGCGCTACAGCGGCGGCGCAAAACGGGAGACCCGCGGCGCCGGGTGCTCCTGGGTTACGGAGTGCAAGTCGGGGTGAGCGGATCAATCTCTTCGGGGCAAGCGGTCGAAATCAGCGTCGTCGTGCCGGTCTATAACGAGGCCGAGAACGTGGGAAATTTGGCCCGCGAAATCGCACAGGCGCTCGACGGCCGGTCTTTCGAGATGGTGTTCGTGGACGACGCAAGCCGCGATCAGACGCGGGGCCGTTTGCTGGAGGCCAAAGCCCAGATCCCGCAATTGCGGGTTCTGGGGCATCGCGCCAATGCCGGGCAGAGCCGGGCGATCCGCACGGGCGTGCGCGCGGCGCGGGCGCCGCTTATCGCGACTCTGGATGGCGACGGCCAAAACGATCCCAAAGATCTGCCGAAACTGATCGCGCAGATCATGCGCCCGGATGCGCCTGCGGACCTGGCGCTGGTTCAGGGGCGCCGGACAAAGCGGCAGGACAATTTCGGGAAGCGCATTTCCTCGCGCGTCGCCAATTATGTCCGCAAGCGCATGCTGAATGATTCAGCGGAAGATTCGGGCTGTGGAATCAAAGTCTTCAAGCGCGAAGCATATTTGGACCTTCCTTATTTCGACCATATCCACCGCTACACGCCGGCCCTGATGCTGGCGGAAGGTTTCGCGGTGGAGTATGCGGATGTGGGGCACAGGCCGCGTCAGCACGGCAAGTCCAAGTACACGAATTTGGGGCGTCTGATCGCGGCCCTCTGGGATTTGTTGGGCGTGATCTGGCTGAAGGCGCGCCGACGGAATCCGCGAGGAGCGGATGAGTTGTAGGGGGAGCGGGCATGTCGGAGGGGCCGAAGCTTGACCCGCGTGTTAAAGGCGCGATGTTGTGGGAGCGGCAGAGCCGGCGTCAGTCCGGCCGGCGCAACAGGGCGGCGTCGCAAGGGGGCACCATGGGCATTCTGAATTTGTTTCCGCTGCTGACGATCCCGGTGATCGTCTACAATCTGATGACGCTGCTCGGCGGCAATTCCGATCTGTCGTTTTTCGAGCGTTTGAACGGCGTGCTGTGGTCTCTACCCATGGCCTCCGGCGCGACCTGGGTGGTGACGCCCGGAGACGTGCTGATCCTGATCGCGTTGGTCCTGCTGTTTGTGGAGCTGATCAAGGCGACGCACACCGGCACCTCCGCGATCATCAATCACGGTCTGTCGCTGATCCTGTTCATCGTCTGCCTGATCGAATTTCTGCTGATCAAGAATTTTGCGACGTCGGTTTTCTTCGCCATAATGATCATGGCGCTGCTGGACACGTTGGCGGGCGTGATCGTGACGATCACCTCGGCGCGCCGCGACTTCTCGGTGTCCGAAGACTGATTAAGTGAAAACGTAAAACACCAGCGCCGCGGCGAGGATGTCGAACCACGCTGCGAAGCTCGTGCGCGCTTGTGCGCGGGCGTAGGCGAAAGATTGCTGCATCGGCTGCTTGGTGCGCATCGTCAGGCTCGGTAGTTGACGACTTCGCCTGCGGCGGAAGTCTTGTTGCGATAAGCGGCGCGGGCGGCCGCCACGTTTGATTGTTCGGGCTTTTCGACTTGCGCGATGATCTGGACCGCGAGGCCGGTGATCATGCGGTTTACCGGAGTTATGCGGACAGCTTCGGACGCCCGCGGCTGGCGGCGGCGTTCCTGGCGGCGGCGTTCCTCGTAAAAGGATTCAGAAGACGCGCGTTCGCGCCGCGCCGGGATGGCGTCAGCAGCGCTCAGAAGTGAGATGGCGGCGATCTTCATGGACCTGCCGCTGCAAGAGGCTTGCCGCTGAAGTGCGCGAATAAGGGAAAATTCGCTTCGGAAAATGCGCCGGGCAGACGAGATCGTGTGCCAAACCGGGACTTGGAGGCGTCAAGCGTAATTGCCCTGCGACGCAGGTTGACTTATGGTCAAAATTATAGATTGCTATAAAAATAATTAGAGCATGCTATAAATTGCAAGGGAGGCTTGGCATGGCTGACGTGAAGCTCGGTGCGGTTGACGCGGGCGCAGTCCTGGACCGCTACAATAAGGAGCGCGACAAGCGCAAACTTGGCCTGGGCAACGCCCAATATATCGACACCGCCGGGGAGTTTGGGCGCTACGCCGACGCAGACCCATCCGCGACGCCAACCATCGCCCGCGATCCGATCGTCGCCGAAGTGGAGGTGCTGATCGTCGGCGCCGGATTCGGCGGCATTCTTACGGCTGCACGCCTCAGCGAAGTCGGGATCACGGACGTTCGCATCCTGGACGTCGCGTCGGATTTCGGCGGCACCTGGTATTGGAACCGCTATCCGGGCGTTCAGTGCGACATTGAGTCCTACGCCTACCTGCCGCTTCTGGAAGAGACCGGCTATATGCCGAAGCATCGTTATGCGTTCGGCGACGAGATCCGCGAATATTGCCAGCTGCTGGGCCGCCGGTACGATCTCTATTCCAAAGCGTGCTTTCAGACCGGCGTCACGAAAGCGGAATGGGACGAGAAGTCCGGACGCTGGCAGGTAGAGACCAATCGCGGCGATAAATTTTCAGCTCGCCACTTCCTGCTCGGGGTCGGCCGCGCCAGCCGGCCCAAACTGCCGGGCATCAAAGGCATTGAGCGCTTCAAGGGCCACAGCTTCCATTCCGCGCGCTGGGACTATGACTATACCGGCGGCGGCATCCACGAGGATCTGTACAAGCTGAAAGACAAGCGCGTTGCGGTCATTGGCACGGGCGCGACGGGCATTCAGCTCATTCCGCGCGTCGCCAAGACGGCGAAGCAGACCTTCGTGTTCCAGCGCACGCCGTCTTCCGTCGGCGCCCGCGGCAATTACGCCACCGACCCAGCCTGGTTCAAGGCGCAAACGCCCGGCTGGACGAACCGCCGCCGCACGATGTTCCTTGAGGCCGTAACCGGCCGCGCCGACGATACGGAAATTCGCGACGGCTGGACCGATTCGGGCCGCCTGCTGCGCGAGACCACGCCCTCCACGCCCGAGACGATGGAGGAGATGGGCAAGCGCGCAGTTCTGGTCGACATCGAGGTCATGAACCAGCGCAGAGCGCGGATCGATGAGATCGTGAAAGATCCGGCGACGGCCGACAAGCTGAAGCCCTGGTACAATCTTTTCTGCAAGCGGCCATGCTTCAACGATGAATTCCTGCAGGCGTTCAATCAGCCGAACGTCGAGCTCATCGACGTCAGCGGCGATAACGCCATCACCGAAATCACGGAGAAGGGCGTCGTCGCCGGCGGCAAGGAATATGAGGTTGACCTCATCATCTTTGCGTCGGGCTTTCAGGTCATCGGCTCGGTGGACCAGCGCGTTTCGTTCCCGGTGATCGGCCGCGACGGCAAGCGCCTGAGCGAGCACTGGCGTGACGGCATGCGCACGCTGCACGGGCTGACCGTGCACAACTTCCCGAACTGGTATTATATCGGTCAGGGCCAGAACGCGGTCGCCGCGAACTACACGACCACCGTCGACGATCAGGCCAAGCACCTCGCTTATATTCTGTCTACGGCGCGGGATCGCGGCGCGACGCGAATCGAGCCAACGGTGGCGGCGGAAGACCGCTGGATCGAAGAGATCCGCTCGGCCGGCTATCAGGCGCCGGACTTCTACAACAATTGCACGCCGGGCTATTACAATAACGAAGGCCAGAGCGGCGTGACGATCTGGGACGAGAGCTATTCTCCCGGACCGGTCGCGTTCGACGCGCTCATGCAGGCGTGGCGCGACAAGGGTGATCTTGAAGGCCTGGAGCTGAAATAGGACGCGCCTGGAAGCGATGCGGTCCGCTCAAGGACGGGCCGCATCGTCTTCGCCGCTCTATTGACGTGCGGCCTATTTTTTGTCGGTGAGCGCGTCGATCTTTTTCTGCATCGACTCAAGCTGCTTCTTGAGATCGGCGATTTCGCCGTCATCGGCCGCGGGCTCCGCCTTCGGTGTTTCCGTCATGCCGGGCATTCCCGGGATGAACGGGTTGAACATCTTCGCGGCGTTTTCGAACATCGCCATGTTCTGACGGATTTGTTCTTCGAACAGGCCCATCGCGCCCAGACCCATCGGGTTGGCGCCGCCGCTCATCGCGCGCGTCATTGCGTCGCGCATCCGCTCACGTGAGCGCGTGAAGCTGTCGATCGACATGTTCAGATAGGACGGCACATAGGCCTGCAAATTGTCGCCGTAAAAACGGATGATCTGGCGCAGGAATTCCTGCGGCAAAAGACTCTGGCCGCGGCTCTCATGCTCAAAGATGATCTGGGTCAGGATCTGGCGCGTGATGTCTTCGCCGGTCTTCGCGTCCTGGACGACGAAGGGAATCTCCTGCTTCACCAGATCGCTCAAATGGTCGAGCGTCACATAGGCGCTGGTGCCGGTGTTGTAGAGACGCCGGTTCGCGTACTTCTTGATGATGATCGGCGTTTCGGCCTTTGGCTTCTCGCCGGCGGTTTCATTGGTCGACATAAATTTTATCTTTGCGCCTCTGCAATGAATGAGCAAGCGTCTCAAAGGCTTCGCTTGCCATACATACCGGGAAGCAGGTTAACATACCCCTCAAAGTTGCGACTTTCGCCGCATGGCCGCCTTCCCGATTATGGCCTATGCGGCCTTTAGGCCACAGAGGAGCCAGCCATGCCCAGTTCCGAAATCGTGATCGTCGGCGCCGCGCGTACCCCGGTCGGGTCGTTCAATGGTTCCTTTGCTTCGGTCCCTGCGCATGAGCTGGGAAAAACGGCGATCGAGGCGGCCTGCCAGCGCGCGGGAATCGCCGTTTCGGACGTGGATGAGTTTATCCTGGGTCAGGTGCTTCCGGCTGGTCAGGGCCAAAACCCGGCGCGCCAGGCGGCGATCAAGGCCGGCGCCCGCCAGGATTCCACGGCGTTCCTCATCAATCAGGTTTGCGGTTCGGGTCTGCGCACCGTGGCCCTGGGCGCGCAGCAGATCGCGGCGGGCGACGCCAAGGTGGTTCTCGCCGGCGGGCAGGAAAGCATGAGCATGTCGCCGCACGTGGCTTATTTGCGGGCCGGTCAGAAGATGGGCGATCTGCAGATGATCGATTCCATGATCCGCGACGGTCTGTGGGACGCCTTCAACGGCTATCACATGGGCGTCACGGCCGAGAATGTGGCCAAGGCGTTCCAGATCACGCGCGAAGATCAGGACAAGTTTGCCGTCGGCTCGCAGAACAAAGCCGAAGCGGCCCAAAAGGCGGGTAAATTCAAGGATGAAATCGCTGCCGTCACCGTCAAGGGCCGCAAGGGTGACACGGTGATCGACAGTGACGAATATGTCCGCCATGGCGCGACGCTGGATTCCATCGCGGGCCTGAAGCCCGCCTTTCAGAAGGATGGCACCGTCACCGCCGGCAACGCCTCGGGCATCAATGACGGCGCCGCCGCTCTGGTCCTCATGAGTGCGGATGAAGCCAAGGCGCGCGGCGCGACGCCGCTGGCGCGCATCGCATCCTGGGCGACTGCTGGCGTCGACCCGGCGATCATGGGAACGGGGCCAATCCCCGCCTCAAAGAAGGCGCTGGAAAAGGCGGGCTGGAAGATCGGCGACCTGGACCTGATCGAGGCCAACGAGGCGTTCGCTGCGCAAGCCTTGTCGGTGAACAAGGATTTGGGCTGGGATCCGGCGAAGGTGAACGTCAACGGCGGCGCGATCGCCATCGGCCACCCCATCGGCGCTTCGGGCGCCCGCATCCTCACGACGCTTTTGTACGAAATGGGTCGGAGCGGCGCGAAGAAGGGACTTGCAACCTTGTGCATCGGCGGCGGCATGGGCGTCGCGCTGTGCGTCGAGCGTTGATCGATTTTGCGGCAACGCAAAGCGTCACACTAGTTTTTGTTTGAATTGCAGCGACGCCGCCGCGATCTAGGCTGTGCGGAAGCGGCGCATTGGTCGAAGGAGAATTTTGATGAGCCGGGTTGCATTGGTTACGGGCGGCACGCGCGGCATCGGCCACGCGATCACGCAACGTTTGGCGAAGAATGGATACAAAGTCGCCGCCAATTACGCCGGCAACGACGAAGCCGCTCAGCGCACCGCGAAGGAACTTGGCGTCGACATCTACAAGTGGGATGTGAGCGACTTCAACGCCTGCGCCGAGGGCGTTAAAAAGGTTGAAGCCGATCTCGGGCCGGTTGACGTTCTGGTCAATAACGCCGGCGTTACGCGCGACGCGTTCCTGCACAAAATGTCCCTGGATCAGTGGATGACGGTCATCCGGGTCGATCTGGATTCCGTCTTCAACATGTCGCGCCAGGTGATCGAAGGCATGCGCGCCCGCGGCTTTGGCCGCATCATCAACATTTCCTCCGTGAACGGTCAGAAGGGCCAGATCGCCCAGACCAATTATTCCGCGGCCAAGGCGGGCCTGATCGGCTTCACCAAGGCGCTGGCGCAGGAATCCGCCTCCAAGGGCATCACGGTGAACGCGATCGCGCCGGGCTATGTCGATACGGAAATGGTTCAGGCCGTGCCCGAAGACATGCTGAAAAAGATCGTGGCCCAAATTGGGGTGGGGCGTTTGGGCAAGGCGGAAGAAATCGCCGCCTGCGTCGCCTATCTGGCGTCCGACGAAGCGGCCTTCATCACGGGATCCACGGTGGCCATTAACGGGGGCCAATATATTCCGACCTGATCGGCGAGCGGCGGCCGTCTTTCCTGTGAAGCTGCCGGCGCTGTGTCGCTTTTTTGCAACAGCGAACAGGCATCGCAGAACGAGGGCAGTCACCGCCGCATTTGCGCCGTGGTTCAGGGTATCAGTGCTCGTATGACGTCAGTCGACAAATCCGCGTTTCTCGGGAGCGTAGCGGCGGCCATGGCTGCGGCGCCCGGGATGGCGAATGCTCAATCGCTTCTTGCGGAAGCTTTTTTCCGGACAGAGAGCGTGGCCCAGGAGCAACCCGGCTCTTATGAAGTCGAGCGCGACGGCGCCCGTTTCTCGCTCGATCAGAGCGGCCCAGCGCCCTTGATCCGGTTCGAAGGCGGTCCCGAGGTGTTTGCGCTGACGGTGCAACAAGGCCCGCGCGGCGACCAGTTCATGAAGACCGATCATGGCTTCACGGTGCTGCGCATCACCACCAATCAAAGCGTCACCGTGTATGGGCAGGCCTATCCGACCGGCGCGCCTGCGGCGCTGTTGGGCAATGCCGGCGTGATCGCGCCGCCGACGCCATTGCGCGGCGAGTTGCATGTGCGCCTGGATCAATTGGCGGCCCGCATGTCCAAGACGCTGGCGCGGCCGGTATCCTTTTCGGCTCCGGCGGTGTCGTCCGCGGAATCCGGCTTCTTCGCCGAGGCTGCGGATCGCGCGGCGGACGGCGTCGTGCGTGCTCGCGCGTCGCTGCCCAGCAAGGGCGATCTCATCATCCGGTTCGTGGTGGCGAAGGCGCCGGCGGCGAGTTTTCAGGGCGATGAATTGCGCGTCTCGGTTAATCCGAAGCTTTCTTACGGTGGACGTCCGTCGAGCCTGCTCGTGAGCCAGGCAGTCACGCGGGCGCAGTCGATCCGCCCATCTGAAGTGTCTTTCTCCTACAGCGCGCCCGCGCGCTAAAAGCGCGATGCGCTATAGAGCCGTCCCTTAAAACGTATCCTTGCGCCGGCGGATTTCCGCGAAAGCGTCCGCTGCCGATGCGTTCTGCAAATGAAGATTGGCGCGGACGCCCGCTTCGTTTGCGCGCAGGAACGGATTCGTCTCCAGCTCCAACCCGATCGTGGTGGGCACGGTGGGCTCGCCGCGCGCGCGCAGGGACTCGATCTCGCGCACGCGCGCCTGCAGCGCGGGGTTTTGCGGTTCGATGGTGATGGCGAAGCGCGCATTGGATTGCGTGTATTCGTGCGCGCAATAGACCTGCGTATCTTTTGGCAGCGCCGCCAGTTTCGACAGCGAGGCCCACATCTGCCCGAATGTGCCTTCGAATACGCGGCCGCAGCCCAAAGCAAACAAGGCGTCGCCGACAAACGCTATATTGTCGGCCGGAAGGTGATAGGCGATGTGCCCCAGCGTGTGCCCACCGACGTCGAGCACGCGCGCGACATGGGACCCGAGCCTTGTTTCATCGCCTTCGCCGACAGCCTGGTCCAACGCAGGGATTTTTGAAGCCTCGCCCTTGGGACCAAAGATCGTGCAGCCCGTTTCCTGCTTGATCTGCTCGTTGCCGCCCGCGTGGTCGGGGTGCCAATGGGTGTTCCAGATTTGCGTGATGCGCCAGCCCATGGCGCGCGCCTCGGCGAGGATGCGGTCCGCCTCGGGCGTGTCGATGCAGGCCGTCTCACCGGATTCCGGGTCGTGGACCAGGTAGCCGTAATTGTCCGACAGACAGGGGAACATGTGAATTTGCAGGGCCGGCATAGGCGTTCCTTAAAGAGAGGCAGTCGCATTCGTGATTAAGCCGGGCGATGCGCTCGCACGAAAGTTACTAATTCTTATATCATTATCCCCGTACACCGTCTCCCACCTGCGTCGCTGCCCGTTCCGGCGCGGGGCCGGGGGATTCGAAAACAGGCTTGTTCGCCCGCGATGCGTTTGGATGTTCTTAGCCTCCGCGGCTTCTACGCCAGTCCCTTGGGCGGGGCGGCGCAGCGCATGCTGGATCGGCGTATCTCGTCGCTCTGGCCGAATGCTCATGGGCTCGACATTCTGGGCGTCGGTTACGCCACGCCATTTATCGAGCGTCTGTCGCAGGAAGCCCGCCGCAGCATCAGTTTCATGCCTGCCGATCAAGGCATTGAACGCTGGCCCAGCGATGGACCATCCGCCTCTGTCATGGGCGACGAACAGCGCCTTCCTTTCATGGACGCGGTCTTCGACCGCGTCGTGCTGGCGCACGCGCTGGAGGAAAGCGAAACGCCGGGCCGGTTGCTGCGGGAAGTCTGGCGCGTCATGGCGCCGGAAGGGCGTCTTTTGATAATCGCCAGCAACCGGCGCGGGGCGTGGTCCCTGTCGGATCGAACGCCTTTCGGCCACGGCCGCTCGTTCAGCCAGGGTCAGCTTTCGGCGTTGTTGTCCGACGCCATGTTCCAGCCGGCGGCCTGGTCGCGGGCGCTTTATTGTCCACCCGTGCGGTTCGGGCCTTTCATCGCCGCGGCTGACGCGTGGGAGGGCGTGGGCGAGCGCTTATGGCCGCCTTTTTCGGGCGTCGTGATGGTGGAGGCGGTGAAGCGACTCTATGCCGAGGTCGGCGGCACGAAGCGGCGGCTGCTGTTCGCTGGGGCGCCGATGCGCGCCAAGGATGGATCGCACCGGGATATTCAGGACTAGGTTGTGTCGGTCCGGCAACATTCGCCAGCGGTTTGCCGCGTTGCGGCGTAGGCATTTGACGCGGGACTGCGCGGCATTACATTGCCAGTCGAGGCTGTGCTGATTTGGCTTAAGCCTGCTTTTTATCGTTTTCGCCGCGCCTCCTGCGGCGCTGGGAGACGGTCGCCCATGAAGCTCATCCTCGCCATCATCAAGCCCAGCAAGCTTGACGCGGTTCTGGATGCGGTCGCCGCAGCCGGCGCCAACGGTCTGACCGTCACGGAAGTGCGCGGCTATGGCCGCCAGAAAGGCAAGACGGAAGTCTATCGCGGCGCCGAATATGAGGTGAAGCTGGTCCCGAAGGTGCAGCTTGAAATCGCGGCGGCGGACGACATGGTCGATCGAATCATCGAAGCCATCACCGGCTCGGCGCGCACCGGCAAGATCGGCGACGGCAAGATTTTCGTACTCGATCTTGAACAGGCGCTGCGCATCCGCACCGGCGAACGCAACGAGGAAGCCGTCACGCACTAGAGCGGCGGCGCGTCTTTTCGCGAAATCACGATCAGCACTTCATCCGCCAGCACGTTGGCGAGCCAGGGCGCATTGGCGAGGCCTGGCTTTGGATCGCCGCGCGTGAATGGCACGACGCGGTCGACCCGCGCGCCGATGTCACGCGCCAGATCCAGAACGTCCTTCAGCGTGCATTGATGGATGTTGGGCGTGTCGTACCAGCTATAGGGCAGCGCCTGGGTGCGCGGCATTCGGCCGGTGGTGAGCAGCATCAGGCTCAAGCGCCAATGCGCGAAGTTCGGGAACGACACGATCACGCGCTTGCCGATGCGCAGAAGCTCCTCAAGCACGTGCCGTGGATTGCGCGTGGCCTGAATGGTGCGCGACAGAACCACCAGATCGAAACCGTCGTCGGGATAGAAGGCCAGATCCTTGTCGGCGTCGCCCTGCACGACGGACAATCCGCGCGCCACGGACGCGTTAACGCCGGCCTGTGAAATTTCCAGGCCGTAGGCGCGTGCTTTGCGGTGCGCCGTCAGCAATTCCAGCAATTCGCCTTCGCCGCAGCCGACGTCGAGCACGCGCGCGCCTTCGGGCGTGAGTTCGGCGATGATTTCCAGGTCTAAGCGCTGCGCGTCTGCGGACTTGATCACTTACGAATCCTTCAGTCCACGCGCATTGGCGCTCGCTGTCACAAAGCCGCGCAGCGTGGCTTCGAATTCCGGCTCGTCGAGCAGGAAAGCGTCATGGCCCTTGTCGGTTTCGATCTCGACATAGCTTGCGTTTGCGCCGGCCGCGTTCAACGCGCGCACCAGCGTGCGCGAGTCCTGCGGCGGATAATGCCAGTCGCTGGAAAATGCAAAGACGCAAAACCGAGTTTGCGTATGCATGAACGCCTTGGCGAGCACGTTGTCGTAGTGCGCGGCCAGATCGAAATAATCCATGGCGCGCGAGATGTAGATGTAAGAGTTCGCGTCGAAGCGATCCACGAAGCGCTGGCCCTGATGACGCAGATAGGATTCCACCTGGAAGTCCGCGTCGAACTTGAAGGTCGAACCTTCCTTCGCCTTCAGTTCCCGTCCAAACTTCCGCTGCAGCGCCGCCTCGGACAAATAGGTGATGTGCGCGGCCATGCGCGCCACCGCCAGGCCCTTGGCGGGGCGGCAGCCGTAGAGCGCGTAATCGCCCTCGCGCCAATCGGGATCGGCCATGATGGCCTGGCGCCCGACTTCGTACATCGCGATGTTCTGCGCCGAATGGCGGGGGGTGGTGGCGATGGGGGCGCAGGCGAAGACCTTGTCCGGATAGGCCGCCGCCCATTGCAGGACCTGCATGCCGCCCATCGAGCCCCCGATCGCCATGAACAGCGACTCGACGCCCAGGCGCCGCCGGAGCAGAATCTCCTGAGCGCGCACCATGTCGCCGATCGTGATCAGCGGGAATTTCAGACCCCACGATTTGCCGGGCGCGCTGGACTCCATATCGGAGGCCGGGCCGGTCGAGCCCATGCAGCCGCCGATCACGTTCGGACAAATGATGAAATAGCGGTCGGTGTC
>CAYNCS010000067.1:0-16709 GCA_964395875.1 uncultured Caulobacteraceae bacterium | reverse complement strand
ACGTCGGCGAAGCGCTTGAACAGCACCGACTTGCCTTCCATGACGGGCTTGGAGGCCAGGGAGCCCAGATTGCCCAGGCCCAGGATCGCCGTGCCGTTCGAGATCACAGCCACGAGGTTGCCCTTGGACGTGTAGTCATAGGCCTTGGCCGGGTCCTCGGCGATGGCCAGAACCGGCACCGCCACACCCGGGCTGTAGGCTAGGGACAGATCCCGCTGAGTCGCCATGGGCTTGGTTGGCGTGACCGACAATTTCCCCGGAATCGGGTGGCGGTGAAAGGCGAGGGCTTCTTCATCGGTGAAGAAGCGTTTGGAATCGTCCATTGAAATCTCAGGCCTTATGGAATTGCATCGGCGCGCTCGCGGCGCTTCTTGCAGATGAATAGCGGCAAGGTCATACGACGCAAAGCGCTTGCCCGCTAGATCGAGTCGCGATTAGTGCGAAAGCGTCTGCCCGGGGCGGACGGCGCCGCCGCGAGAGGCGGCGGGGCGTCTAAAACGAGTGCGGCGCGCAATGACGGTGATTTGGGGAAATCGGGGGATGGCGCGGCCGTGACGCAGACGACGCCCTTGATGGCGCAATTCCTGGCGGAAAAAGCCAAGCACCCGGATGCGCTGCTTTTTTTCCGCATGGGCGATTTCTACGAGCTGTTTTTCGAGGACGCCGTGGCGGCCTCCCGGGCGCTCGACATAGCCCTGACCAAACGCGGTCAGCACCAGGGGCAGGACATCCCCATGTGCGGCGTGCCGCACCACGCCTCGGATGCCTATTTGTCGAAACTCATCCGCTCCGGCTTCAAGGTTGCGGTCTGCGAGCAGATGGAGGACCCCGCGCTGGCCAAAAAGCGCGGCTCCAAATCCATCGTGCACCGCAGCGTCATCCGGGTGGTGACGCCCGGCACCGTGACCGAAGAGGTCCTGCTGGACGCGCGCGCCGCCAATCGCCTGGCCGGCATCGTCCCCGGCAAGCCGGGCGAGGACTGGGCCATCGCCTGGGCGGACATTTCGACGGGTGAATTCGCGGTGCATACCCTGCCGGCGCCGCGCGTGGCTGAGGAGTTGGCCGCTCTGGCGCCCCGCGAACTGATCGTCGCCGAAAAGGACGTTTCGCGCGACGAAATCCGGGAGGCTGGCGCGGCTCTGGACATGCTGGCCACGCCCGTGCCGCGCGCGAAGCTGGATCCTAAATCCGCCGAAGCGCGTTTGCGTGAATTGTTCGAGATCGCCTCGACCGAGGCGTTCGGCGATTTTTCCGGCGTGGAGCTCGGGGCGTTGGCCCTCGTCGCCGGCTACGTCTCCTTCTGCCAGGCGGGCGGCGCGCCAAGACTGCAGGCGCCGCGGCGCGCTTCGGCCGCGGGCTGGCTCGCCATCGATCCGGCGACGCGCGCCAGTCTGGAAATCGAGCGCACGCTTAAGGGCGCACGGGACGGCGCGCTGCTGTCCAATATCGACCGCACATTGTCCGCGGCAGGCGCCCGCCTGCTGGCCGATCGTCTGGCGCGGCCTTTGGCCGATCCCGCCGCGATCAATAAGCGTCTCGATGCCGTGGGGTATTTCGTCCAAGCGCGTGCTGCGCGCGCCGAGGTTCGGCGGCATCTGGCCGGCGCGTCGGATCTGACGCGCGCGGTGACGCGCTTGTCGCTGCGCCGGGGCGCGCCGCGGGATCTGGCCGCCATCGCCAGTGCTTTGAGCGCCGCCGCCAGAACCGCGCTGGCCCTGACCGCCGACGACGCGACATTGCCCGAAGAATTGCTCGACGCGCGCACCGCGCTGGATGTTTCGACGCGGCCGGAACTGGCCGCGCTCGCGCGCGATCTCACGCGCGCGCTCGGTGAAACTCTGCCCGTGCATGCGCGTGACGGCGGCTTCATCGCGCCGGGCTTCGACCCCAGCCTGGACGACACGCGCGCGCTGCGCGACGACGCCCGCAAAGTCGTGGCGGCGCTGCAGGCGCGCTACGCCGGCGAAACCGGCATTCCCTTCAAGGTGAAGCACAACAATGTCCTGGGCTATCATCTCGAAGTTCCGTTGAAACATCTGGACGCGCTGCTGCGCCCGCCGCTGTCCGAGCTTTACATCCACCGCCAGACCATGCCCGGCGCCGCGCGGTTCACGACGCCGGAACTGGCCGATCTCGACCGCCGCATCGCGCATGCCGGCGATGAGGCGTTGGCGCGCGAACTGGCGCTATTCGAAGAATTCTCAAGCCGCATCCTGTCGCTGGAGACGGAAGTGCGCGCCGCCGCCGCTGCGCTCGCCGCGTTGGATGTGTATGCGGGCCTCGCCGAGTGGGCGGACGAACAGAAGGCATGTCGGCCCATCATCGACGACAGCCTCGCCTTCGAGGCCAAGGGCGCGCGCCATCCGGTGGTCGAGGCGGCGGTGAACGCGGCGGGCGAACGCTTCTCGCCGAACGATTGCACGCTGGATGCGGCGGGGATCGACGGCAAACGCCTGATGTTCATTACCGGCCCGAACATGGCTGGTAAGTCCACCTTCCTGCGCCAGAACGCATTGCTCATCGTGCTGGCGCAGGCGGGTTGCTTCGTGCCGGCGCAGAGCTTCCGCGCGGGCTTTGCGGATCGTTTGTTCTCGCGCGTCGGCGCGGCGGACGAACTCGCGCGCGGGCGCTCCACCTTCATGGCGGAAATGGTCGAGACCGCCGCCATCCTGCGCCAGTCGGGCCCGCGCGCCTTTGTGATCCTCGATGAAATCGGACGCGGCACCGCGACCTTTGACGGCCTCGCCATCGCCTGGGCGGCGGCCGAGCATCTGCATGATATGAATCAGTGCCGCGCGCTGTTCGCCACGCACTATCACGAGCTGACGCGGCTGGAATCCGCGCTGCCGAAAGCGGGCAACCTCAGCTTCCGCGCCAAGGAATGGCGCGGCGCTTTGGTGTTTCTGCACGAAGCCGCCAGCGGTCCGGCCGATCGCTCCTACGGCATCGAAGTGGCGCGCCGCGCCGGTTTGCCGCAAAGCGCGGTGACGCGCGCCCGCCAGATCCTGGCGATGCTGGAGGCGCATGGAACCGGCGCACCGAAAAAGCCGCTGGACGAACTGCCGCTCTTCGCAGCTCTGGCGCCTGCGGCGCCCGCCATGGTCGCGGAGCCGGAGCCGCTCGATGCCGGACTTGCGGAGGCCGCCGCGCTGATCGAAAGCGCCGATCCGGATTCCATGAGTCCGCGCGAAGCGCACGATCTGCTCTATCGCTTGAAGGCGATGCTGAAGGAGTAGGGCTTCAGGCCGCTACACGCAGCGGCCGCCGTCGACCTCCAGCGCAACCCCCGTGATGAAGGCGCCGTCGTCCGAGCACAGGAACGCTGCGGCTGCGCCAATGTCGCTGGGCTGGCAGAGACGTCCGAGCGGGATCGAGGCCATGAAGGAATCGAGATTGATCTTGGCGCCGTCGCCCATGAAGGCGGCGAGCATCGGCGTATCGCCGGCGACGGGATTGATCGCGTTGACGCGAATGCGCGCCGGAGCCAGTTCGACGGCCATCGCCTTCGTCGCTGTCAGCACAAATCCTTTGGTCGCGTTGTACCAGGTGAGATTGGGGCGCGGCCGGACGCCCCCGGTGGAGCCGATATTGATGATCGCGCCGCCGCCGGCGGCGCGCATCACCGGCACCAGCGCACGGCTCGCCACGTAGAGCGCCTTCACATTCACCGCGAGCAGGCGATCGAAAACGTCTTCCGGCACGTCTTCGAGCGGCGTCGGCGATTGCGGCACGGCGGCGTTGTTGACCAGAATGTCGATGCGCCCAAAGCGCGCGAGCGCAGCGTCGCGCGCCGCTTCCACGTCGCTTGTGCTGGACACATCGCAGGCCAGCGCGATGGTCGACTCGCCGAGTTCAGAGGCCACGCTTTCGGCGGCGGCGATATTCTTGTCGACGATGGCGACGCGCGCGCCTTCCTCGACGAAGCGTCTGGCGATGCCGGCGCCGAAGCCCGACGCGGCGCCGGTGACGATCGCGCTTTTGCCGCGCAGGCGTTGCGCCTCAGCCATGGTGGGCCGCAACCGTCTTCAGCGCCGAGAATGCGTAAAGCGCTTCCATGCCCTTCTCCCTGCCATGTCCCGAGCGTCCAACGCCGCCAAACGGCAGCTCGACGCCGCCGCCCGCGCCGTAATTGTTGATGAACACCTGGCCCGCGCGCAACGCTTTGGCCAGCCGCATCTGCCTGCCGCCGTCGCGCGTCCAGACGCCCGCCACCAGACCGAAGGGCGTGCAATTGGCGATGGAAACGGCCTCTTCTTCGGTGTCGAACGGCGTGACCACGAGAATGGGCCCGAAGATTTCTTCCTGCGCCAAAGGATGATCCGCCGGCGTATCGGCGAACAGCAGCGGCGTCACGTAATGGCCCGCGCGCGGGGCGTCGTCGGCGATGCGTCCTTCGGCGGCGAGGGTGAGATCCGCGCGTCCGCGCTGCTCATAGCGCAGCACGCGCGCTTTCTGCTTGGCGGAGATGATCGGGCCGAGATCGAGATCGGCGCTGGCGGGACCGGCGCGCAGTTCCTTGAAGCGCTCCGCCAGGCGCCCGACGGTTTCCTGATAGATCGCGCGCTGCACCAGGATGCGCGTGCCGGCCGAGCAGGTCTGCCCCGCGTTTTGAATCGACGCTTTGACCAAAAAGGGCAGCGCCAGATCGAGATCTGCGTCGCTGAACACCAATTGCGGCGACTTGCCGCCGAGTTCGAGCGTCACCGGCGTTACGTTGCGCGCTGCGCTCGCCTGGATCATCACGCCCACGTCGAACGATCCGGTGAAGGAGATGTGATTCACGCCAGGATGCGCCGACAGCGCCGCGCCGGCGTCCGATCCCAAGCCGGTGACGACATTGAGCGCGCCCGCCGGAAAACCCGTCTGCTCCGCCAGGGCCGCGATCGCGAGCGCCGTCAGGCTGGCGTCTTCCGCGGGCTTCAGCACGACCGCGTTTCCCATGGTAAGCGCGGCGAAGACCGAGCGGCCGATGATCTGCATCGGATAGTTCCACGGAACGATATGTCCGGTCACGCCATGCGGTTCGCGTAGCGTATAAACGGTGTAGCCGTGTTGATAGGGGATGGTCTCGCCGTGAATCTTGTCCGCGGCGCCGCCGTAAAATTCAAGATAGCGCGCCAGCGCCGTGACGTCGGCGCGGGCCTGGCTGATCGGTTTGCCGACGTCGGCGCACTCAAGCTGCGCCAGCTCCTCCGCGCTGGCCTGGACCGCCTCTCCAAGCCGGGTCAGCAGGCGGCCGCGCTCCACCGGGCTGATCTTGCCCCATGCGCCGTCGAAGGCGGTTCGGGCCGCGCTGACTGCCTCGTCTATGTCGGCGGCGCCGCCGGCGGCGATCTGCCCGAACGTTTCTCCGGTGGAGGGGTTTTCAACCGGCAGATTTTCGCCGCGCGACGCGGCGCGCCAGCGCCCGCCGATATACAATTCTTGCTTCTTCAGGCTCATGGAAGCCGTTTAGCGTGACCGGGCGACGCCGCCAAGAGCGGGCATCGTGCTGCTTCGCTCTTGGACGGGCCCTTTTGTCTCCGCGGCCCGCTTATACGCCCGCGTCGCGGACGGGCTTGATGACCGTCTCGGCGTAGTGATTGATCTCGGCGATCATCTGATCGAGCGTGCGGTTATCCTCGCCGCCCGCATAGGCGTCGCGGAAAGCCGCGAGGCATTCCTGCACGCCCAAAGCGGCCAGCCGCTTGATGCTTTCCGGGTTATAGACTTCCTGCCCCATGATCTGCATTTCGAACGGTTTGCCGTCGCGGCCGGCTTCCTTGCGGTAGGACTTCAGGCGCTGGATCATGTCGGTCAGTTCGTTCATGTGGCCGCCGGCGCTGATCCAGCCGTCGCACATCTTTGCGGCGCGGCGCAGGCCCGGTTCGGTGTGGCTGCCATAGAGAATTCTGGGCGGCTGCGTAGGCACGGGGCACAATTTGATGCGCGGGATTTTGTAATATTCGCTGTCCCAGCCGAAATACTCGCCGGTGCTGAGCCCACGAATGATCTGGATGCATTCCTCCATGCGCTTTCCGCGTGAATGGAAATCGGTGCCGGTGGCCTGGAAGTCCTCCTCCCACGGCGAAAGGCCGATGCCGAAAATGAAGCGGTTGCCGATCAGCGCATTGAGGCTGGTCAGCTGTTTCGCCAGCAAAACGGGGTGGCGGATGGGAACCTTCAGGACCGAAGTCGAAAACATCAGCCGCGTGGTGGCCGACGCCATCCAGGCCGTGGCGATGAAAGGGTCGATGAACGGAACGCCGTCGAGAAACTCGCGCGAACCATCGTCATTGTACGGATATTTGGAATCGGCGTGTTCGGGATAGCAGATGCTGTCCGGCAGTGTGAATGTGTCAAAGCCCGCGGCTTCCGCCGCGATCGCCAGAGGCCTGTAAAAGGCCGGGTTGCACATGGACGCATGATAAGCGAAGCGCATCTCTAGATCCTCCCGTTTGTTTTTGTGTACGCTGTATAGCGTCCCTTAGATCACGACATTCGGCGGTTTGAAAGGTCGGGGGCGCTTTGCCGGCGTCGGCAGAATTTCGAAAAATTCGTGCGCGGCGATCTCCTGCGCTGCGGCACTTGCGTGCGCCGTCTTTTTCCCGGCGCATTTACAGGCGACGACCCGGCCTTCTTGCCCCTGAGGGTGGTCCACCCAATGGCGGGGATGACGGGCAGGGCGCGGCCTTTATGGTGGTGTTGCGTTCCAGGGAACGCGCGCCGCCGCATTAGCGTTAATGCGCCGCGAGGCACGAAAATCGCTTCAGCGTTGAAGCGTCGCCGTTCCGCAGCATAGGATGTCGAAAATGGCGAAATTTTTCAGTATTTTGTCTGGAGGCGCGGCATGAAACGCCAGATCCCGACGCCTAAGGCCTGGCTATTGCCTTTCTGCTTCATGGCGCTGACGGCGTCTTGCACATCCGACCGCGCGTCCGGCGAATCCGTCATCGGCCCCTACAAACCGCAGGTGGGCGTGGCGTCCTGGTATGGCCCCGGCCTGGATGGCGCGCGCACCGCCAGCGGCGAGCTGTTCGATCAGGATCAGCTGACGGCGGCGCATCCGTCCTGGCCGCTGCAGAGCCTCGCGCAGGTCACCAATCTCGAAAACGGCCGCCAAATTATGGTGCGCGTCAATGACCGCGGGCCTTTCGCCAAGGACCGCCTGATCGATCTGTCGCGCGCCGCCGCGCGAGCCCTCGGCTTCGAAAAGGACGGGGAGGCCAAAGTCGCGGTGCGCTATCTCGGTCCAGCGCCGGAAATCAAAACCGCCAGTCGCTGAAACGCTGTGATCAGTCGCCGAAAAAGTTCAATTCCAGCAGAACGCCATTGGTCTCGGTCACGAAGACTTGACGCAGCTGCATGTTGAAGGGGCGCAGATCCGTCACCTGGAATTCCAGTTGATGATCGCGCAATCGCGCGCACACGCCGTCAAAGTCCGAGCAACGCAGCGCCACGTGGTGCACGCGGCCGCTGCCCTTTTTATCCGCCGGCAAGTCCCCGTCAGCGCCGTTCATGATGGTGGGGAAGGAATCCTTGATCACATGGATCGCGGCCTTGCCGTCCCTGGAATAAATCCAGGCGCCGACGGAAATGTCGTTGATGCCGGGCGTTGGCTCCGCCCGCATGTCCAGCACGTCGAGAAAGAACTGCGTCGTTCCCGGCACGTCGGGCGTCCGGATGTTCACGTGATCGATGGCTTCGACCGTCATACGGCCCTCCCTTTTATGCATCGAACATCGGTTGCCGGGCCGATTTGCGCAAGAGTCCGGGCTTTAGGGCGGGGCTCCAGGATTTTTCGCCGGGGTTTCGTTCTTATTAGGCTCCGCCCTATATAGTGGTTGACTTGCGCGCGGTTATGCTGCGCGCCGTTCGATAAATTGCTGAATTTAAATACTTATTGGACCCTTTTCTCTAGATGGCCAGCCGCCTGAAGCCGCCCCGCATTGAACACGTCGTGGACGGCGAACGCCTGCGCGCGCAGCTGACGGCGGCGGCGCTCGACAATATCGGCGATGAGGCCGCCACCCGCCGCCGCGCGCTCCAATTGCTGTCGGGCGCGCTCTTCCGGGGCCGGATGATCGCCCAGGAATGGCTGGAGGACGGCGGCCGGGGCATGGAGACGGCGCACCTCCTGTCGGCGGTCCAGGACGAAGTCATCGCCGCTTTATGGGACTTCACCACCATCCACGTCTTCCGCTCCCGCAACCCAACCAAGGGCGAGCGTCTGTGCGTGGTCGCCGTGGGCGGCTACGGCCGGGGCGAACTGGCGCCGTCGTCCGACATCGATCTGTTGTTCCTGCGCGCCTACAAGCAGACGGCCTGGGCCGAGAGCGTGATCGAATACATGCTCTACATGCTGTGGGACATGGGCCTGAAGGTCGGCCATTCCTCACGCACCATCGACGAATGCCTGAAGCTTTCGCGCGAGGATCACACGATCGCCACCGCCATTCTCGACGCCCGCTTTCTGTCGGGCGACCAGAAGCTGTTCGGCGAGTTGATGCAGCGCTACCGCACAGACCTCATTCCCGGTCAGGAAGCGGTGTATGCGTCGGCAAAGCTGAAGGAGCGCGATGACCGTCATCTGCGCTCCGGCGCGTCGCGGTATCTTGTCGAACCGAACTTGAAGGACGGCAAAGGCGGCCTGCGCGATCTGCACACGATCTGGTGGATCGCGAAGTTCATTTATGGCGTGCAGACCGAAGAGGACTTCGAACGTCTCGACATTTTCACGCGCGATGAAATCATCGTCATGCGCCGCGCGGTGGATTTCCTTTGGACGGTGCGCTGTCACATCCATTATCTGACCGGCCGCGGCGAAGAACGCATCGCCTTCGACCTCCAGCCGGAAATGGCGCGGCGCTTAGGCTATCGCGACGGCGCCGCCAATCCCGGCGTCGAACGCTTCATGAAGCGTTATTTCGAAGTGGTGCGCGACGTCGGCCGCCTGACGCGCATTTTCGCGGCGAAGCTCGAAGCGGACGGCGAAAAATTCGCGCCGAGCAGTTTGGGCCGGTTCCGCACCAAAACGCCGCGCAATCGGCGCCAAGCCCTTCAGGACGCGCCCGAATTCGTGTTGGACGGCGGCCGGGTGTCGGTGACGGATCTGAACGTTTTCAAGCGTCACCCGGGCTTGATGATGCGCTTGTTCGAATTCGCCGATCAGCTGGACAAGGACATCCATCCGGCCGCGCTCGCGGCGGTGACGCGCAATCTCAATTCCGTGGCCGGCATTCGCCGTGATCCGGACGTGATCGAATCCTTCCTGAACGTCATCTCGTCGCGCCACCATCCGGCGGCCGCGTTGCAATTGATGAATGAAACAGGCCTTCTGGGAAAATTCCTCCCGGAATTCGGCCACGTCGTCGCGCGCACGCAGTTCAACATGTATCACCACTACACAGTGGATGAGCACACGCTGCGCGCCATCGAATACATTTCCGAGATCGAGCACGGCCGAAAGGAGGCCGATCACCCGCTCGCCACGCAGATCTTTCCGCAGATCGCGCACCGCCGCGCGCTCTACCTTGCGATGCTGATGCACGACACAGGCAAGGGCCGCGGCGATCAGCAGATCGAAGGCGAGGTGCAGGTGCGCTCGGCTGGCGCGCGTCTGGGCCTGCCGCGCGAGGAGATTGACCTGACGGCCTGGCTGGTGCGTCACCATCTCGCCATGAGCGACACCGCGCAAAAGCGCGATCTTTCCGATCCGCGCACCATCACGGACTTTGCAGACGTCGTGCAGACGCCGGAAAAGCTGCGGCTGCTCCTCGTGCTGACCATCGCCGACATCAAGGCCGTGGGCGAGGGCGTCTGGAATTCCTGGAAGGCGCAGCTCCTGCGCGATCTCTTCCGTCTGACCGAAGCGGCGTTCCGCGGCGGCCGCGCCGCCGAGACGGCGGTGCAGACGCGCCTCGCCGAACGCGCCAAGGAAAGCCGCGCCGCGGTCGAGGCCGCGTTTCCGCCCGCTTCTTCGGGCGCATTGCAATCCTGGCTGCATGCGATGGAAGACGCTTATTGGCTCGGCTTCGCCATCGATGCCCATCTCTGGCATGCGAAGGAGCTCAATGCCCATCAGGGCGTGCCGATTTTCGCCGCCGCCAAGCCCGATCCGCGCCGCGGCGTGACGGATGTTCTGGTCAAGGCGCCGGACCGCGCCGGCCTGTTCGTAGCTCTGACCGGCGCGTTGGCCGCTGAAGGCGCTTCGGTTGTGGACGCGCGCATTTACACCTCGAAGGCGGGAGAGGCGTTTGACGTCTTCTCGCTGCAGGACTGGAGCGGTCAGGCGTTTGGCGCGGACGACTCCCACAGGCTCGCCCGTCTAATCCGCTCGATCGAGCTTGCCGCGGCCGGCGACGAACAGACCTTGGCGCGCGAGATCACGCCGCCCAAAAAGCCGTCGGCGTTCGCCATCGATCCTCTGGTCGTGGCCGACAACGGCGCGGCGACCGATTGCACGGTGCTGGAAGTCTCCGGCCGCGACCGCGCCGGCCTTTTGCGCGATCTGGCGCGCGTGTTTGTGGAAAACGATTGCGCCCTGAAATCGGCGCACGTTGAATCTGTGGGCGAGCGGGCGGTCGACGCCTTCTATGTGCACCGCCCCGCGGGCGGTAAAATCGAGGACCCGGCGCAACTGGAGACGCTGAAGGCGGCGCTGCTTGAGGCTCTGACCGCGTATGAGCCGGCTGCGCCGATGACCCCGGCCCGCCGCGTCATGGCCCGGGCGCCGGCCTCCGCCGGGCGCTAAACGCCAACCTTACAAATCTGTGTGTTGCGCCCCAAACGGGTTCTTTCATTTGACGCGCGCCGCGAACATTGATTTCCGTCCGGGCGCATGAGCCTGCTGCGCAACACGCTTGTCCAATCCACGCTGACCATGGTGAGCCGCCTTCTGGGCTTTGCCCGGGACGTGGCCATTTCGGCGGTGATGGGGGCGGGTCCCATCTCGGACGCCTTCGTGGCGGCCCAGCGCTTTCCGAACCTGTTCCGGCGGTTGTTCGCCGAGGGCGCCTTTTCCCAGGCCTTCGTGCCGCTTTACGCCAAGGCCGCCGTGTCCGGCAGTTCGAAGGACGCCGACCGCCTGGCGTCGGAGGCGCTCTCGTTCATCCTTTTTGTGACGGTGGTCCTGACGGTCATCGCCGAAGTGGCGATGCCCTGGATCATGGCGGTGATCTTCACCGGCTACCGGAAGATGCCGGAAATTTTCAACATGGCGGTGCTGCTGACGCAGATCACCATGCCGTATCTGGTGTGCATGACGCTGGCGGCCCTGTTTTCCGGCGTGCTGAATGCGGTCGGACGGTTCGCATTGTCAGCCTTCGCGCCGACCATGCTCAATCTGTGTCTCTTGCTGACGCTCTGGCCGCTCTATCACGAGCCCACTGCGAACGTGGTCATCGGCGTTCTGGAATTCGTCCTGCAGCGGAAGGTGTATTGGCCGCTGATGAATTCGCACGTGGCCGCCTATGCCGGCGCGGTGGCGATTTCCGTCGCGGGCGTGTTGCAAGCGGGATTGCTGTGGTACGGCGCCCGCCGCTCCGGTCTGCATCTGCGTATTCTGCCGCCGCGCCTCAGCCCGGACGTCAAGAAGATCGTGGCGCTGGCCGTTCCCGGCGCCATCGCCGGCGGCGCGACCCAGATCAACATTATGATCAGCCAAACGCTGTCTTCGCTGGAGATCGGCGCCTCGACCTATCTCTATAACGCCGACCGCCTGTACCAATTGCCGCTGGGCCTCGTGGGCGTGGCGGTGGGGCTGGCGCTGCTGCCGCGCCTGGCGCGCGCCGTGCGGATGGACGATCGCGTCTCCGGCAAGGACGCGCAGGACGAGGCGATCGTTCTGTCCATGGCGCTGACCTTGCCCGCCGCGATGGCGCTGATCGTCATGCCTTACCTTTTAGTCGCGGGCTTTTTCCAGCGCGGCCATTTCACTATGCACAACGCCGAACTGACCGCCTCGGCCTTGCGCCAGTTCGCGTGGGGCGTGCCGGCCTTCGTGCTGGCCAAAGTCCTGGCCCCGGCCTTCTTCGCCCGCGAAGACATGCGCCGCCCGATGAAATACGCTCTGGTGTCGGTGGGCGTGAACGCCGTTTTGGGCGCGATCCTGTTCTTTTCCTTCAAGGGGATGGGACGCCCCGGGTTTGTGGGCCTTGCCATCGCCACATCCGTCGCCGCCTGGATCAATGTGGCGCTGCTCTATCGCCGGCTGAAACTGAACGGCGTCTGGCATGTCACGCCCGAATTGCGGGATCGCCTGATGCGCATCGGGGCGGCGGTCGGAGTTACGGGGGTGATCCTGGGCGGACTGTCCATGCAGCGCGAGATCCTGGTGGATGTCCTGTTCTCGTCAAAGGTGCTGGTCGCGATTCTGGTCCCGGCGGCCGGGATCGCACTCTATGCGATGATGGCGTTCGCCTTTAAGGCGGTGTCGCTCTCGGAAGTGAAGGCCAGCTTCCGGCGCGAACGGGGCGGCGGCTTGCCTGAAAGCGGTGAGGCTTGATAGGAGGGGGCATGACCTCCGTGGCTCAGCCCTTTCTGAATGGACGATGGCGCGGCGCCTGAGCGCCAGTCCGGCCGCTTCGCGCGCGGCTAATCCCGTCGTTCCAAGTCTGCGAAAGCCAATTCCATGACCGAATCCGCCAATGCCGCGCCTGTTTATGCGGGCCCCAAACGCGTCTTTTCCGGCGTCCAGCCGACCAACGGCCTGCATCTGGGCAATTATCTGGGCGCCCTGAAAAATTTCGTCGCGCTCCAGAACGAGTTCGACTGCCTCTATTGCGTGGTCGATCTGCACGCCATCACCGCCAAGCTCGACCCTGAAAACCTCGCCCGCAACACGCGCGAGGCCGCCGCGGCCTTCATCGCCTCGGGCGTGGACCCCAAGCGCTCGGCCGTGTTCGCGCAAAGCGCCGTGGTCCAGCACGCCGAACTGGCCTGGATCTTCAATTGCATCGCGCGCATGGGCTGGCTGAACCGCATGACGCAGTTCAAGGAGAAAGCGGGCAAGGACCGGGAAAACGCCTCCGTCGGCTTGTTCACCTATCCGGCGCTCATGGCGGCCGACATCCTGGCCTACAAAGCCACGCACGTGCCGGTGGGCGACGACCAGAAACAGCATCTGGAGCTGGCCCGCGACATCGCGCAGAAATTCAACAACGACCTCAACGTTCCGGGCTTCTTCCCGCTGCCCGAGCCGCTGATCCAGGGGCCGGGCGCGCGCGTGATGTCCTTGCGCGACGGCTCCAAGAAGATGTCGAAGTCCGACGCCTCGGACCAGTCGCGCATCAATCTGACGGACGATGCGGACGCCATCGCCCAGAAGTTCAAGCGCGCCACCACCGATCCGCATCCGTTGCCCGAAACGGTCGACGGGCTGGAAGGCCGCCCCGAGGTCGACAATCTCATTGGCATCTATGCGGCGCTGTCGGATTCCACCAAGCAGCATGTCCTCACCCAGTTCGCGGGGCAGGGCTTCGCCCAGTTCAAGCCGGCGCTGGCGGACCTCGCCATCGCCAAGCTCGCGCCCATCGCGGACGAAATGCGCCGCTTGCTGGACGATCAGGCTGCGCTGGACGCGATCCTGCGTGACGGTCGTGACCGCGCCGCCGCCATCGCCGCGCCGATCCTGGATGACGTGAAAAAGTGCGTGGGCTTCTGGCGGTAAACAAGTGCCCTGAAGAAATGGGACTTTTCTGCCTGTCGCCGTCCAAACTGGCGGATTGCGGCGGCGGGCCGCCGACGCTATGTATAGTTGACTAAATTACTCAGTTAAGGCGCGCGCAGCCCGATGTTCATCCAGACCGAATCCACCCCGAACCCGCATTCCCTGAAATTCCTGCCGGGCCGGACCGTGCTGGCCAATTCCGCGCAGGATTTCCCGACGCCCGAAAGCGCCGCGGGTTCGCCGCTGGCGCGCGAGATCTTTTCGACCGAGGGGGTGCGCCGGGTCTATTTCGCCGACGATTTCGTGACCGTCACCAAGGACGACGACGCCGATTGGGCGCATCTGAAGCCGGCCATTCTGGCGGCGATCATGGATCACTTCCTGACCAATCCGGCCGAAGAGTCCCACGCCGCCGCCGAGGAAGACAGCGGCGAGGATTCCAGCATCACCTATGAAGGCGACGCCGCGGACATCGTCGACCAGATCAAGGAATTGATTGAAACCCGCGTACGCCCCGCCGTGGCCAAGGACGGCGGCGACATCCGCTTCCATTCCTGGCTGCACGAAGAGGGTCTGGTGCGGCTGGTCATGCGCGGCTCCTGCGCGGGCTGCCCGTCCTCGACCGCGACGCTGAAATCCGGCATCGAGAATTTGCTCAAGCACTATGTGCCGGAGGTGAATACGGTCGAAGCGGTCAATTAAGACTGCGCGACGCGGCGCCCGCCGCAACCCGTTAAGCCGAAGGATCCGGAGAGGCCGTTCATGTCCACGCCCCTAAATGATGCGGCGCTCGATCAGCTGTTTCGCACCGCCCGCACACATAATGGCTGGCAGGCGAAGGACGTCCCCGAGACCCTGATCAAGGCGGCCTACGAACTCACGAAAATGGGGCCGACCAGCGCCAACGGCTCACCGGCGCGTTTTCTGTTTCTGCGCACGAAGGAGGCCAAAGGGCGTCTGAAGGCGCATTTGATGGAGATGAACGTCGCCAAGACGATGAGCGCGCCCTGGGTCGTCGTGGTCGCCACCGACATGCAATTCCACGACAAGATGGACGTCCTGTTTCCGATCCAGCCCGGCGCGGGCGCCATGTTCGCGGGCATGCCGCCGGAAATGTACGCCGAACATGCGCTGCGCAATTCCACGCTGCAGGGCGCCTATTTCATGCTGGCCTGCCGGTCTCTGGGCCTCGATTGCGGCGCCATTTCCGGATTCGATCCCGCCGGCGTGGATAAGGAATTCTTCGCGGGCGATCCGGCCATGGCGCATTGGAAGGCGAACTTCACCTGCAATGTCGGCTATGGTTCGGATGAAAACCTGGCGCCCCGTCTGCCGCGGCTGAGCTTTGAAGAGTCCTGCCGCATTCTGTGAGGCTCCGTGAGTCTGGTTCTTGGGTTCGAGTGCTGCTTCGATTCCTGCTCCGTCGCATTGTTCGACGGCGGACGGATCGTCGCGTCGGCCTTCGAGCCGATGCAGCGCGGCCAGGCCGAGCGTCTACCGACGATGACGGCGGAGGTGCTCGCCGCCGCGGGTGAGGGCGCGAGGATCGATCGCGTCGCCGTCACGACAGGGCCGGGCACGTTCACCGGGGTGCGCATTGGCCTGTCGTTCGCGCGCGCCTTTGCGCTGGCGCGCGGTGTGCCCTGCATCGGGATGAGTTCACTGGAAGTCGTCGCGCTGGCCGAAGGAACCGATGGCGTGCGCGCGGCGATTTTTCCCGCGGCGCAGGGCATTTATGGAGCGGCCTATAAAAATGGCGCGGTCCTGATCCCGCCCTCGCTGTTAAGCCTTGCGGACTTCATCGCGCAGCTGCCGGACGGTCCGGTCATCGTTGCTGGCGCCGCCTCCGGCGACCTCGCTGCGGAATTAGGCGAACGCGCGTTCGCTTCAAGCCGCGTGCTGCCCGACGCGCGCGATTTGGCGCGCCTTGCCCTCGGCAGGGCGCCGGACGATCATCCGCCGCATCCGCTTTATCTGCGGGCGCCGGATATCCGCCCCTCCAAGCGCGCGATGCGCGCGCCGGGCCTAAGCGTTTGACGCCGTTGGTCATCGCGCCGGCCACGGCGGGCGATTCGCGCGCGCTTGCGCGCATACACGCCAGCGCGTTTCCGCATGCGCCATGGAGCAAAAGCGCGTTGGAGACGCTGTTTGAAATGCCTGGCGCGCTGGGGCTTATAGCCACCGGGCCAGAGGGACCGCGGGGATTTGTGCTGGCGCGCCGCGCCGCGAATGAAGCGGAAATCATTACGCTGGCGGTCCATTTGAAAACGCGTCGCAAAGGCATCGCCGCAGCGTTGATGCAGAACGCCTTGCAGCGTTTGTGCGAGGCGGGAGTGACGGAGGTATTCCTGGAAGTCGCCGAGGACAACGAACCTGCGTTGCGGTTGTATGAGGCGCTAAAGTTTACGCGCGCGGGCGTGAGGCCACGCTATTATGAAACGCAGGACGGCCGAATCGATGCGGTTTTGATGAAACGGGATTTGTAATCGGAGGCGTTGCGCCGATCATGATTTCTAGGCAGTTTAAACACATGGACCAAATCGAAAATCTCTGCGCCCAAAAGGGCATGCGCATGACAGAACAGCGCCGCACGATCGCGCGCGTTCTGTCGGGGTCGAAAGACCATCCGGACGTTGAAGAACTCCATCGGCGCGCCGCAGCCGTCGATCCGCGCATTTCCATCGCGACCGTTTATCGCACCGTCCGACTGTTCGAAGAGGCGGGCATCCTGGAACGGCACGATTTCCGCGACGGCCGTTCACGTTATGAAAATGTGCCCGACGTGCATCACGATCATCTGATCGACATGAAGACCGGCAAGGTCATCGAATTTTCCGATCCGGAGATCGAGCGTCTGCAACGCGAAATCGCCCGGCGCCTGGGCTACAATCTGGTTGACCATCGCCTGGAGCTGTACGGCGTGCCGACCGATTCCGAGAAGAAATAGGCCCCGGAATTTAGAGCAGACAATAAAAAACGCCGCGGAGGGTCCGCGGCGTTCTTGATTAATGAGAATGCAAACGTGCGCCGGCGCCCGCGCCGGCGGACGTAAGATTATTTC
>CAYNCS010000066.1:0-17109 GCA_964395875.1 uncultured Caulobacteraceae bacterium | reverse complement strand
CTTCGCCCACGGAGCACAACATATGTGACCCAACGGCCTGAAGCTGTTCGATAGCTTCCACTGTTCACGCTACAACACCAACACGGGCCGGCTCACGGCGGCGATGTTTGAGGCCGTATTTTCGGCGGTTCGCGAAGCCTTGCCTTAAGGCTAGGCTACAAGCCCCCAAATTCGGCCCGGCCTTAAACGCAACTTTTATCTCTTGCGCCGCAAACTCAGCCGCCGGGAGAAAACAATGCGGCCCAGGCTGTATTTCGACACGCACGTCGCGACCAATTTCGACGCCTGGGGCGCCGATCCCACGAACATCGCAAAAGCAGCCAGCGCGGCGGCCGCCGCAGATCACATGGCGGACCGGGTGTTTAATTACCTTCACCCGATACGGCCCAAAGCCGTTGGCGGCGCGCCAAGCGCCGGCGCCTATCGCCGGCATTTGGCGGACACGGAAGAAAGCTATCAGATCGTCTGGGACGCAGCGCGAAACCTCTTGCCCCTGAGCGTTGGAATTTTGCCCAACCAAACGGCGGAAGCGGGAAACACGCTGACCGCGGCGCCCGAAGTCGTCATGGTGCGGATGCCCAATGGCGAAAAGCGCGCGCTTCGCGCCGCCGTGGGCAAGGTCGTGAAAATGTGGGAAGCGTTGCTGCGCGAACAGCGGCTCTGACTAGCCCTTCTGGCGCAGCAGGCGACTTTGATCGCGTTTCCAATCGCGATCCTTGGTGGCTTCGCGCTTGTCATGCGCTTTCTTGCCCTTGGCCAGCGCGATCGCGATCTTGGCGATGCCGCGATCGTTGAAATAGAGCCGCAGCGGTACGATCGTCCGCCCCTCGCGCTCCACACCCTGCATCAGTTTTTCGATCTCGCGCTTTTTCAGCAGCAGCTTCCGCGGCCGTTTCGGCTCGTGATTGAAACGGTTGGCGCCGGGATATTCCGGAATATTCGCGTTGATCAGATAGATCCCGCCGCGTTCGGGCGAAGCATAGGATTCGGCGATATTGATCCGCCCCACCCGCAGCGATTTCACCTCGCTGCCCAGCAGCTGGATGCCCGCTTCGATCACATCCTCAAGCTGATAGTCGAAACGCGCGCGCCGGTTCTCCGCAACCAGCTTTGAATTGGGGTCCTTCTTTTCGGCCATCAAGCGATCCCGGCGATCGCCAGCGCACGATCAACCGCTTGGCGTGAATAATCCGCCGCCGGAAAAAGCGGCGAGCGGATTTCTTCGCTGCACAAGCCGAGGCGCGACAACGCATATTTGGTTGGTCCGGGACTAGGATCTGTGAACAGCGCCTTGTGCAGCGGCGCAAGCTTGTCGTTCAGCGCGCGCGCCGTCGCGAAATCGCCCTTCAGCGTGGCGGCCTGCAAATCCGCGAACATGCGCGGCGCCACATTGGCGGTGACCGAGATGCACCCTGTTCCACCATGCGCGTTGAAGCCTAAGGCCGTGACGTCGTCGCCGGACAGCAGCACGAAGTCCGGGCCGCACAATTCTCGATGCAGGGCCACGCGACCGAGATCGCCGGTGGCGTCCTTGATGCCGACGATGTTGGGATGTTTCGACAGGCGGCCGACTGTCTCGGGCAAAAGGTCGCAGCTTGTGCGGCTCGGCACATTATAGAGCACCAACGGAAGCTGCACGGCGTCCGCGATCGCCGAGAAGTGCCGGAACAAGCCCTCCTGGTTTGGCCGGTTGTAATACGGCGCAACCACAAGCGCGGCGTCAGCGCCTATGGTCTTTGCGTGCCGCACCAGCCGGATGCCAGCATTTGTGTCATTCGAGCCCGCCCCGGCGATGATCGGCACGCGGCCCCGGGTGATTTCCACGCAAAATTCGACGACTGCTTCATGTTCCTCGAGGGACAGCGTCGAGGATTCACCGGTCGTGCCGCAGGGCACCAGCGCGCTTGAGCCCTCTTTTATCTGCCGCTCGACCAAAGCCTTAAAGGCGCCACGATCGACGACGCCGTCGCGAAAGGGAGTCACCAGCGCAGGAATGGAACCTTGAAACATTTTAACCTTCGTCGAAGGGATTCTACCCCAATAACGCCCTGATTGCCGACGATGGCGTGTTGCGATTGACGGCCGATGAGCGGGTCAGGGAGTATCCGCGTGAGATTCGAATTGGCAAGCGCAGGGTGAATAAAGTTGCGGCATAGGCGGCCAATCGGCGCATTTCGTCAGTTTTTCGTCACTGCGGGCGTGTTCGCCGCGAGCCTTGCGCTTTGCACGGCCGCGATTTTCGACGCGAACGACGGCATCGCGTATGCGGCCTCGATCCTGCGCAACGAGCCGCCGACCCCGCGCGTGAAGCCCCCGGCGCCCAGGCTTGATTCCCTGTCCACCGGCGTCATCGATCAGCGCTCCATCGACGCCGTGCGGCTAGGCCTCGACGCCGCCGATCGCGGCGATTGGGCGTCCGCGCGGGCGGCCCAGGCGCAGGCCCCCGATCTTGGCGCGAAGAAGCTGCTCGCCTGGCGGATCACGGCGGATCGCGGCCGCAGCCCCGGCTTCGCCGAACTCGACGCTGCGCTGACCGATCTCGACGGGTATCCGCGCATCACGGACCTGCGCGCACGGGCCGAGGAGCAGGTCGATTTTTCCGGCATGACCGCCGCTGCACGAATCGCGTGGCTGGAAAAGAATGGACCGGCGTCCGGCGGCGGCCGCGCCAGCCTCGCACGGGCAATGATCGACGTCGGCCGCAAGCCGGAAGGCGCCGCCCTGTTGCGCAAGGTTTGGCGGGAAGACCTGCTGACCCTGGATCAGCAACGCCGGATTTTGTCGGGCTACGGCTCGTATCTGACGCCGGACGATCATGCGGCGCGGCTGAATCTGGTCTTGTGGATGCGCGACAACGCCTCCGCGCAGATGCTTGCGGCCTATACGGACTCCCAGACGCAGGAACTGGCAAAAGTGCGCATGCAATTGCGCGCCGGCGGCAGGAAGGTGGATCAGCTCGTCGCGGGGCTGTCCGCCGCGCAGCAGAACGATCCGGGTCTCCTGTACGACCGCGCGCAATGGCGAAAGAACGCGCGCGGCGCCTCCGATCCGTGCCCCCTGATCGAACAGATCGACGGCAATCTCGTGCCGGCTGTCGCTCGACCGCGGCTTTGGAACGATTTGCGGCGCTGCGCGTCGGACGATCTGAAAAGCGGGAACTACAATCAAGCCTACAACATTCTGTCGCGCCACGGCTTGTCCAACGGGTCGGATTTTGCCGACGCCGAATTCCTGTCCGGCTTCATCGCCCTGCGGAAGCTGCACGATCCGGTGAAGGCCGACGCTCATTTCGCAAAGCTCGAGAGCGGCGTACGTACCCCTGTCAGCAAGTCGCGCGCCGCTTATTGGCGCGCCGTCGCCGCTCAAGAGCGCAAGGACGATGCGGCGGCGAATGCGTTTTTCGGTCTTGCCGCACAATATCCAACGACTTTTTACGGACAGCTCGCCGCGCAAAAATATGCCCCCGGCGCGCCGCTCACCTTACCCCTGGAGGCCGCGCCCACCGACGCGGATAAAGCCCTGTTCGAAGCCCGGCCGCTCACCAAGGCGATCCGCATTCTGGCCGCCCTCGGGGAACGCGAGCTGTTCGAGGAATTCGCGCTTCGCCTGGACGACCAATTATCGTCGGCCGCCGAACACCAATTGCTGTCCCAGATCGCCATGCAGCAATTGCTGCCCAAACTCGCGGTCCGGGGCGCGAAGTCGGGTCTGGCGCGCGGGATCATCTCCACCTCGGCCGCCTATCCGCTCGCCCCGGTGCCGCAATCGGCGACCCGAGTGCTGGAGCCGGCGTTCACGCTGGCGATCACGCGGCAGGAGAGCGAGTTCGATCCTCACGCCGTCAGTTCCGCCGGCGCACGGGGGCTGATGCAGTTGCTGCCGTCGACCGCCCGCGTCGTGGCGAAGCAGTCCGGCCGGCAATACGACCTGAGCTGGTTAACCATGGACCCCTCCTACAATATGGAGCTGGGCTCCGAGTATCTTGCCTCGCTGGTGAACAATTGGGGCGGCTCATACATTCTGGCGATCGCCTCCTACAATGCCGGCCCCGGCAGGGCCCGGCAGTGGATCGACGCCTACGGCGATCCCCGGAGCGCGGGGGTCGACCCCATCGACTGGATGGAGTCGATCCCTATCGAAGAGACCCGAAATTACGTCCACCGCGTGCTTGAGAACCTGCAGGTTTATCGGGCGCGCCTGTCCCCGACCCCGCCCCCGCTGCGGTTACAGGAAGATATTAACCGTGGGCGTGTGGCGCAGATCAACTAGCTTGCCACGCCGGATCTCGCCGTCCCCTGGGTCTCGGTTTTGCTGCCACTTTGGGACAGACTGTCTCTTCGTTCCCCGGCCCCGCCCCAAAGGGGAAATGTTAACTGAAAATTAGCCTAAAAAGCTGGTGTTGCGACGCATCGCACGACGGTGGATATCTGCTGCAACTACGCCCGCTAACGCGTTGACGCCTACCCTAGCGAGAGCGCAGTATTCCTTTACCGGCGAGAGACGGCACGTTCGTCTGGCTGATAAATTTCTTTGTAAATTAGTCGCTTACACAAAGCCGAGCTGGCGGTGACGCAGGGATTCGAACCCTGGATACGCTTTCACGTATGACGATTTAGCAAACCGTTGCCTTCAGCCACTCGGCCACGTCACCTGCGGCCCCCGCTCTAAACGGGAGGAATGGAGAACGCAAGCGGGGCTTAATGGGGCAAGTTCTCCTGCCGCATGTGCGGCATTGCTTATGCATACCGGGGGCTATTAGCAATCGAGCGCTACTTTGTAGCCCAAATATAGAGACTTACATATGGAAGTTGGGAACACCGCCGTCGCTAGAGACGCACTGACCAACGCTCCTGGTTCAGCCGAACAGCTCGCCGCACGCGGGCAAGGTTCGCCTATTGGGTTAATCCGCCCCGCCGCTCCCACCGAAGCGCCCTCCCGCGTTTACAAGGAAGCTCTGGCCCGTCTGTTCAAGACGCTGGACGCCGGATTGATCCTGGCCGCTATCCTGGTTTCCTACGAAGCCCTGAACGCCAGCGTCGTCTGGCGCGCGGAAGTAAGCGCGATCGCCCCTTACCTTTTCGGCGGCTTCCTGCTGGCGACCTCGCTCCGGGTGGCCGAAGCCTACAATTTCCCTCGCAATGAAACCACTTTGGGCCACGTGCTGCGCTCCGCCTGCGCCTTGTTGGGCGGCCTCCTCGCCAGCTGCGCCATCGCGTTCCTGCTGCTGGGCGCCAGCGGCTTCAACGACACCGCCATCGCACTTCTGGTGGCGGCCGTGACCGCCCTGGCGCTGCATGCGCACTATGTCTCCATCGTACGCGGCTATGCCCGCGAAGGCCGCCTGTCTGACAACGTCGTCATCGTCGGCGCCACCGAGAATGCCCAGCGCCTCATCGAAAAGAACGCCGTGAGCGGCGAACTGAACATTCTGGCCATCTTCGACGACCGTAAGGACCGCGCGCCGGCCTCGATCGGCGGCGTGCCTGTGGTCGGCAGCACGCTGGATTTGCTGAAGTTCGATCTCCTGCCGGAAGTCGACCGCATCGTCATCACCGTGACCGACGCCTCCCAGCCGCGCGTGCGCGAACTGGTGGACCGCCTGCGCGGCCTGCCCAACGCCGTGACGCTACTGCTGGATTTCGATGGCCTGAACCCGGAGAAAACCACTCTGGCTCAAGCCGCCAGCGCCCCGATCGCCTATGTCTCCGGCACGCCGCGCGATGTGAACCGCGCGCTCGCCAAGCGCATCCAGGACGTTGTGTTCGGCCTGGGCATGTTGATCTGCTTCAGCCCGTTCATGCTGATCACGGCCATCGCCATTAAGCTCGACAGCAAGGGCCCCGTGTTTTTCCGCCAGCGCCGTCATGGATTTAACAACGAAATCATCCGCGTCTGGAAATTCCGCTCCATGCGTCCGTCCAATGAGGGCGAGAAGATCGAAGCCCAGGTGGGCGCCGGCGACAACCGCGTCACGCGCGTCGGAAAGTTCATCCGCAAGACCTCGATCGATGAACTTCCTCAGCTTTTCAACGTGCTGATGGGTGAAATGTCGATCGTCGGCCCGCGTCCGCACGCCGTCGGTATGCGCACCGGCGATGTGGAATCGCATCTGCTGGTGGCCGAATACGCGCACCGCCATCGCGTGAAGCCCGGCATCACCGGCTGGGCGCAGGTCAACGGTTCGCGCGGCCCTGTGCATACCCCGGAAGAAGTGCGCGAACGCGTGCGCCTCGACATCGAATATATCGATCGCGCATCGTTCTGGTTTGACCTGTGGATCATGATCTGCACAGCGCCCGCCTTCCTAGGCGATAAGGAAAACACGCGCTAAGCAGTCGTAATGAGCGCGACTCAACACGCAGAGCCGGCCCAACAGGACGGCCATCACGACAACGCGCGTCGGTTGCTGCGGCAATTGGCGGGATACGTTCCCGTCAATATCGCGCAGGTCGTGGCGAGCTTCGGCGCGATCTTCTTATTCACCCGCATACTTGGCGCGGAATCCTATGGCCGCTACGCGCTGATCCTGTCGGCGGTGAATTTCATCTACATTTTCGGCTTCACCTGGATCGAAGCCGCGGCGCATCGCTTCTACGCCCCGATGGCGGCGCAAAACCGCACGCCGGACTTCATCAAATCCTTGCGGTGGTTGCTGTACGTCGCTTTGCCGCTCATGGCGCTGGGCTCAGTGGCGCTCGTCGCGCTGACGCCGATGGCGCCTCTGGGAAAATTGGCCGCGGCCGTCGCGGCGGTCTATCTGCTCGTGCGCGGCAGCGTCCGCATCGGCCAGGAAACGCACCGCGCCGCGCAACGCGTCATCCCTTTCAGCATCATTGAAACGATCCAGATCGGTTTGGGCTTCGCCATCGGTGCGGTGTTGGCGGTCGCGACCGACCTGAAAGAAACGGCGCCGTTCGTCGGTCTGTTGAGCGCGGCGCTGATCGCCCTCTTCATCGACTGGCCGAAACATACCAAGGCCGCAAAGGGCGGAAAGGTGGATCACGGCGCCGCCAAATCCTACGCCGCCTTCGGCTGGTCGATTGTGACCATCCTGATGGTCGAACAGATGCTGGCCTTCGCCGACCGCTTCCTCATCGCGGGCATTCTGGGCGAAGCGAAAGCCGGCGCCTACGCAGCCGCCTTCGGCCTCGCGCCGCGGATCCTCGACATCCTGTTCGTCTGGACCGGCCGCACGGCGGCGCCACTCAATACGTCCGTTTACGAAACGCAGGGTCCTGAAGCGGCGCAAAAGCTGGCCCGGCGCTATTTCGCGACGTTGTTCGCCATCACGCTTCCAGCAGCGGTGGGCTTGTGCCTGGTGGCCAGGCCGCTGGCCGACATCATGGTCGCGCCTGATATGGCGCCAGATGTTGGTAAACTGATCCCTTGGCTGACGATTTCCGGGTTCCTGGCGGGGTACGTCACCTACTTCTTTGGAGAATCTTACCGCCTCGGACGCAAGATGACGCTGTGTTCAATGCTTCTCGCCATCAGCAGCGCCGTCAATATTGGCCTCAACATTGTGTTGTTGCCCCGGCTGGGGCTACAGGGCGCCGCCATTGCGGCCGTCACCGGATTCGGTTGCGCCGCGCTATTGCTGTCCGCCTTCAGCAAACGGGCTTTGCCTTTGCCGATTCCCTGGGGCGAAGCCGGGAAAACAGCGCTCGCCGCGGCCGTCATGGGCCTGACGGTGTTTTTTCTGCCCGCGAGCGGCGGTTTGCCCGAACTAGCCTTAAAAGCGGCCGTCGGCGGCATAATATATGCAGCGGCCGCAGTGGTTTTAGATATCGGCGGCGCCAAAAGCCTCGTCGCGCGCATGACTTCGAGCCGGGCCGCTTCCCCGGCTGCGATTGCAGCGCCAGCGAGCAGCGCACCGCATGAAGAAAACGGGACTAAACCGGATGGACGCCCCTAACCGGGAAAAAATCGTCACCAACGCGCAATGGGCGAGCGCCAATCCGACTTTGTCGGTGCTGACGCCGTTTCTTCGCGACGACCCGACGCCCCTTATCAACGCCCTTGGAAGAAACCCAACCGGCGCCGAATTGATCATTCTCGACGATGGAACGAACGACGACGCGCTCGCGGATAAAGTGGCGAAGGCGATCGAAGCCTGTCCCGCACCGGCCTGCTTCATCCGCTCCTACGACAATCTGGGCCGCTCGAGGGGCCGCAATCGCCTGATCGGCATGGCGCGCGCCCAGCATGTCCTTTTTCTGGACGCGGACATGCTGCCGGACGACGACCAGTTCCTGGCCCGCTACGACGCATTGATCCGCACACGCAATCCCGCCGTCGTGTTCGGAGGCTTCAGCGATCTGCATGCGCCGGCGAACGCCGCCACGGCGCTGCACCGCGCGCTGGCCCGCACGTCCGATTGCCGGCCGGCGGCCGAACGCAACCTCAATCCCGGCAAGACCATCTGCACCAGCAATCTCCTGGTCCGCCGTGACGTGATCGAGGCGATCCAGTTCGACGAAGGCTTCAAGGGCTGGGGCTGGGAAGACGTCGATTGGGGCCTGCGCGCCGCCGAAAAATTCGAAGTCCTGCACATCGACAATATGGCGACCCACCTGGGTCTTGAAACTCCGGCGCAATTGCTCACCAAATTCTCGCGATCCGGCGGAAATTTCCAGCGTCTTGCGATGCTGCACCCCGAAGAGGTTAAGGCGTTTTCGTCCTATCGCGCCGCCAAATTCATGAAGCACGTGCCGTCGCGCGGTCTTCTGAAGAAGGTTTGCTCCTATATGGCGGAAGACCCGCAGAAGCTGATTCCAATGCAATTGCGTCTGGCGGCGCTCAAGGTGTATCGCGCCTGCAGCTACGCCGAACACCTTACCGGCGGAGGCGGACAGCAAGTATGAACCGCCAGGAAGGCTATACCGGGAAAGGCAGCTTGCTCGACCGCGTCATGCGCCGCGTCGCCTATGAATGGCCCGTGTGCATGACGAACGTGGACGTTCCCGGCGGCCTGATCACGTTCACGTTCGACGATTTCCCCAAATCGGCGGCCACCAGCGGCGCACCGATTCTCGAAGACCACGGCCTGCGCGGCACGTACTATGTCGCGTGGGGTTTGTCCGGGATCGACAATCATCAGGGCGTGCATTGCGACATCGACGACGTGTTGGCGCTCGACGCCAGGGGCCACGAAATCGCCTGCCACACCTATGGCCATATCGACTGCGCGCATGCGTCCGTGGATGATCTACGCCGCGATCTTGAGCGAAACGCACGGGAATTGTCCGAGGCAGGATTAAAAACGCCTATGACCTCGTTCGCCTATCCGTTCGGCGAAATCAGCGTCGGCGCGAAACAGCTCACAATGCGGAAGTTTACGAACGCACGCGGCGTGCGCGAAGGCGTCAACGCCGGCCGCTCCGACATGTCCAGCCTGTTCGCGGCTCCGATCGAAACGCGCCGGCCCAACATGCTTCAAACCGCTGAGGCGCTGATCCGCCGCGCGGTCGACGAGAGCGGCTGGCTCATTTTCTACACCCACGACGTCTGCGACAATCCCAGCGATTTCGGGACCACACCGGACATGTTGCGCGCGATCGTCGAAGCGGCGGTCGCCTCCAAAGCAAAGATAACGACAATGCGTGATGGAGCCAGTCTCGTCGCGCCAACCTCTCGTGAGAAGGCAGCATGAGACTGATTTCCGTCATCATCCCTACATTTCGCCGGCCGGATCTCCTGCCGCTGGCGATCGAGTCGCTGCTCACGCAGCGCATGACGAGCGCGCAATACGAGATCATCGCGGTTGACAATTCGCCGGAAGGTTCGGCCATGCCGTACCTCCTGAACGCGCAATCGCGCTGCACCGTGAACATGGTCGTGCTGCACGAGCCGCGTCCGGGCGTCGCTTACGCGCGAAACACCGCCTTTGAAGCGGCCAAAGGCGAATTGATCGCCTTTCTCGACGACGACACCTATGGCGAAGAAACCTGGCTGCAATCGCTGCTGGACACGCGCGACCGGTTCAACGCCGCTATGGTGTTCGGCCCAACGATCATGCATGCCAACGACGCTCCGAAAGAGCATCGCGCCTATATCGAAAAGCTGTTCTCCCGTCTGGGGCCGGACGAAGATAAACTGATCGACGAGTTCGGCGGCGCGAGCTGTTCGCTGCATGTGCGCTCGATTGTATTTCCCGAGAACCCGCCCTTCCCAGAGCACACGAACAATATTGGCGGCGAGGACGACGCGCTGTTTCATGCCGCCATCAAGCGCGGCGCGAAGGTCGCCTGGTCGGCCAAAGGCAAGGTGGACGAGAATCTCGTGGGCTACCGCGCCAATCTGAAATACGCCTATCGCCGCTCGTTCTCCTATGGTCAGGGGGCCTGCTACACGATCGCCACCAGCGACCACGTGAATTACGCCGGCATCGCCTGGCACATGATGATCGGCCTTGGTCAACTGACCGTGTTCGGTTTGATCGGCGGCCTGGCGTGGGCGCTCCGTCTGCCGAACCGGGCGCAGCTGCTCGATCCTGCGATCCGCGGCGCCGGCAAGATCATCTGGTGGACCAAACTGGAATTCTACGGCGCCTGGATGGAAAAGCAGACGCGCGGCCAGAAAGCGCCCGAAGCGCCCCCGCCCGCGCAGCGCAAAGCGGTCAATTCGTAACAACAAAACGCCGGGCCTCAGCCCGGCGTTTTCATTTGAACGTCGCGCCCGAACCCGGAGCGCTTCAGGGATTGCGCGCCATCCGCTGCTGCATCATGCGGGGGCGCGGCATGAAGATGGCTGCGGCACGGCGTTCGTTCGCCTCGGTCGAGAGCTTTATGCCGATCGCCAGCAACATCACCTGCAGATAGTTGTTGGGCAGCCAAAGCACCGTCTCCGACATGCTGAACAGAAACGTCGCCGCCAGCGTCGCCAGCGCGAAAGCACCGACCATCGGATCGCCGAATTTGGTGAGGGTGCGCGCCGTCATCAGCAAAAGGTAAGCCCCAACGCCGATCGCGCCGAAATAGCCAAGATCCAACGCCAGTTCGAGCCAGGAATTATGCGAGTGCGGCACGTTGAACCACAGCGCCTGCCGGATATGGGCCGCGGCGCCGTTCAAGCCGTGCCAGAACGCCTGATAGCCATGACCAAACAGCGGCGCGTGGCTGATTTCTTCTTTGACCAGCATCCAGATGCCCGCACGGCCCGTCAGCGTGGAATCGCGCCCGGCGATCTGGAACAGCGCCTCCGGCGCAAACACCACGGCGGCCACGGCCGCAAGGGCGATCATCAGCAGACAATAGCCGAAGACGTAGCCGGACAGCGCGCCTTTCGAGGCCGTCCAGAAAATGCCGATGATCGTCAAGCCGAGCAGCGTCGCCAACACGGATGTGAACGACTGCGACAGGATCACCATCAGGAAACAGAACGCGGCGAAGAACCACCACATATTTCGCCGCCGCGGCATCAACACCGCAGCGCAAACGCATGCGACGACGCCGCGCGCCATCAGCGAACCCATCTGGTTCTTGTGGCGCCAGACGCCCTTCCAGGCGCCCGCATATTCGACCTGGTGCACAAACAATTTCGGAGCAATCAACGAACCGAGGAAGCCCGCGACCGCCATCACCGCAAAACTGGCGGCGAACAAAAGAACCAGGCTCCGCCAATCATAGCGCGTCGCCAGATAGAGGCCGAACAACGAGGTCATGAACAGCGCAATGGCGCGCCGGAAGGTTACATCCGGCTCCACAGACCAGGTCATCGACAGAAAGGTGAACGCCAGCAGCGCGATCAGCATCGTCGCGCCAACCAATTGCCTTGAAGCCTCTCGCCAGATGCGCATCAGGCCAAGCAGACCAAGAACGTAAACCGGGTACCAAAGCAGGCGCAGCATCGGCGATTCATCGACCGCATTAGGATCGGCGAACACCGTGCCCCAAAGACCATCGGAATAATGGAAGATACAATAAACGGCGAGAATACGTTCCCACAGAGGAACAGCAGCGTCCGCAGCAGCCGGCGGAATTGCTGCTGGCGCCGCATTCCGCTCGAACCTAGCGCCGCGCGCCTGCGCAATCGGCGTCATTCTGTTTCCTTGTGCAATGCCGCTTCAACAACCGAACCGTACGGAGGAAGCGCCCCTCCCAACAACGTCCGGCGACATGCAATTATCAAACCGGTCCTACTGTCGGGTTAACTCAGCTTATGACAAATTTACCCCGCCGCCGGCGCCGGCGCGTTATAATTAATAAAAGTGGAAGCCCCTTCTTCAAGGAACCCAAATGCCCGCGACACGTCATTCCGGGGCGCTGGCCCTAGCCCTCCTCGGCGCCCTGCTGGCCGGCGGCCTGGCCGCCTGTTCCACCCCGACTCGTTACGAGCCCGCGGTCAAGCGGGGCGAATCCGGCTTCACGGAGACGCGGATCGAGCAGAATCGGTACCGGATCATGTTTCGCGGCGGCAGCGGGGCGCCGGTTTCCCGCGTTAAGGATCTGGCGTTGCTGCGAGCAGCCGACCTCGCCATCGGGAACAATTTCGACTGGTTTGAGGTCGTGAACTCCTACGAGGAGGCGTTCGAGGGCCCAGGTCCGACGATCGGCATGGGCGTCGGCGGCGGCAATTACGGCCGCTCCAGCGGCTTGGACGTCGGGGTCTCGACAGGCTTTAAGCTGAGCGGCCCGGTCCGGGCCACGACGATCGAAGTGCTCATGGGCTCAGGGCAACGACCGGATCGGCCTGGCGCCTATGACGCAAAGGCCATTCGTCAGTCCATCGGCGCGACGCTCAGATAGCTGCGCCGGCGGCAAATCTTAATGCGTGCGGGTGGACAACCATTCGCGCGCGGCCTTCAGAGCCGCCGCAATCTCTTCCTGGGTCATCGAGGCCGTCAGCTCGGACCGGCACGTTTTGGCGTCTTCAGAACCACGCAGCGCCGCCAGATTGAACCATTTGTGGGCCGAAATGTAATCGACCGACACGCCCTGACCTGTCGAATACGCGATGCCCAACCGATAAAGATCGTCAGCGGTCGAGGCGGTCTGCTCCGCCATCATCATGTCGATCGGCGCCACGGAAGCGTAATCGACGATTGTCGCGATGCCCATTGTCGCGTCCTCTTCTTGTGACGGAGGCATTTTGCCGTCCCGTCGAATCACAAAACGGAAAGCGATCTGCTTCCAATTCCCATGATTTACGGAAGGATGTGATTTTTTCCTTAACGGCGAATTCAGCTTGTAGTTATTTGTGCGCCATCGCCTTTACCAATGCGGTAAAGTCCTCCGGAGACGATCGCCCGATGAAATATCTGCACACAATGGTTCGAGTTTCCGACGTGGAGAAATCCCTGGCGTTCTATCGGGACGCGCTCGGCCTGCAGGAGACGCGGCGCATCGAAAACGAAAAAGGCCGCTTCACGCTGATCTTTCTCTCGGCGTCGGAAACTCCGGAAGCCGAGATCGAACTCACCTACAATTGGGACCCCGAGGAATATCGCGGCGGCCGGAATTTCGGTCACATGGCGTTCGAGTTCGACAATGTCTACGAGGCCTGCGAGCGTCTTCAGAAGCATGGCGTGACGATCAATCGCCCGCCTCGCGACGGCCATATGGCCTTCGTGCGCAGCCCCGACGGCATTTCCATCGAACTTCTGCAAAAGGGCGGCTCGCTGCCGCCGCAGGAGCCTTGGCTTTCGATGCCGAACACGGGGTCCTGGTAAGGCTATTTCCGGGGGCCGCTCGACAAAATGCCGACTTCCGCCAGGACGATCGGCAGCGTCCACGCGCCGGGCGCCGAGATGTAGCGCGGCTCCCAGCGCGGGTCGAACTTGTCCTTGAACGCGCGCAGCCCCTCGAAGGAATAGATCGGGTCGCCGTACTGGGCGACGAGACGGCCCAGGCGCGCGAACCAGGACGCGAACTCGGTCTCCGATAGGCCGGTCAGCGGCGCCATGCCGAGGTCGAAGACCTGCATGCCTTCGTTGCGCGCCCAGATGATCGATTCCGACAGCAGAAAGTCCATGACGCCCTTGCCCGCTTTGCCGGGATGACAGCGCATGAGATCGACCGCCACGCGTGTGCGTCCGGCGTTGATCCAGAGGTTCGCGAAGGCGGTGGCGGCGCCGTTCTGCCGCACGATTGCGATGTGGTGCCGGCGCAGATACGCGCGGTCAAAGGCACCGAGCGAGAAGGTCTTCTCCCTGCCGCCGTGCGCTTCAAGCCACGCGTTCGACACGGCTTCAAGCTCGGCCCAAATCACATCATCAAGAGGCGGAGATGACACTTCGAACACCGCCCCTTCCCGCTCAACCAGGCGCCGCCGCGCCGTGCGCAAATTCTGCTTCGCCGATCCTTTGAGCGAAAAGGCCGGAAGATCGATGAGCGCGTTCTCGCCCACCTTCTCCACGCGAAAGCCAAGATCGATGAGGTCCGGCAGCAATTCCGGCGGGGCCGCGTAGACGACGGGCCGCAAGGACAAACGCGCCGCTTCAGCGCGAAATTCCATCAGAGCGGCCCGCCAATGCTCCCGCTTCCCAACCGGCCCCAGCATCGAAATCAGGCTGGAGCCGCCTTTGGCGCTCATCACAAACGCCTCCCCCGAAAAGATGAAGCTCTTGTCGCCGGTGAACGCCAATTGAGCATCCGGCGGCGCCTCCGGCGTCGCCGCAATAATCTGTTCGACTTGCGCCAGCGCATCATCGCCGGCGGGCGCAGGGACGCCCTTCGCGCGTTCAAGAAAGTACCGGTTCGCCATCCAGCCGCCGAACGCCGCCAGGGCGATCGACAACGATCGCCCCGGCCGGCCCAGATGCGGATCCGTCAGCAGCGCCCACCACGGCGCTGCAGCGAAGCCCGGCCGTCCGCCCGCCCATAACAGAGCGCCGACGACCCCGACCGCCAGAGCGCCGGCGATCGCCAACGCGACGCGCGGCCCGGGAGACAGGCGCGTCAAACGCGAGTGCCGGTAAAAAGCACGTCGCGACAGCGCCAGCATGACCGCCGTTGCGCCGGCGGCCGAGGCCAGCGGCAAATGGTCGTGCCGGAAAAAGGCGTAAAGACATCCGGCGGCGAACAAGGCGGTCGCAGCCGCCCAGGCGGTGTCTATCCGCCGCCGCAACCCCGTCGCCAGTCCCATCAACGCCACGCCGCCGACGCTGGCGCTGAATTCCGGAAATTCCGCGAACAGACGCTCCACCGCGTCGAGCCCGCGCAGATGTGGAAGTGACGGCGCGGCCACGGCGAGGATCGCGATAAAGCCCGCCGCGAACGCCAACGCGGCGAATACACCCGGCGCGACGTCGAACCAATCTTCGAGGAATCGGCGCTGTGGTGTTATTTCCGCCTGGGCCACGCCCACCCCATCGACTTTTGCTTTTAAGCTCGCTACTATCGCGGCCTACAAACTTCCTTCAACTTTCGAATTTCTGACGTGGACTTCATCAGAGAAAATCTGAAGCGATAGTCTTTGTCGGCGCCATCGCCACCAGTCATCACGACATCGCGTTCGCCGCTTTGAAGTTTCTCTACAAAGTCTCTGACTTCGTTAAAGTCTTCTAAGCGCGCCCTATCGGCATCGAATAACCAAATTCGACTCAAGCGTTCGCCTTTATCGAATTTCTCCCGGCCCGATTTATCGCGGCGCTTCGATGGACCAAATCCGTTCGCCGGGGCGACTTCAATAAAAAGCGCGCCAGTCTCACAGCCAACGGTCAGCTTTGCAGACTGAACAATGTCTCCGACCTTACCTTCTTTGGTCCGGACACAGGCTTCCGGCTTAGAATTGTCGAACGCCCATTCGTCATATTTGCACGGCAGCGCCTCCGCCCGCGAGCCCCCGAAGAAGAGGTTGATCGCCAAGAAGAGAAACAACGAAAGCCGCGCCATCACGTCACCTCTTCAGGCTGATCTTGTACCCATCGTGCGAGGCCTTGAAGCCCATGCGCTCATAGAACATGTGCGCGTCCTGCCGCGCCTTGTTGGAGGTGAATTGCGCGACGGTCGCGCCGCGGCGCCGGCCTTCGTCCATCACATATCGCAACAGCAAGCCGCCGACGCCCGAGCGGCGCAACTTGCCGCTGACCCGCAGTCCGGCGATTTCCACGCGTTTTTCGCCACGATGAACCAGAAACTGCGCAACGGACATCTGCACGCACCCGACGACGCCTCCCGCCTCGTCCAGCGCGACATAGATCGCGGCGTTTGGATTGCGTTGCATGTCCCCGAAGGCGCGATCGTAAACATCCATCGCCGACGGGTCTTCCAGAAACGCCCCGATCGCATCGTCCGCCAGCAGAGCACCGATCGCAGGAAGATGCTCTTTCGTGGCGGTTTCGATGCGATAGCTCGTCATGGCACGCCCAGTTTCGCCTTCAAAATGTCGTTCACAGCTTGCGGGTTAGCCTTGCCGCCCGTGGCCTTCATCACCTGGCCGACAAAGAACCCGAACAGCTTCGGCTTTTCCTTCACCTCAGCCACCTTGTCAGGATTGGCGGCCATCACGGAATCCACGGCGGCTTCGATCGCCGAAACGTCCGTGACCTGACGCAACCCTTCGCGCTCGACGATGACCGCCGGATCGTCGCCCGTCGAGAACATTTTTTCAAAGACGTCCTTGGCGATCCGGCCGGATATTGTGCCGTCCGAAATCAGCCCGACCAGCTTACCGATTTGTTCCGCCGAAACAGGCGATTGCGCCAGATCGAGCCCGCCCTTGTTCAGCGCGCCGAACAAATCCTGGGTCACCCAGTTCGCCGCCAGCTTGGCGTCGCGCCCCTTGGCCGCCGCCTCAAAGAAGTCCGCGGATTCGCGCTCCGCCGACAGAACGCCGGCGTCGTAAGCGGACAGGCCATAATCCTCCTGGAAGCGGCGCTTCTTTGAGTCCGGAAGTTCCGGCAGGCTGGCGCGCACGCGCTCGATCAACGCCGGATCGAGTTTCAGCGGCAACAGATCAGGGTCCGGGAAATAACGGTAATCGTGCGCGTCTTCCTTCGAGCGCATGGAGCGCGTGACGCCGCTCTTCACGTCGAACAGACGCGTTTCCTGGCGGATCGTACCGCCATCCTCCAGCACGCCGATCTGACGCTTGGCTTCGTACTCGGCCGCCATTTGCACATAGCGCATCGAGTTGACGTTCTTGATCTCGCAGCGCGTGCCGAAGGGC
>CAYNCS010000065.1:2325-17190 GCA_964395875.1 uncultured Caulobacteraceae bacterium | reverse complement strand
CGCGCGCGCGGCGGCCTGAGGCCTGCGCTTTCGCAGTCTTCTCCTGGCTCAAACAGCGTGAAGAGGTTCTGATTCGCGCGGCTGCCATTCCTCTCGACGACCTTCCTTGAGCCGGACGAATTCTATGGCTTTGCGGCGCCGTGGCTGGCCCCTGTGGACGTGCACACCGCGCTCCGCGCTTGCGCGCGCGGCAGGATGACGAAGAAGCGGCGTAAATTTGGGCGCTTTTGCTTTTTCGTCGCAATCTGGCGCCGACGCCATGCTTCTTAAGGAACCCCGGTCTTAACCACAGGCTTTAAGGCTCAACCTGCGGCGAGGGACCAATATGTCACGCCATCGTCATGCGAGATGCGTAGCGCGCAAGGCGTCGCCGGAGCCATGCGTCCGTGCGGCGGAGAAGGAAAGACGAGACCATGGCGGACGGTGATTGCGGATCGTTTGTCGCGTCCAAGCCCTGTCCTTTTTGCGGCGGCGCGCTGACGACTCGGTTCGGCCCGCGAGAGGTTGAAGGCGGCCGGCGGGCGTTCCTGTATTGCCAGGCCGACCAGGCGGCGTGGGAGCTGGATCTGGTTGGCGCCGTTGCGTACAGCGACGCCTACGAAAGGGCCATGGCGGCCGCGCGGCGGACTATGGCTGTTTCACATACAGTCCTGGCGCATCCTCAAGCACTGAATAGCCGCGCGCCGGCGCGCCCAAAGGCGGCGGCGGAACTTCGACGCCGCTATTGACGTCCAGCCAGTCCGACCAGGCTGGCCACCACGATCCCTCGAAGCGCGCAGCTTTCGGCGCCCAGGCGTCCGGCGATATGTAACGGTCGCCGTGGCGGCGGTGTGACATCTGGAAATGACGGCGGGGATGCCCGGGCTCGGACACGATGCCCGCGTTGTGGCCGCCGCTCGTCAGAATGAACGTCAGGTCCGCGTCCGTGAAAAGATGCGCCTTATACACGGAGCGCCACGGCGCGATGTGATCGGTCTCTGTGCCGACCGCGAAGATCGGGCATTCGATGTCCTTGAGCGCGATCACCTTGCCCTCGACCGCAAAGCGGCCGGCGGTGAGGCGGTTTTCCAGAAACAGGCTGCGCAGATATTCCGAATGCATGCGGAACGGCATCCGGGTGCGGTCCGCGTTCCAGGCGAGCAGGTCCGTCATTTCGTCGCGCTCGCCCAGCACGTAATCGTGCGTCATTTTCGACCAGATGAGATCGCTGGAGCGCAGCGCCTGAAACGCGCCGGCCATCTGTTTGCCGTCGAGATAGCCCCGGTCCCACATCACGTCTTCGAGCAGGGAAATCTGGCTGTCGTCGACGAACATCAGCAATTCGCCGGCTTCGCTGAAGTCCGTCTGCGCCGCCAGCAGGGTCAGCGAGGCCAGGCGATCGTCGTCGTCGCGCGCCATGGTCGCCGCGGTGATGGCCGCCAGCGTGCCGCCTAGGCAATAGCCGGCGAGGTGGATCTTGTGGCCCGGTACGATCGCGCCGACCGCATCCAGCGCCGCCATGACTCCGCGCGTGCGATATGTGTCGAACGAGGTGTCGCGATCTTCCGCACTCGGATTTTTCCAGGAGATCATGAACACGGTGTGCCCGCGCTCGACCAGATAGCGCACCAGTGAGTTTTCCGGCCGCAGATCGAGAATGTAGTATTTCATGATCCAGGCGGGCGTGATCAGGACCGGCTCGGCCCGCACAGTCCCGGTTGTGGGCGTGTACTGGATCAGCTCCATCAGATCGTTGCGGAGGACGACCGCGCCCGGCGTGATCGCGAGCTCGTGGCCGACGCGGAAGTTTTCCGGTTTCGGCGGCTCTTCGCCGGTGATCAGGCGCGTATAATCTTCCAGAAAGTTGTGGGCGCCTTGCGCCAGATTCGTGCCTCCGGACTCAAGCGTGCGCTTCAGCAGGACCGGGTTCAGAAACAGATTGTTGGAGGGGGAGGCGGAATCCAGCCACTGGCGCGTCAGAAACCACAGGCGCGCCGCGTGATCCGGCGCCATGCCGCGGACCTGCGACGTCGCGACCCGCCAGAAATCCTCCACGGCGAAATAGGATTGCGCGATGAAGTTGAACGGCGGCTCGCGCCATTCCGCCGCGTCGAAGCGGTGATCGTTTTGCTGGGGGGAGAAGGGCGGTTCGCCGGCGCCGGCTTCGCCCACATATTGACCAAGGCGCACGGCGTTCTGGCCCGCGCGCTCGGCGAGTTCGATCTGCCGGCCCGGCGCGCGCGACATATGAGCGGCCCAGTCGAACCACGTCACAGCCATGGCGTAGGGCGACAGGCCCCCGGTGAAGCGACCCATCGCCGCGCGGGCCGCCCGGTCCAGATTGTCGTAGCGATGCGTCAGTTTGCGGGCGTCTTCGGGGTGCGGCGCGGCGGCGCCTTGCGAAGTGGCGGGTGCGTTTTTGGACGGGTCGAAGCGGGAGGAGTCAGCCATTTGCCGTCATTTAGAGGATGAATGTGGTTTCTATAGTGCAAAGCCCGTCTGACAAATTTGTGCGGCGTCAAAGACAGGACGCGCGCCTGCAGACGGACGGACCGACGCTTTTGGAGCCTTAGGGGCGGGGGCGTGGCCCCTGATGTCCTGAAATGATTAGAAAAAGTCTCAAAAGCCGGGTTGCTGGATCGGCGGCGGAGGTTAGAGTGCACGCGCCGCGCCCACAGAAGACGGCAACTGAAAATTCGGGGAGGAGACATGCGGTTTTGGCTGAGCATGATGGCGGTGCCGGAAATCGATCAATTGATCGAGCTGGCCCAGCACGCCGAGAGCGTGGGCTTCTATGGCTGCACCTACGCCGACCATCTGGTCATGCCGACCAAGATCAAGTCGAAATACCCCTATACGGCGGATGGCGAAATCTTCTGGCCGCTGGACGCGCCCTGGCCGGACCCCTGGATCGCGCTGTCAGTGCTGGGCTCGCACACCAAGACGATCAAGCTGATCACCAACATCTATCTCGCGGCTTTGCGCGATCCGTTCACCGTGGCGCGCATGGTCTCCACCGCCTCGGCCTTCAGCAACGGGCGCATCCTGTGCGGCGTGTCGGCCGGCTGGCTGGCCGAGGAATATGAAGCGGCGCAGATCGACTTCGCCAGCCGCGGCAAGCGTCTGGACGAGATCATCGCCTGCGCGCGCCAATTGTGGACCGGCGAGATCGTCAGCCACAAGGGCGAGTTCTTCGAATACGATTCCGTCATCATGCGCCCGGCGCCGAAGGGCCAGGTCGAGGTCTGGTGCGGCGGCGGCTCAAAGCCGGCGCTGCGCCGCGCCGCCGCCAATGACGGCTGGCTCGGTCTGCCGATGACGGTGGAGCAGAATGTCGGCGTCGCCCAGGCCATGTACAAAATGCGCGGCGAGATGGGGCTGCCGCAAACCGGCTTCAGCCCCTGCATCTCACTGATCGAATCTCTGACCAAGGAAGCCGCGGACAAACTGCACGCCGCGGGCGTGAACGACATTATGGCGATCCCGTATATGCCGACTCCCTGGGAAAATGAGGGCTTTGTGCCGGCGGGCGCGGACATTTCCAAACTGGCCGTGAAGAAGGACGCCGTCAGCCGCTACGCCGAGCGCGTCATCCACCGCCAGAAATAACGCAAGTCAGTCGACCAACAAGAACTCGAGGAGGAAACACACATGCCGCTCACGCCGGATCAAGCGCGCAAGACGATGCAGAATTACATTAAGGCCTGGGGCACGAACGACAAGGCGCTTTTGCTGTCGCTGTTCACCGAAGACGCCATTCTGGAAGATCCCGTCGGCACGCCCGCGTTCAAGGGCACGGACGGCGTCACCAAATTCTGGGACTTCGCGCACGTCGATTCTGACCGTCAGCTGAGCCCGAAATTCGAGGAAATCCGCGTCTGCGCCGATCAGGCGATCTTCCGCTTCACCATGCAGGTGCGCATCCCGTCGAAAAACCAGGGCCTCGATCTGTCGATCCAGGAACATGTCACCTTTGCCGACGACGGCCGCATCAAGCATCTGCGCGCCTTCTGGGACGAAACCTCGGTGGGCAAGCCGGACGGCATGGATCTGTTCGTGCCGAATATCGACCAGGCCTACGAATAGCCCGCGTCCAAACAAGGCAGGCGGACCGCAACAATAAATAAGGGCAGGAGACGAAAATGACGGGCGCGGCATCTGGCGCATTGGCGGCGAAGGCCGGTTTGATCGGCGCGTGGCGCCTGCAGGATTGCGTGCTGACCTATCCCGACGGCAAGGTGCAGCGCCCGTACGGCGACAATCCCAATGGCGTGATCATGTACACGCCGGACGGCTGGATGTCCTGTCATATGCAGGGCGGGCGCAAGGGCGAGGCGAAGCCCGACGACGCGCCGCTACTGACCTATACCGGCTATTTTGGTCCGTACACGATGCAGGACGACGGGAAGACCGTGGTGCATCATGTGAAGGGATCGTCGGAAGCCATGGTGGCCGGCGACCAGGTGCGCAATTACGCGTTCAACGGCAATGAGCTTACTCTGAGCGCGGAAATGGCCGGCATCAAAGCGGTGCTGCGCTGGGTGCGTTGAGCCTCCAGCGCAGACCGTTTCAGCCCTTCACGTCCCAGACCAGCGGCAGGGATTCAAAACCCATGACGGAGCCGCCGAAGGCTTTGCATTCGCTCTGATCTGGGGCCAGCGTGAAATCCGGAATCCGCTCCAGCCAGCGCTGGATGGAAACCAGAATTTCCCGCTTGGCCAGATGTGATCCCACGCAGCGGTGCGGCCCGACGCCGAACGTCACATGCCGGTTCACCTTGCGGTCGAGATCGATCGCGTCCGGATTTTCGAACACGCGCGGATCGCGATTGGCGACGGTGTTGGGAAGCACCAGCCGGTCGTTCCGCTTCATCGTGACGCCTTTATAGACGATGTCCTTCTGCACGCGCCGATAGAGGTTCGACACCGCGTTGATGCGGAACAGCTCCTCGATCGCCCGCAGCATCTCGTCGTGATCGTGCAGGTGCTTGCGGAAGTGGTCGCGCGCCGCGGGCGTCGTCGCAAGATAACGCCAGATATAGGCCATGGTGTTGGTGACTGTGTCGAGACCCGCCACGAACAGAAGGAAGCCGCAATCCAGGATGTCCTGATAGGGAATCTCCGCGCCGCCTGGTCCTTTACCCGCCAGCAGAATGGACGCGATGTCCTTCCCGGGATTCTTGCGCTTGTCCTGAAACAGGGCGTCCAGGATTGCGTAAATCTCCTCGATGTTGCGCTGCCGCTCCGCATCGTCCGTGCTCCGGAAAAACACATTCGCGATGCGTAGGAACTCTGGAAGGCGCTCTTCCGGAAGGCCCATCAGATAGAGAAAGGTTCCGGTCGGCAGTTTCGATGCGAAATCGTGGATGAAATCGCAGCGTCCCTTGTCGGCGAAGGCGTCGATGATCGCCACCGCGCGGCGATCCAGCTCTTCGTGCATCGCGCGCACGGCGATGGGCGTGAAAAGCGGCGCCAGAATACGGCGGAACACGTCGTGCTGCGGGGGATCGACCGACGACGGCTGCAGAACGGGGAAGGGCTCGATCGGCGGAACGGGCGCCTGATAATTCGAGAACTTCTCGTAATCGCGATAACCTTCCACGATGTCCTCATATTCGAGGAACACCCAGTGGCCTCCATTACGGGGCGTGTAGAAAATTTTCGGGACGCCGCGCCGCACGAGATCGCGCCAGATTTCAGCAGGATCGATCACGCCTTCCGGAATATGGAAGAAGTCGAAATCCACCATCAGTTGCGGCGGAACATGCGTCGGCGGCGAGGGAAGATGCGAAACACTCATGCCTGTTATTCCTTGGTCAGGCGCAACGCGCCTTCGGGGCAGTTGCGGACCGCGAGTTTCACCTTGTCCAGGAGTGCGGCGGGCACGATCTCATTCGTAATGACGCACTTTCCTTCCACCGCATCGGTGGCGAAGACTTCGGGACAGATGTCTTCGCAGCGCGCGTGGCCCTGACAGCGCGTCAGATCAACGTGAACCCTCATCGGCGATGCGCCTTCCCGGTGAAACAAGCCAAGTGAAACAAGCGAGGGGAAGGCTAGTGATCCGGCGCCTGCGACATCAAATGCGCATGCTTACGCGCAGGCGACAAAAATCCAGAGATCAGACGCAAAATTGGGAAGCGCTAAAAGCGAAAAAGTCCAAACGACGCCGCTAGGCGTTCGAAGGTTTAGGCGCTTCCGTCTCGCGCGGCAACATCAAAGCGATGCGATGGGACTCGTCCCAAAGATCAACTCCTCCGTATGCGGCGTAAAGCGCCTCTGCATGAACGCGCGCGGCGCGTTCTGTGGGGAGCGGCATGGTTTGGTGGGTGCTGAAGGCGCCGCCGGGTTGGCGTACGAAAAAACGATAGACCTGCACTTGCCTTCTCCTTCGTGCTGCGCATGGCGCAGTTGACGTTGTGCTAAGCAAATGCGCTGGGCTAAGCGCATTGAACGCGTTGAAATGCGAGTTTCGCTCTAGATGGCTACGCTGACTTCATTTGCAAGCAGTCGCGAACCGCAGCTTCCACATTCCGCGCCGTGACCGGTTTCTCGCAATGCGGCGCCGCGCTATATTCCGACGGCACCGAGTCCGAAGAATACCCCGTTACGAAGGCGAAAGGAACGCCTCGAGTGATTAAATTTTCGGCAAACGGATACACCAGCGCGCCGCGAACATTGATGTCGAGAATCGCGGCGTTGGGTTGCGGGTTCGCGGCCAGCAGTTTTTCCGCGGCTGGTATCGTACCGGCGGGACCCAGAACGTCCGCGCCCAGAGCCATGAGGATCTGTTTCAGATCGGACGCAATGACGTACTCATCCTCGACAAGGAGGATTTTGAGGCCAGCGAATGGGAGTTCGGTTGGTTTTGTCATCGCGTAGAGAGGTTTCCACGTAATCTAGGGAAAAAAACCGCAATCCATATAACATAAGTTAGATGAAAGTTTGGTGTTTCGCGTTCAAGAACATAGCTTGGCGAGATCGATGCAAAACGCTTTGGTTCTGAAATACGAAAAGTTTGCCCGGCTGTCAGCCATGGAGCGTGCGGCGCTTGCCGCATTGACGCCTGGAGCAAAAAAGAGGCTGCGTGCGAAGGAAGATATCGTGCGCGAAGGCGCCGCGCCGCAATTCGTCTATTTGATCGTGAGCGGTTGGGCCTGCCGTTACAAAACGCTCGAAGACGGTCGTCGACAAATCATATCCTTTCTCCTGCCGGGGGATTTGTGTGATCTCAATGCGCTGGTGCTGCGTACAATGGATCATTCTATTGGGGCGTTGACCGACGTTGAGTACGTCGAAGCGCCCAAGAAGGTTTTCGATCAGATCGCGGCGGAATATCCGCGGCTGATGCAGGCGATGATCTGGGACGGACTGGTGAGCGCTTCCATCCAAAGAGAATGGACGGTCAATTTGGGACAGCGCACCGCGTCGGAGCGGATGGCGCACCTGTTTTGCGAGATTTATCACCGGTTGCAAGCTATTGAAATGGCGCATGACGGCCGCGTCATTCTGCCGTTGACCCAGATCGATCTGGCTGACACGGTCGGAATCAGCGCGGTGCACGTCAATCGCATTTTGCAGGATCTGCGCGCGCGTGGATTGATTCAGTGGCGGAATGCGGACTTTTTCATTCCTGACCTTCAAACTTTGATGCGGGTCGGGTTGTTTAACCCGAACTATCTGCATTTCGATCGAGAGGGCGCCCACCTGGACGCAAATGAGTGATCGGCATGGCGGTCAATTATGAAGCCGTATTTGGCGCGTTCCCGGCGCCGGTGCTGGTGGTGACGGCTGATGATTTCGTCGTGGTGAGCGTCAACGATCTTTACCTGCAGACAGTCGGCGTCGCTCGGGCGGATTTGGTCGGCAAGCCGTTCTTTGAAGTCCTGAAAGAAAACATCGACAACGGTAAAGCGTCGGGCTTTTTGGCGTTGCGCGCGTCCTGGGACAGTGTTGTTGCGCTGGGACAACGCAACGGCACGGAACTGCAGCGCTTTGATTTGCGGCGCGGCGCCGGCAAGTCGAGCATTCATTTCTGGTCCACGGCGAACGCGCCGCTGAAGGACAAGACCGGCGCCGTTACGCACGTCATCCATGAATTGACCGATTTGACGGCTCGGGTGAATTCGATCTTCTTCGGCAGCCAGCCGGTGGACGCGGCTGACCTGCGCGTCGTGGCGATGCCGGAACGCTATTTCCTGTCGGAGTGGCAGCATCGCTTCCGCAACGCGCTGGCGATCATCCGCTCCATCGCCAAGCGGACGGCGGAAAACGCCGAAACGGTCCGAGACTATCAGTCGCATTTCGATGGGCGCCTGGGCGCTTATGCGCGGGTTCAGTCCCTGATTGCGCGTAATCCCAATGAAGGCGTCGATCTGGGTGTGATGGTGGCCGAGGAATTGCGTGGTCTTGGCGCGCAGGAAGGCCGGCAAGCCGACATTTCTGGCGAGTCTGTCTTCGTTCCTCTCAAACTCGGCGAATCCCTTGGCTTCGCCATCCACGAGCTCGCGACCAACGCGGTGAAGTTCGGCGCTTTGTCCACACCCGGCGGAACCGTGGCGGTGCATTGGGAGGTTCAGGGGCCGGAAGACGCCAGGATCCTGCACCTGGAATGGCGGGAACAGTGCGGCGGCGGCGTGACCATCCAGGCGCCGACCCACCGGGGCTTCGGTCTCGAATTTCTGGAGCAGAGCCTGGCTTACGATCTGGACGCCGAGGTGTCGCTGGATTTCGCGCCGGAAGGCCTGCGCGTGGTGCTGGACGTGCCGGTCAATCGGGGCCACGCGCGCTAGCCCAGTTCGTGCAGGGCTGTCCGCGGGGCTCCGGGCCGCCCCTGCGCCAATATTGCACAATTCCCAAGCCCCTGAGATGCTATAGGTCTTCGGGGGGCCACCGGCGCGGTCCGGCGGCCCGCTCCGCTGCGGCGGGTTGCGGAAGGGCTGCAGGATCAAGTCATGAAGATCGCGATTGCGGGAGGCGGAATAGGCGGCCTGACCGCGGCTTTGTGCCTTGTGCAGTTCGGGCACGAAATCGTTGTGGTGGAGCGCGCGCAGTCGCTGGGCGCGGTCGGCGCCGGGCTGCAACTCAGCCCCAATGCGATGAAAGTGTTCCACGAGATCGGGCTTCACCAGGCGCTGCTGAAGAGCGGCTTTCAGCCTGAAGCCGCCGAGTTCCGGTTCGGAAAATCAGGTCGGCGAATTTTCACTGCGCCTCTGGGCGAATGGGCGGCGCAACGGTGGGGCGCACCCTACGTGCACATCCACCGGGCGGATCTAGTGGAAATTCTGGCGCGTGCGCTGGCGCAGAAAGCGCCGCACGCCCTGCGGCTCGGCGTCGCCGCTGCGCGCTATTCCCAGTCGCATTCGTCGGTCGCCCTGATGCTGGAGAACGGCGAGGCGATCGAGTGCGACGTCATCATCGGCGCGGACGGCATCCATTCGGCGCTGCGCACGCAAATGCTGGGGCCGGAACGGCCGCGTTTCACGGGCTGCGTCGCCTGGCGGGCGGTCGCGCCGGTGGAGGCGCTGGGCGCGGATGCGCCGCCGCCCACCGCCTGCGTCTGGGCGGGCGAGGGCGCGCATTGCGTCACCTATCGCCTGCGCGGCGGCGATCTCGCCAATTGGGTGGGCGTTGTGGAGCGTTCGAACTGGACTCAGGAATCCTGGACGGACGAAGGCTCGCGCGAGGAGGCGCTCAAGGATTTCGCCGACTGGCATCCAGTGATCCGGCGCATGATCGAATGCGCGGACGTCCGTCTGCGCTGGGCGCTGTTCGATCGCGCGCCGCTGCCGCGCTGGAGCGACGGGCGCGTGGCGCTGCTGGGTGACGCGTGCCATCCGATGCTGCCCTTCATGGCGCAGGGCGCGGTGATGGCGGTCGAGGATTCCTGGATCCTTGCGCGCTGTTTGGCGTCGGGCGTCACTGCGCCCGCCGCGCTGAAAGCCTACGAAGCGGCGCGGCGCCCGCGCACGTCAAAGGTTCAAGCAGCCTCGCGCGGCAATGCGCAGATTTTCCATGCGCGCGGCGGCGCCCGCGCCGCGTACGGACCGATGTGGCTGGCGGGCAAGATCGCGCCGGCCCTGATCCAGGCGCGGCTGGATGAGTTCTACGCATACGATCCTGTGCGCGTACGTCTGTGAACCGGCTTCACAATCCTATTGTCCGCAAGTCGGCGCGCTTGATCTTGCCCGTCGCGGTTTTCGGCAGCGAGTCCACGAAGCTGTAGATCGCCGGCGCCTTGTGCGGTTCGGCGTGTTCGGCGAAGCGCGCGCGCAATTCGTCCGTCAGATTATCGTCGGCCGTGAAGCCGGGTTTGAGGACGATGAAGGCGCGCACCACATGGCCAAGATCGTCGTCCGGAAAGGCGACCGCCGCCGCCTCCATCACCGCAGGATGTTCGACCAGCAGGCTCTCGACCTCGAATGGGCCGACGCGATGACTGCCGGTGATGATCACGTCGTCGGCGCGGCCGATGAACCAGAAATAGCCGTCTTCGTCGCGCCGTCCGCGGTCGCCGGTTAAATACCACGCGCCGCGCATGCAACGGGCGGTGGCCTCCGCATCGTCGAGATAGCCCATGAACAGGCCCGGCGCCGGATAGCGCACGGCGATGTCGCCGGCCTCGCCCGCGGGTAGGGTCGCGCCGTCGGCGTCGATGATCTCGATCTCATAACCGGGCAGCGGCAGGCCCATCGCGCCGATCCGCTCGGGCAGGCCCGCGAGATTGGCGATCAGAAGGCCGGCCTCGCTCTGTCCGTACCCGTCGCGGATGGTGATTCCCGTCGCTTCTTTCCAGGCGCGGATGACTTCGGGATTGAGCGGTTCGCCCGCCGCCACGCACTGGCGCAATTTTGGAAAGCGCGCGCCCGCCAGCCCGTGTTTCACCAGCAGGCGGAACTGCGTCGGCGGCGCACAAAATACATCGGGCGCGATGCTCTCCAGCAGCTCGATCTCCTCAGCGGTGTCGAAGGCGCGGTTGACGATCACCATCTCCGCGCCCACCGACCACGGCCCGAAGGCGGCTTTCGCCCAGCCCGTGGTGGGCCAGAACCGGTCGTCCGGGCGGATGCCGTGCCAGATCGAAGCCTGGCGCGTGCCGGTAAAAGTGTAGCTGTGATTGTGCAGCACGCCCTTCGGATTGCCGGTGGTGCCGGAGGTGTAATAGATCAGCGCCGGATCGGCGGCCTGCGTCGCGCGGCCATTTGAAGGCGTGGCGGCGGCGATTGCGGCGTCGAAATCGATCCAGTCCGGCGGCGTGCGTCCGTCTTCGGCAACCAGCAGAAAATGCTTCAGAGACGGCATGTCCGTGCGGATCGATTCGATCATCGGCAAAGCGTCGGCGGTCGCCACGATGGCGCAGGCGCCGCTGTGAGCGACGCGGCGCTGGATGTCGCGCGCGCTCAAGACCGCCATGGACGTGGGGACCGCGATGATCCCGGACGCGAGGGCGCCGACGACCGCGATCTGCCAATGAGGAATGCGCGGCAGCAGCACCATGATCCGTTCGCCCTGCGCGATGTTCAGCGCCTCATAAAGGCCGGCGCAGCGATGGATTGCCTCGCTCATCTGCGCGAAGGTGAAGCGCGTCTCGGAATTGCGCGCATCGCGATACAAGGTTGCAGGGCGGGCGGTATCCTGCGCGAACTTGTCGACGACGTCGCGCGCGAAATTGAAGTTGCCGGGCACGTTCCACGCGAACGTCTCGCGCAGGCGCCGATAATCTTCCAGGGCTTGGTTCAGATCGGACATGCCGCGCAAATCCTCCGCTCAAGAGCGATTAAAATCGCGCAGCGAGAAATTGCAACAGTGTTGAAGTTTTCCGGGCGATCCCATAGGCTCGGACCGCCCGCAAAGGCCAACGATAAAGAGGGAGAGTCATGCGCATCGAAGCGGGGCAGGTCGCGGCGATCACCGGCGGCGGGAGCGGCATCGGCCGCGCGCTTGCGTTGGCCTGCGCCGCGCGGGGCATGAGTATCGCCATCGCCGACATCGAAAGCGCCGCCGCCGAAGAGACGGTGCGTTTGCTCATGGATCGCGGCGCGCGCGCCTTCGCGCAGAATGTCGACGTGACGAAGCCCGAACATCTCGTTGCGTTCGCCGACCGTACCTATCGTGAATTCGGGCGCTGCGATTTGCTGTGCAACAATGCCGGCGTGCTGGTGCTCGGCCCGCTCATGAACGCCACGCCGGCGGACTGGAAATGGGTGCTGGACGTCAACCTGTACGGCGTGATCCACGGCCTCGACGCATTTCTGCCCCGCATGCTGGAGGCGGGGCGGCCCGGCCATATCCTGAATTCGGTGTCGCTGCGCGGCGTCGCGGGCAGTCCCGGTTGCGGCGTGTATGCGGCCTCCAAATTTGGCGTCCTGGCGCTGACCGAAGCTCTGGCGGCGGAGCTGGCGGAGCAGGGGATCGGCGTTACCGCCTTGTGCCCGTGGTCGGTCAACACGGCCATCGTCGCCAGCGAGCGCAACCGGCCCGACGCCCGCGCCATGTCGCCCGAAGCGCTGCAGAAGCTGATCGACGCGGCGCCGTCCAGCGCGATCACGATCGAGCCGGATCAGGTTGCGCAGGTGGCGCTGGAGGCGATCGAGGACAACGAGCTCTACGCCATCACGCACCCCTGCGCCCGCGATCTCCTGAAATCTCGCTTCGACGCGATCATGGCCTCGCTGGAGCGTGTTCGCGTTCGCCACCCGGAGCTGCCGTGATGACGACTCCAATCAAAATCAACATCAACATGCTGACGACGGATCATCTGTTCGGCGGAAGCGTACGCGCCTTCGTCGACGCCGCGCGCGTGATCGAGGATGCGGGCATCGACGGAATCGTTATGCCCGATCATGTCGTGTTCGGCAGTGACGTGACCTATCCGTTCGGCGGCTGGACGCTGGATCCTTCAGCGAGCTGGCCCGAGCCGATGGCGGTGCTCTCGGCGATCGCCGGCGCGACGCAGCGCGTCGATCTGATCACGAACGTGCTGGTCGCGCCCTTGCGCTCCGCCGCCTTGTTGGCCAAGCAGACCGCGACCCTGTTCGGCCTGTCGGACGGCCGCTTTCAGCTTGGCGTGGGCGCGGGATGGATGCGCGAGGAATATGAGGCGAGCGGCGTTCCTTTCGCCGGCCGCTCGGATGCGCTGTTCGACCAGATGAAGGCGTGTCGCGCTCTGTGGAGTCAAAGACCCGCCAGCCATCATTCGGAACGCGTCAATTTCGACGGAATCTGGTGCGTGCCCTGCCTTCCGGAGGAAAGCGGGGTCTCGCCGTTGAAGCTCTGGTTCGGCGTGGCGCCCGCGCCCTCCAATGCGCGGTTCTTCGCAGAGTTCGGCGGCGGTTGGTCGTGCATATATCCCGACCCGAAATTCATCGCCGAGGGCCGGGAAAAGCTGGAGGAGGCGCTGTTCAGACAATTCGGGATCGAGCGCCGCATTCCGGTGCGGGCCGCGCCGCCGATCCAGTACGATTCCAGCGGCGCCCCCGATCTGGCCCGCACCATCGACAGCCTGCCGCTGGCGATCGCCGCGGGCGCGACCGAGTTCGACTTCCCGCTGATGTTCTACGCCCGCGAACGCAACCAGTTCGACGGATTTCTGAAGGCGCTGAGCGGCATCCCGCGTGTCATCGCCGTCCGGTAGTAGGTCCGCTCTGTGCGCGGCGCTACTGGCAGGCGCGCTCGCTCCTAAGCCCTCCAATCCGGCCCAGCATCATCATGTCGGGGCAGGGCGTCGGTCGTTTCGAACCAGGTGATTTTACCCGCTCGCCAGATGTGATATTCGGGCGCGACGTGATCTGGGTCGTCGAGACTCGCACTGGTCACGTCGACCAATTCCGCATATTCGCCGCGAAAGAAGAGGTGCGTCCCGCATTCGCCGCAGAAGTCGCGCATTCCTTTAGCCGAGGAATGAATGCGGCGCGGCGCGCCTTTGAGAATACTCAGCTGTTCGGCCTTGAGCGAAAACCACGCGACCACCGGCGCCCCGGAGGCGCGCCGGCACGTCCTGCAGTGGCAATAACCGCTGTCCACGATAGGAAGCGCTACGCGATATCGCACTGCGCCGCACAGGCAGCCGCCGTCCAGATGCATTGAACCCAATCCTCCGCGTCACCGCGTCGCGCGGCGCGCTTCCCGCCTTGTAGCCGCATTCTTCCGTTTCCACATCTGGAGTCGCCGCGGTTCGGGGCGTGCAGTGGGCAAATCAGGTCGGTTTCACCACTGACGCGCTTTACGCAGAATAGGTTCTTGCCGCCCGATCAAATTCCGGTCGAGCGGGGAGGATTCCGGGCCGCGCGGACAAAGGAAAGGAAGAGATCATGGCCGATCGAAATCAGGTTTCGCGTGGGCTCTCCAGACCCTATGGGCTGATGGAGCCGTTTGGAAACTTCCAGCGTGAGCTGGAGCGATTTTTTGAAGGCAGTCCCCGCTGGATGACGGGGTTTGGCGAAGACGGTTTTCTGTCGCCGAAGGTCGATGTGGCTGAAACCGAGGTGGGGCTTGAGATCAAAGCCGATCTGCCCGGCCTCGACCCCAAGGATATCCAGGTGGACATAACGGACGGCGTCCTGACCTTGCGCGCCGAGCGCAAGTCCGAACGTGAGGAGAAGGACGACAAGACGCGCTATCATCTGGTTGAGCGTACGTCCGGCACGTTCCTGCGGCGCTTCTCACTGCCCTTCGACGTGCAGATCGACAAGGTGGAGGCCAGCTTCGACAAAGGCGTGTTGAAGATCCTGGCGCCGCGCTCACGGGAGGCCGCCAAGCGGCAGAACAAGATCGAAATCAAGTCCGCCTGAGCGCCCTGAAATTGTCGTCCATCGCGAATCGCGGGGGGGGGGGGGGGGGGGGGGGGTCGGTTTAGGATCCGCGCACAAAAAGGGGGGGGGGGGGGGGT
>CAYNCS010000065.1:0-2315 GCA_964395875.1 uncultured Caulobacteraceae bacterium | reverse complement strand
CCGCCCCAAGGCGGGGGTGAAGGGCGAAACCCACGCCCCGCGCGAACCGCGCGGGGCTCCGCCCCCCGCGATTTTCAATTCCGTCGCCTCTCCGAAAATGGGGCGAGGGTTCGTTTGGATGAAAGTTACATTGCGCGCAAATTGTTATTTATTTCGACGCAATATCGAAAAACATACTGGCGCAGATTCCTGTTTGCGGTGTGTTGCATATTCGCATCGCCGCGCCACTCAGGGCTGTCTAATGCGTGAATCCGGTTCATTTGCCGTTGACCGGCATTCGTTTTGACTGTTTATCGTACGCTATAAAATAAATCGGCGGCGATCACCAAGAATTGCCGTTCGGAGGAAAATCAGCGGCGTTTCACATCCCTCGTGAAAACGTAACTCGGCGTTCGTCGACGGTGGCCTTGCGCCGCCGTGCGGCTCGGTGCGCCGTGCGCAGTGGCGCACAAAAATCCGACCGATCCAGAGTCGTCATCGGCGCGCGTCCCGTCGCGCCGTGGGGAGGAATGTATGAAGAAGTCAGCTATGGTTTTTTTCCTGGCAGGGACGAGCGCGCTCACCGCGATGCCGGCTTATGCTCAGGATACAGGCGCAGCCGAAGGCGGCCTGAAAGAGATCGTCGTCACGGCGCAGCGCCGTGAAGAAAACCTGCAAAAGGTGCCCGTCGCCGTCACCGCTATCGGCGCCGAGGATCTCGCGCAGATGCGCGTCACCAACATCAAGGACCTTCAAGGCCTGGCGCCGAACCTGCAGCTGAACACGCAGGGTCTGGCCTCGAACCCGACCGTCACCATCCGCGGCGTCTCGTCGGGCGTTTCGAATAACGCCGTCGACCCGAAGGTCGGCGTGTATCTTGACGGCGTGTATATCGGCCGCACCGTTGGTTCGATTTTCGACCTTGCTGACATTGGGCGCGTTGAAGTTCTCCGCGGTCCGCAAGGCACGTTGTTCGGCCGCAACGCCACGGGCGGCGCGCTGAGCTTGACGTCTCAAAACCCGACCGGCGAATTCGGCGTGAAGGGCGCTGTCTCCGCCGGCAGCGACGATGCGCGCCGCGCGAAATTCTCCGTGAATCTGCCGCAAGTCGGCCCGTTCTCCGCGCGCATTTCCTATCTGCATGACGAAATCGAAGGCGACACCAAGAACTCGCTCGCCGGCGAAACCATCGATCTGCGTCCGCGTGCAGCTGAATGGCCTGTGCTTCGCTACGCCGATCGTCTCGGCGCGCGCGACGTCGACGGCGTGCAAGTCGCGGTTCGGGGCGATTTCGACAAGCTGGTCGCGGACTATCGCTTCGACTACAGCGACGCCAACAACACCGGCCGCGCGATGCAGAACCTCGGCCTGATGCCGGCGGACGCCCTGGCGCCGCTGGTCGGCGGATTGTGGGCGTTCACGCCGTTCTTCGGCGGCACGGCGAACGAATCCCTGTCGCGTCTCGACACCGTGGCGAACGGCACCAGCGAAGAGCATGTCGAAACCTGGGGGCACAGCCTGACCCTGGCTTACAAGCTCAACGACGCGATCACGCTGAAGAGCATCAGCGCCTATCGCGGCTTCACTCAGGATCCGAACATCTACGATCTTGGCGCAACCGCGGGCGTACGCTTCTCGGCGACGCAGCTGGGCAATTTGCTCGCCAGCAACGTGCCAGGCGTTCTCAGCAATCCGCCGGGACCGCACGATTACACCTGGGGCCTCCTGACCTCGCGTTCCACGAGCCAAAAGCAAGTGACGCAGGAATTCCAGGTCCAGGTTGAAGAAGAAAAGTACAACCTGACCGCAGGCGCCTTCTATTTCCACGAAAACTCTCCGGCTACGGACATCCTGGGCGTCGTTCAGCCGATCCAGAACGGCGTCGTCGTGGTCAGCCCCATGCTTGACGCGATCTTCGGCAGCGGCACGACCCGCACGCGCTCGATCAACGATTCGATCGCGGGCTATGCGCAGGGCACGTATCACATCACCGATCAGTGGGATTTCACGGCCGGCTTCCGCTACACCGAAGACGAGCGCGAAAGCACGATCAGCGAAGTGGCGCCGGCGCAAGGCGCGATCGTCGGACTTGGCACGTACAAGCAGAAGTTCAACAAGACGACCTACAACGCCGTGTTGACCTACAAGCCCACGACGGACATCACCGCCTACGCGAAAGTGTCGACCGGTTACGTTGCGGGCGGCCTGTTGAGCGGCATTCCGTACAACCCGGAAACCCTGACGGCGTACGAAGCGGGCGTGAAGTCGCAGCTGTTCGACAACCGTCTGCGCGCCAACCTCGCCATCTTCTACAGCGACTATAAGGACCTGCAGAT
>CAYNCS010000064.1:0-17612 GCA_964395875.1 uncultured Caulobacteraceae bacterium | reverse complement strand
ATCCCGAAGGAAGATCCCCGCGTTTACGCCATGCTGCAGCGGGCGGATTCGCTTGGCACGTTCCAGGTCGAAAGCCGGGCGCAGATGAGCATGCTGCCGCGCCTGCGCCCGGAATGTTTCTATGACCTCGTGATCGAAGTGGCGATCGTGCGGCCCGGCCCTATTCAGGGCGGCATGGTGCATCCCTATCTGCGCCGCAAACAGAAGCTCGAAGAGGTCACGTATCCTTCGAAGGCGCTGGAAGCCGTGCTGGAGCGCACCTTGGGCGTGCCGCTGTTTCAGGAACAGGCGATGCAGATCGCCATTGTCGCGGCGGGCTTTTCGCCGCCCGAGGCCGACAAACTCCGCCGCGCCATGGCCACCTTCCGCCGCGTCGGCACGATCGGCCAGCTGCGCGAGAAATTCGTCAACGGCATGATCGCCAATGGCTACGCGCCCGAGTTCGCCGAGAACAGCTTCAAGCAGATCGAGGGCTTCGGCGAATATGGTTTTCCGGAAAGCCACGCCGCCAGTTTCGCGCACCTCGTCTACGCCTCGTCCTGGGTGAAGTGCCATTACCCGGACGTGTTCGCAGCGGCTTTGCTGAATTCCCAGCCCATGGGCTTCTACGCCCCGGCGCAGATCGTACGCGACGCGCAGGAGCATGGCGTGGAGATGCGGCCGCTCGATGTGAATTCCTCCGATTGGGACAACACGCTGGAAGCCTCCGATCTGGCGCCGCGCATTCACCCGCGTCATGCGGAGATGAAGGACGACATCCGCACCCGCAATTCCGTGCGCATCGGCTTTCGCCAGGCCGGCGGCTTACGCGAGGACGACATCAAAAAGCTCATGGAGAATCGGGGCGACGGTTACGATTCCCTGCGCGACGTCTGGCTGCGCGGCGGCCTGTCGCTGGCCGCGATCGAACGCCTCGCGGATGCGGACGCCTTCCGTTCGCTCGGTCTCGACCGGCGCGAGGCATTGTGGGCCGCGCGCGGATTGAACCGCGTCGGCGACCAGGACGATCTGCCGTTGTTCACGCAGGCCGCCGCCCCGGCGCAGGCGCAGGCGCAGGCGCGCGATTTCAATCTGCCGCCCATGCGCATCGGCGAACAAGTGGTGGAGGATTATCGCACGCTGCGGCTATCGCTGAAGACGCACCCCGTGGCGCTGCTGCGCAACGAATTGCAGGCGCGCCGCGTCACCCCGGCGGAAGACCTCGCGAACACGCCGGACGGCCGTTATGTGCGCGTGTGCGGGCTGGTTCTGGTGCGTCAGCGGCCAGGCACAGCCTCGGGCGTGATCTTCATGACGCTGGAGGATGAGACGCACATCGCCAATGTGGTGGTGTGGCCGAAGACGTTCGAGCGCTACCGGCCCGAAGTTCTGGGCGCGCGGCTCTGCGCCGTCGACGGCAAGGTGCAGAGCGAACGCGGCGTCATCCACGTTGTGGCGCAGAAGCTATGGGATTACTCGCCGCTGCTGGCGGGCCTGTCCGCTGAACAATTCGAACCAGCGCTGGCGAACGCCGACGAAGTGCGCCGCCCGGGCCATGACGTGCGTCAGCACCCCCGCAACGTAAAACAGGATCTGTCCTACGAAGCGGCGGAGCGCGTCATGCCCAAGGGGCGAAACTTCCACTAAACCTGTGCGCTTTACAGGCCGCCGACGATCGGGATCAGCGCGCCAGTCACGGCGCCCGCTTCGTTCGAGGCAAGGTAGATCATCAGCGACGCAATCTGCGCCGGAGACACCCACTTGCTGAAATCGGCGTCCGGCATGTCGGCACGGTTGACCGGCGTGTCGATCATCGAGGGCAGCACCGCGTTCACGGTGATCTTGCCCTTGAATTCTTCAGCTAGCGATTCCGTCAGTTTATGCACGCCGGACTTCGACGCGGCGTAGGCGCCCATACCGGTCGCCGCCTTCATCGCGCCATTGGCGCCGACATTGACGACGCGGCCCGCTTTGCTCGCCAACAGCGACGGCAAAGCCGCCACGATCATGTTGCGCGTGGTCACGACGTTCAGCGTGTAGAGCTTATCCCAGGTGGCCAGCGCGCCGCCGTCCACGGTTTCCCAGGCGAAACCGCCCGCGATGTTGAACACCACGTCGATGCCGCCGAACTTGGCCTTCACCTTGTCGGCCGCCTCCTTGGCGCTGACTTCCTTAGACAGATCGACGCCGCCGATCAGCAGCGAATCCGCACCCAGAGCCGCCTGCAGACCCTCTGGCGCGTTTGGCGCGAAATCCAGCACGGCGACTTTCGCGCCGGCCTTCGCAGCCTCAGCCGCCACGACACGGCCCAGGGCGCCGAAGCCGCCCGTTACGATCACGACTTTTCCCTGCAGCATGTCAGCGCCTCCTCAAAACTCTCTGTCCGCCGAGGGATATTCAGCCCGGGCGTCCGGCGCAAGCGCGCTGCGATTCCTGAAGCAAACGCACCGTTGCGCCGCCGGCGCCTGGATCGATTACGAGCCCCTCGCGAGGCACTGTGCGACCGCCGCTTCGAGTTGCATGGGGACGAACGGCTTTTGCAACGTCGTTTGGTTCGCCCATTCCGCAGGCAACCCAGCCGCGCCGTAGCCGGTCGCGAAAAAGAAGGGAATACCTCGCGCCTTAAGGCGTTCGCCGACTTCGAAGGTCGCTTCGCCGCGCAAATTCAGGTCGACGACTGCGAAATCGATTTCAGCCTCCGACGCCGCGGTCAACGCGTCCTGCAACCGGCCGGCGGTCACAACGACGTCGTGGCCTATGTCGCCCAGCATGTCCTTAAGGAGCATGGCGACGAGCGCTTCGTCCTCCACCACCAATACCTGCATGCTTGCCTCCTGCACACGCCCGGCTGAGGGCGGATTGGCGATGCCCGGAACATCGCCCGGGGCACAAACTTAGGATAGAGACTGCGGCAATTTTCCCGCAGCACGGCCCAAAGCGGCCTTCCATTTGGGCCCCGGCTCGAGAACCCATTCCATCATATTGTAGTAGCGTGTCTTTTCCACAAGCCGCTTTCTTTGCTCCGCGCCGCCCCTGCGACGAACAGCGGACTATGCGTAACCACAAAAGCATGTTACATGCAATTTGTTCGCAATAACGGCTAGGGCGGGATTGCGGCGTTTCTTATCGGCAGAGATAAATGACAAACATAGATCATGCGCCGTTAGCAGTCTCGGATACCAAGCAAGTTCGTCTGGATGACGCAATCCTGGGCTATCGTGGTCAGATTGCCAGTATCGCCGCCGAAGACGTGATCGCCGACGGAGGCATCGGTCCGGTTGAGCTCGAACGCCGCCTTCTGGAAATGGGTTTCGTTGAAGGAGCCACGGTCGAAGTGCTGCATTTGGGATTGTTTGGCGCGGATCCCATCGCCGTCCGCCTCGGCGACACCCGCGTGGCTCTGCGCCGGCGCGAAGCCCGCGCAATCGTCCTGGCGCCGTCTGTTCCTGTGTGATCCATGTCCGCTGCGGCAGGAACTATCGCTGAAGCGCCGCCCTTGCGCGTCGCGCTGGTCGGCAATCCCAATTCCGGAAAGACCGCCCTCTTCAACGCTTTGACCGGCGGCCGCCAGAAGGTGGCCAATTACGCTGGCGTGACCGTCGAGAAGAAGGAAGGTCTGCTCACCACGCCCAGCGGCCGGCGGGCCATGATCGTCGATCTGCCCGGCACATATTCTTTGCGTGCGCGCAGTCCTGACGAAGAAGTGACCCGCGACGTCGTGCTGGGCCGCCAGGCGGGCGAAACGCTTCCGGATGTCCTGGTGTGCGTCGCGGATTCCATGAATCTGCGTCTCGTCCTGCGGCTGGTGCTGGAACTGAAGGCCGTCGGCCGGCCCATCATTCTGGCCCTGAATATGATCGACATTGCGCAAAAGCGCGGGCTGGGCATCGACATGCCGGGCCTTTCAAAGGAACTCGGCGTGCCCGTCGTCTCCACGGTCGCCGTGCGCAGACATGGTATGGATGCGCTCTTGAAGGAAATCGACGCGCATTCGGAGGAATACACCGAAGCGCGTCATCTCAGTCTGGTCGCGCCGTGGCAGGAGCCCTCAGCGAGCGACATCCGCGCCATGCATCGCGAAGCCGAGCGCATCCTGAAAGCCTACGTCAAGCCGCCGGCGCGCCCGGACACGCTGACCGACCGCGCTGACGCGATCCTCCTGCATCCCGTGATCGGCATAGTCGCACTGCTGGTCGTGCTGTTCGTCATGTTTCAGGCCGTCTTTTCCTGGGCGACTCCGCTTATGGATCTGATCGATTCCAGCTTCGCGTGGCTGGGCGGCGCCGTTGGAAACGCCTTGCCGGAAGGCCTGTTGCGCAGCTTCCTTGTCGACGGGATCATCGCGGGCGTCGGCAGCGTCGTGATCTTCCTTCCGCAGATTCTGATCCTGTTCGCTTTCATCATACTGCTGGAAGACTTCGGATACATGGCGCGCGCCGCGTTCCTGATGGACCGGATGATGGGCGTGACGGGATTGCATGGCCGCGCCTTCATTCCCCTGTTGTCGAGTCTGGCCTGCGCCATTCCGGGCATCATGGCCACACGCGTGATCGACAACCGGCGGGACCGCATCGCCACGATTCTGGTGGCGCCGCTCATGACCTGTTCGGCGCGCATTCCCGTTTATACGCTGATCATATCCGCGTTCATTCCGCGCACCGCCGTCCTGGGCATGTTCAATCTGCAAGGGCTTGTGATGTTTGGCCTCTACGCGACGGGCATTTTGTCGACGCTGCTGGTGGCCTTCGTCTTTCGCCGCGTGTTTTGGCGCGGGGTAGTCGAGCCGTTCCTGATCGAGCTTCCGTCCTACAAGATACCTGATCCGCTCAATGTCGCCCGCAACGTCTGGCAGCGGGGCGAAGTCTTCCTGAAGCGCGCGGGCACCGTGATTTTCACGCTAATGGTCATTGTCTGGATTTTGTCGACTTTTCCCATGGCGCCGGCGGACGCAACTAAGCCCGCTATCGATTACAGCTTCGCCGGCATGCTCGGTCACCTGATCCAGCCGCTGTTGGCGCCGATAGGATTTTCCTGGGAAATGTCGGTGGCGCTGATTCCGGGGATGGCGGCGCGGGAAGTGGCTGTGGCGACGCTTGGCACCGTCTACGCCATCAGCGGCGCCGACCAGGGCAGCCTCGCCGCAACACTGGCCGCGCAATGGTCGCTGCCGTCCGCATTGTCATTCCTGGCGTGGTATGTGTTCGCGCCGCAATGCGCCGCCACGCTGGGCGTCGTGAAACGGGAAACCAATTCCTGGAAATGGCCGATCGTGATGTTCGTGTACATGTTCACTTTGGCCTATTTTGCGTCTTTTCTGACCTACAACATCGCCAAAAGCGCGGGGCTGTAAGGCTCCGCCGCGACTTGGCGCTGCGAATCAGACGGCAGACGCCATTTGACTTGACCCTTCCGCCCGGGCTTTGCCCTCAAGGAACCCTTCGCGCTATGAAGGTGTTGGCGATTCACCGCCGCGAGGATTCTGGTCGTTTGAAATCCAATCAATCTCAAACGTGAACCAGTCTCCAATCAAAAAGGACAGAGCGTGACGCAAGCCAAAACCGGAAGACACGTTTGGCTGTCACGTTCTGGGCGCGAGGACGAAGCAGATGCCAGGCATCCCGACCTTGATGAACAGCGGCCCCGTCATCCCTGTCATCGAAATTGAAAACGAAGACGATGCGCTGCCTTTGGGACGAGCGCTGCTGGCGGGGGGCGTTCGCGTCTTGGAGATCACTCTCCGAACGCCAGCGGCTTTGGGCGCCATCAGGCGTCTGGCGTCGGATTTGCCCGACGCCGTCGTCGGAGCCGGCACGGTCTTGGCGCCGAAGGACGTCAAGAACGCAAAAGAAGCCGGCGCGCAATTCGCCATCTCGCCGGGACTGACCAGAGATCTCGCCGAAACCTGCACGGCGCTGCGCCTGCCGCTGCTGCCCGGGGCCGTCACAGCGACCGAGTTGATGTTGGGGCGGGACATGGGTTTCCGCCACTTCAAATTCTTTCCAGCCGCCTCCAGCGGCGGCGCGGCGGCGGTAAAGGCGTTTTTCGGTCCGTTCCCCGATATCGTGTTCTGTCCGACTGGCGGGATCTCGGCGGACTCTGCGCCCTCTTATTTAACTTTGCCAAACGTACCGTGCGTTGGCGGGTCCTGGCTTGCGCCCAAGACGCTTATCGCTGAACGAAATTGGGCCAGGATCACCGAACTGGCGCGCGCCACCCAGGAGCTCAAAGCATGACGCAGCCGCAATCCTTTATCCTTTGCGGCGCGACGGGCGATCTGGCCGCGCGCATGCTCCTGCCGTCGCTTTATCATTTGCGGCGGGAGAATCTGACTGCGCCGAAGATGCCCATCGTCGCGACCGGCCGCTCGAAACTGTCGCAGGAAGAATTCGAACAAGCCACGCTGGACGCGCTATCCAAGCATGTGCGCGGTGAAACCTATGACGCCGACATCGCGCTGGAATTCGCCAAGAGCGTCACCTATGTCGCGGCGGATTCGACACAAGCCAAGGACGTCAAAAACCTCGCACGCGCGGCGCGGATGGATCAGGGCCATCAGGGAAATTTCTATCTCTCCGTTGCGCCCAATCTTTACACCAAGATTGTCGCGGCGATGGGCGAATCCGGCGCAATCACGCCCGGCACGCGCATCGCGCTCGAAAAGCCGGTGGGCGTGAATTACCAGAGCAGCGTCGCCGTCAATGACGCGCTCGACAAAGTCTTCCGCGAAGAGCAGATTTTTCGCGTCGATCACTATCTCGGCAAGGAAACGGTGCAGAACCTGCTCGCCTTGCGCTTCGCCAACGCGATGTTCGAGCCGCTCTGGAACGCCCAATCCATCGCACAGGTCCAGATTACGATCGGGGAAACGCTCGGCATCGAAGGCCGCGCCGATTATTACGATTCCATGGGCGCGTTGCGTGACATGCTGCAGAACCACCTGCTGCAATTGGTGGCGCTGATCGCGATGGAGCCGCCCTCGGACATGGACCCCTCCTCCGTCCGGAACGAAAAGGTGAAGGTCATTCGCTCACTGCGGCGGATCGGCGCCGAAGACGTCGAAAGCAAGACGGTATTCGGTCAGTACGCCGCCGGCGCCATCGACGGCAAATCGGCGCCAAGCTATCGTGATGACGGCGGCGCCCCGAACGCCCACACCTTTGTCGCAGTACGGGCCGAGATCGACAATTGGCGCTGGGCCGGCACACCGTTTTACCTGCGGACCGGCAAGCGGCTCGCGGAACGCCGGACGGAAATCTACATCCAGTTCAAGCCGGCGCCGCACAACATCTTTCAGGCCAATAGCGGGCAGGCAAATCCCGGCGCGCACCTCTCGCCCAACGGTCTGGTCATCCACCTGCAGCCCCGCGAAGGCGTGGAGCTGTTCATGATGGCCAAGGAGCCGGGCCTCGATCGGGACGGCGTGCGGCTGCGGCAGGTCGGGCTTGACCTCAGCCTGTCGGACGCCTTCGCGGAAAAACGGCGCCGCATCGCTTACGAACGTCTGCTGCTCGATCTGTTCCAGGGGAAGCAGACCCTGTTCGTGCGGCGCGACGAGATCGAAGCGGCCTGGTCATGGATTGACGGAATCGCCGATGGCTGGGCCACGCGCGGCATGCAGCCCAAGCCGTACGCCGCCGGCTCCTGGGGGCCGAGCGCGGCGATCGCCTTGCCTGAGCGTTTCGGACATTCCTGGCGCGAGTGATCCGATGACCCAGACGAGCCTTCGCCATTCCTCTGATGTCGATTTCGTCGAATTCGCCGATTTGAAAGAGGCGGGCCAAACTCTGGCGCGCGACGCGGCGGGATGGATCGCCACGGCGTTGAAAGAGAAGGGTCAAGCCTTCATCGCCGTGCCCGGCGGCAAATCACCCGCGCCGTTCTTTACGGAACTGGCGGCGGCCGATCTGGATTGGTTCAAAGTGCGCGTCACGCTGACGGACGAGCGCTTCGTTCCAGAGGAATCCGATGAGTCGAACTCAAAATTGTTGCGCCGGACATTTCTGCAAGGGCGCGCCGCAGCGGCGCAGTTTGTGACGCCGCCGCTCTCCGGCGTCGCCATTGCGGAGGCCGCAAATGCATGGGACGGGATGCTCCGTGCTGCGCCGGAATTCGATCTGGTCGTGCTTGGCATGGGCGACGACGGTCACTTTGCGTCTTTGTTCCCGGGCAGCGCCGCGCTCGCCGAAGGGCTTGATCCGAATTCGGATCGCTTCGCCCTCGCCGCCGAGGATCGCTCGCCGCAACGTCTGAGCCTGACCTTGCGCGCCTTGTTGCGTACACAGCGTCTGGCGTTTCTGATTTCCGGATCGTCCAAGCGCGCAATCCTGGAGTCCGCGCGCCGCGGCGAATCCGGCGCGGACCTGCTTCCGATATCCACCCTACTTCGCCAATCGCCGATTACGCCGGCGTTTTATTGGGGCGCAGTCACATGACCCATCCCGTCGTCGCCAAAGTCACCGCGCGGATCGCCCAGCGGAGCGCAGAAACGCGCGGTCAATATCTCGATCTGATCGCCAACGCCAAACGCACCACACCCGCGCGGGGCGGACATCCCTGCAGCAACATCGCGCATGCTCTGGCCGCCGCCGAAGCCGATCAGCCCACTCTCCTGAAGGAGCCGGGGCCCAATATAGGCATCGTCACCTCTTATAATGACATGCTGTCGGCGCATCAGCCGTTTGGCGCCTATCCGCCGCTGATCAAGATCGCGGCGCGCGAAATCGGCGCTACCGCTCAGGTGGCGGGCGGCGTGCCGGCGATGTGCGACGGCGTCACGCAGGGTCAGGCCGGCATGCAGCTTTCGCTGTTCAGCCGCGACGTCATCGCGCTTTCCACCGCAGTGGCGCTGAGTCACGACATGTTCGACGCCGCGCTGCTGCTGGGCATTTGCGACAAGATCGTGCCGGGCCTTTTGATCGGCGCGCTGCGCTTCGGTCATCTGCCGTGCGTGCTTGTGCCCGGCGGGCCGATGCCGTCGGGCATCCCCAACAAGGAAAAATCCGCGATCCGCGAGCGGTACGCGGCGGGCGCCGCCAGCGAAGCCGAATTGCTGGAAGCGGAGAGCCGCTCCTTCCACGCGCCCGGCACCTGCACGTTTTACGGCACGGCCAATTCCAACCAGATGATGATGGAAGCGATGGGCCTGCACGTGCCCGGAGCGGCCTTCATTCAGCCCAATACGCCTCTGCGCCAGGCTCTGACGCGCGCAGCCGTGCATATGGCCGCAGGCGCCACATCTTTGGGCGATCACTATCGCCCCCTCGGGCGGCTGGTGAACGAGAAGACGATCGTCAATGCGATCGTGGCGCTGCTGGCGAGCGGCGGCTCGACCAATCATGCGATCCACATTCCCGCCATCGCGCGCGCCGCCGGCCTGAAGGTGGGTTGGACCGATTTCGCCGACCTCTCCGAGGCGACGCCGCTTCTGGCCCGCGTTTATCCCAATGGCACCGCCGACGTAAACAATTTCCAGGATGCGGGCGGCCCCGGTTTTCTCATCCGTGAACTGATCGGCGCGGGATTGCTGCATGCGGACGTCGAAACCGTGAACGGAACGGATCTGGGCGCCTATACGCAAATTCCGGCGCTGCATGATGGATTGCTCGATTGGAAGCCCGCGCCGGCGCGGTCCGGCGACGACACGGTGCTGCGTTCCGTTTCGGCGCCATTCCTCAGTGAAGGCGGCATGCGGGTCGTTGAAGGCAATCTTGGGCGGGGCGTGTTCAAGACCTCCGCGGTCACGCCAGACCTATGGAAAGTCACCGCGCCAGCACGCGTCTTCGCAAGCCAGGAAGAGGCGCTGGCCGCGTTCGCCAAAGGCGATCTCAATCAGGATTGTGTAGTGGTGGTCCGATTCCAGGGACCGCGCGCCAACGGAATGCCGGAATTGCATAAGCTGACGCCCCCGCTGGGCGTGCTGCTCAGCCGGGGCTTTAAGGTGGCGCTGGTCACCGACGGGCGGATGTCGGGCGCGTCAGGCAAGGTGCCCTCCGCGATCCACGTTCACCCGGAGGCCTTTTCCGGCGGTCCGCTGGCGCGCGTGAAGGACGGCGACCTCATCGAGGTCGACGCCCAGGCCGGGACGCTCAACGTCCTGATGGACGCCGGTGAATTCGCGCAGCGGCCGGAAGCGGCTGCGCCGCCCCACGCGGAGGGCCCGGGCATGGGCCGGGAGCTTTTCGGCCTTTTTCGCGCTTTCTCCGATGACGCCGAAAGCGGCGGAAGCGCGATGCTGCCCCAAGCTGGACTCTAAATCCGATCTGGCGACGGAATCCGCCGCCCCCGCGCGTTGTTCCTGAAGTTGTGCGAGCGATGGGGCGTCCATGCGGGGTTCGAACGTAAAAATTGTCAGTTGCGTGCTGTTGGCGGGCGCCTTGGCGGCGTGCGCCGGCGGCCCCGGACACGGCGGTCCGCGCGGCCCGGGCGGACGTGGCCCCGGCGGCGGAATGGAGGCGGCAGGAGAACCCCGCGCCTTGAAGACGTCCGCAGGTCTTCTGCTTGCGAGCTTCGATTCCGATCATGACCTTCAGGTCACGCGCGATGAATTAAGCGCCGGAGCTGACCGCACCTTCGGCCGCTATGACCTGAACGGCGATCAGGATCTGTCTCCGCTGGAGTTTGAGGCGTTCGCAAAGGCCGCGCTGGACGCAGGAAAATCCCCGCCCTTCCGGCTTGATTTCGACCGCGACGTCGACGGCCGGATCACGGCGAAGGAATTTCGCGCCGAACTGATTGCGATCTTCGACAGTCTCGACGCGGACAAGAACGGCGTATTGAGCCACGCGGAACTTTTGAAGGCCTCCGAAGCGGAAGTCCGCAAACGCGCCCCAGACGGCGAAGGCCCGGGCACGGGACCGCCGGACGGCGGCGGCGCGCCCCCAGGCGAGCGGGGCGGACGCCGCCCGCGCTGAGCGCCCTATTGGTGAATGGTCTCGCCGTGCAGAGTCAGGTCCAGGCCTTCGCGTTCCTGATCGGAGCTCACGCGCACCCCGGTGACCGCCTTCACAAGTTTCAGCGCAACCCAAGTTCCGACCACCGTCCAGGCGATGCTGGCCGCGATGGCGGCGATCTGCACGCCCACTTGTCCCGGATTGCCGTCAATCCAGCCGCGCAACCCTTCCGGACTTGACGCCGTGGCCGATACAGCCCCCGTCGCCAATACGCCCGCCATGAACGTGCCGAGTATGCCGCCCATGCCGTGCACGCCGAACACGTCAAGCGAGTCGTCGTATTTGAGCTTCACCTTCAAGCGGATGCAGGCCCAGTAGCACAAAGCGCCGGCGATCAGCCCGATCAACGCGCCCTGCTGCGGCAAGACGTATCCCGATGCGCCGGTGATGGCGCCTAGCCCCGCCACGGCGCCGGAAATCATACCCAGCACGGACGGCTTTTTACGCTCCCACCATTCCAGCGCCGTCCACGAAACCGCGCCGGCGCACGCCGCGAAATGCGTTGCGGCGATCGCGTAGACGGCGCGCGGACCAGACGCGAGCGCGGAGCCGCCATTGAACCCGAACCAGCCCACCCACAGGAGGCCCGTCCCCACCACCGCCAGGGAAAGATCGAACGGCGCCAGGTTTTCTTTTCCGAAGCCCGTGCGTGGGCCCAGGACCTTGGCGGCGACCAGACCGGCGACGCCAGCCGTAATGTGAACCACGACGCCGCCCGCGAAATCCAGCGCGCCCATCTTGGCGAGAAATCCGCCGCCCCAGACCCAGTGCGCGATCGGCGCATACACGCCCAGAAGCCAAATCGTCGAAAACAGCAAGAAGGCCGAAAACTTCATGCGGTCCGCGACTGCACCGCCGATCAGCGCGCAGGTGATTACAGCAAACGTCATCTGATAGAGCATGAACAGCGCTTCGGGGATCGTTGGCGCGGCCGGGTGAACGCCGTTGACCTCCATCCCCGCCAGAAAGACGCGATCAAACCCGCCGATAAAGTCCCCTTTTCCCGTGAAGACGAGCGAGTAGCCGACCGCCATCCACAGCAGCGAGACGAGCGCCAGCGCGCCAACCGACTGCGCCATGGTCGCCAAAACGTTCTTGCGCCGCACCATGCCAGCGTAAAACAGCGCCAGACCGGGCAGCGTCATCATCAGCACCAGCGCCGTGGCGACGATGATCCACGCCGTGTCCGCGGCGTTAATTGCAGATGGCATGATATCCCCCTAGCCCCGCAGCCCGTTTTTTGTGCGCGGACTGCCCGGCAGAGGCGACGACAAAGCCCCCTGCCGATTTTTGTCGCAGATAGCCGCAAGCCGCGAAGAAATCGAGCGGGTTTTTCATCTTGGCGCACATTTTTGGAGCGGATATCTCCATCGAAGCAGCGGTTTCGGATCAACGGTCGCGCGGGGCGCCCATAGGATGACCCGTGAAATTTTAAGGTCGGGCTTTCGGCGAATCGCGATCCGCCTCATCTTGCGGCCTTGACGCAGATGCGCCTCAAGGACGATTGGTCGCCGCATGGATCGCGAATTACGGCGCATGTGCAGCGAACCGCACGATCTGGTTGTGATCGGGGGCGGCGTGCTCGGCGCGATGATCGCATGGGACGCTTCCCTGCGCGGACTGAAGGTCGCCCTGGTCGAAAAGGACGACTTCGCGGCGGGCGCGAGTTCCCATAACAGCAAGCTGATCCATGGCGGCCTGAATCATCTCGAGGCGGGTCATCTCGGCCTGGTGCGCGAATTCATCACCGAGCGGCGCATCTGGTCGCTGATTGCGCCGCATCTGACGCGGCCGATGCCGTTTCTGATCCCATCCTACAATCCGATGGCTATGGCGCGCACGGCATTCGGCCTGCACCTGCACAACCTCCTCGCTTTCGACCGCGATCTCGTTCTGGATCCGGACCTGCAATTGCCCGGCCCGCACCGCGTCAGCGCCAAAACCGCTTTGCGTCGCGCGCCATTCATGCCCACGGCCCATCTGTCAGGCGCATACCTCTATTACGAATGCCAGATGCGTTTTCCGGAACGTCTGGTGATCGAGCTTCTGCGTGGCGCGGTCGGACACGGCGCGCGCGTCGCCAATTATGCTGAAGCGGGAGACTTGATCGTTCGCGACGGCGCCGCGGTCGGCGTGCAGATCACCGACCGGCTGACCGGGTGGCGCGGCGCGGTCAACGCGGCGGCCGTTATCAGCGCCGCCGGGCCGTGGACGCGGACGGTGCTGGCGCATGCCCAGTGCCACGATGGACGCGAAATGGGCTGGGTCCGCGGCGTGCACATACTCACCGACGCCATCAAATGCGATTGCGCCGTGCGCCTGCCCGTCGACGGCGCCAATCTTGTGTTTTCAAGGTGGCGCGGCATGACGCTGATCGGCACGCTGAATGAAAATGTGGAAGTCCTCGACCCGCACGCCGACGATGGCTCCGTAACGCTGAAGGAAGTGGAAGCGCTGATTGCGAAAGCAAACCGGGCTCTGAAGGCCGAAACGCTCAGCCTTTCGGATGTGCGGCACGCATTTTCGGCGGTGCGCCCTGTGCCCAAGGGGAAACGGCGTGTCTCCAGTCAGGACTGGGAAATCACCGATCACGGCGCTCCGGATTCTGGCGCGAAGATCGACGGCCTGCTGTCGGTCGTGAGCGGCAACTGGACTCGCGCTCGCTCCATAGCCGAGCGCGCGGTGGGCATCGTGGCGAAGCGCCTTGAGGCTGGCGGCCGGTCAAACATCGGTCGCTGCCGCACACGCATGACGGCTTTGTGGGGCGGCGAGGTCTGGCGCATGCGCCTGTTCCGGAAGGCCGCGACGTTGCGGCATCCGGACATCGCGCCGGGCACTCTCCGCAATCTCGTGAACGCCTATGGTTCGCGCTACCGCGAAGTGCTGGCGCTGGCCACAGCCGACGACCGCTTCTGGGCGCGGCTCGATCCACGGCGCCCGGAGATCGCCGCGCAAGTGATCTACGCCGTCCGGCGCGAATGGGCGCGGACGCTGGACGATGTGCTCTATCGCCGCCTGGGCGCCGGACAAACGGGCGAACCGTCCGTGGAAGCGACGGAAGCCACAGCCGACCTCATGGCGCAGGAACTGGATTGGACGCCGGCCGAGCGCGCGGCGCAGATCGCGCTGGCGCGAAAGCGCTATCGCTACCTTTAGGCGTCGATCGCTTCCGGCGTGAATTCGCCGTCGTCGCCCAAACGCCAAAGCTCGCCGGACCAGATGTCGAACCAGAAGCCGTGCAGCTTCAACTCGCCTGCATCGACGCGCGCACGCACCCATGGAAACGTCATCAGGTTCGCAACAGAGATTTTGACGATCTCGTGCTCGATCTTGGTCTGACGCTGGTCCTCGGGAAGGTTCATCGCCAGAACCCGTTCACGGGCTTCCTGCGCGATGTTCACCCAGTTCGACAAAAAGTCTTCAAGGCCTTCCGGCGCGCCGTGCAGCAGGGCCGCGGCGCCGCCGCAACGGCCATGGCCCATCACGACGATGTCCTGGACCTTCAGCCCCTTCACCGCGAATTCGAGCGCGGCGCTGGTGCCGTGATACTGGCTGTCCGGACCGTAAGGCGGCGCAAGATTGGCCACGTTCCGCGCGACGAACAACTCGCCGGGGCCGACGTCGAATATGCGCTGCGGATCGACGCGGCTGTCGCAGCAGCCGAGCACCATGGTTTTCGGGCTTTGGCCCTGTTCAGCCAATTGCTCGAACAATTCGCGCTGTTGGCGCCATTGCCCCTTCCGGAACCGCCGATAGCCTTCCTGGAACCGGTCCATTCTCGTCTCCTCGCCCGCCCTTAGCGGATGCAGCATGCGGGACATAGCGACCAATCAGCGAAAAGCAACCCGCATTGGATTATGCGCAAGAAGCGGCTAACCGGATGAAATGCATCCTGAGGAAAAAATTCTCGGTTTGATCCTCGCCGGCGGCCGGGCGGAACGCTTCAACGGCGCGCCGAAAGGCATGGCGCGCCTGGCCGGCAAGTCCCTTATCGCCCATGTCGCTGATTCATTGCAGGAAAGTGCCACAGCGATCGCCGTCAACGCATCGGCTCAAAATGCGCACGCTTATGCGGATTTAGGCTATCCGATGCTGGTAGATCCGCCTGAAATTGCTGGACGGGGGCCCCTCGCCGGGCTTCTTGCCGGATTGGACTGGGCGGCGCAGGAGCAGGCCCAAATCCTGCTGACGGCGCCATGCGATGCGCCGCTTCTGCGCCCGGACGTCTGGCCCCGCCTCCTGGCGGCTTTGGAACCTGGAGCTGACGCGGCCATCGCGGCGTCTCCGAGCGAAACTCACCCGCTTTGCGCGGCCTTGCGCCCTTCTTTGGCCGGTCCGCTTAGGGCCTATCTGAGCGCCCCCAACGCCAAACTCGCCGTCCGCGCCTTTCTGGACACGGTGACGACGGTAAACGCGCTGTTTGAAGACGACGCCCAATTCCTGAACGTCAACACACAGGACGATCTGGCCGCGGCGCAAGCAGCCTTTGATCTGGCCTCCGGCCCGCGCCAGACTTAAAGTGCGCATATGCTCGGCGCGCCCCATATAATCCGCTGATGGACAAAGCCTCCCTGGCCATAACGCCCGCGCGCGGCGACCTGATCGACCCCTTCGGCCGGACCGTCACCTATTTGCGCGTGTCGGTGACCGATCGTTGCGATTTGCGCTGCACCTATTGCATGTCCGAACGCATGGAGTTCCTGCCGAAAGCTGAGGTTCTGACGCTTGAGGAACTGGACCGTCTTTGCAGCGCCTTCATTCGCCGCGGCGTGACGAAGTTGCGCCTCACCGGCGGCGAGCCGCTGGCGCGAAGAGGATTTATCGGACTCGTTGAAAGTCTCTCCCGGCATCTCGACAGCGGCGCCTTGGAGGAACTGACTCTCACCACCAATGGCGGACGCCTGACGGAATTCGCTGATCGGCTGGCCGCCGCCGGCGTGCGGCGAATTAACGTTTCGCTCGATACCCTGAAGCCGGATGTGTTCGCGCGCATCGCGCGCCGGGATGTGCATGCGCAAGTGATGGCCGGGATCGCGGCGGCGCGGGCAGCGGGCATCAAAGTCAAGATCAACACTGTGGCCCTCGCCGCCGACAACGCGACGGAATTGCCCGACATCATCGCCTGGGCGCATGAAGAAGGCCACGACGTCACGCTGATCGAGACCATGCCGCTGGGCGAAACCGGCGAAGATCGGACGCATCAGTTTCTGTCGCTCGCCAAAGTACGGCGCGACCTTGAAGGCTTCTGGACCCTGCACGATTTGCCCGACCGCACCGGCGGCCCCGCGCGGTATGTCCGCGTGAAGGAGACTGGCGGGCGTTTGGGTTTCATCACGCCCCTGACTCACAATTTCTGCGAGGCCTGCAATCGCGTGCGCCTGACCTGCACCGGCATGCTCTACATGTGTCTGGGGCAGGAAGATTCCGCCGACCTGCGGGGCCCGCTGCGCGCGGGCGCCGGCGACGACGCGCTGGACGCCGCCATCGACGAAGCGCTTCTGCGTAAACCCCGGGGCCACGATTTCGCCGCCGAGCGCCTGAGCGCCCCTGCTCTGGCGCGGCATATGTCGCTGACGGGCGGATAATGGCGCGGGTGCTGTTCTTCGGGCGCCTATCGGACGCGGCCGGCACGGAGGAGTTGTTGACGCCTCTGCCGGCTCATGCCCGCCGGATATCAGATCTGAAGCTCGTTCTGACGCGGCTGCACCCTGAACTCGGCGCGTTGCTGGAGGACCCGAGCGTGCGCGTGGCGATCAATCAACGTGTCGCACCGGCGAAAAGCGACCCGGAGATATTCGATCGCGACGAGATCGCGTTCATGCCGCCGATGAGCGGAGGCTAGGATGATCCGCGTTCAGTCTGAGCCATTCGACGAATCTGAAGGCTTCGCTTTGCGGCGCGGCCGCACTGATGTGGGCGGACTGGCGTGCTTCATCGGCTATGTGCGCGATTTCACCCAGAGCGCCAACGTGACCGCGCTGGAGCTGCAGCATTATCCAGGCTTTACCGAAGCCGAAATCGCGAAGATCGTCGCGCAGGCGCAAAGCCGGTTTCACATCCTCGATTGCCTCGTTATTCATCGCCATGGGCGTCTGGTTCCCGGCGATCCCATCGTGCTGGTCTCGGTGATCGCCGCCCATCGCGACGCCGCTTTCGATGCGGCGCGTTTCATCATGGATTATCTGAAAACCGACGCGCCATTCTGGAAAAAGGAAATCGGTCCGGACGGCGAACGCTGGATCGAGCCGCGTGCGGACGATCGCGCGGCGCGCGCCGGGTGGACGAATAGGAAAACAGTGAATGAACTTTGATCCGAAAGACGTGCCGGGCGGCGGCCGCATCGATCTGGAGCGCGCGTTCAAGCCGCTCGGGATCGCCATCCTTACGGTGTCAGACTCGCGGGATTCCAGCAACGACACGTCGGGGGATCTGCTGGCGGGGCGCGTGGAACGCGACGGTCACACGCTCGCCGCGCGCGCCATCGTGCGGGATGATGTTTCCGCCATTCAGGCGCAGGTGCGCGCCTGGATCAACGATCCGAACGTGCACGCCATCGTATCGACCGGCGGCACGGGCCTCACCGGCCGCGACATCACGCCCGAAGCGATGCGCCCACTGTTCGACAAGGAAATCGAGGGCTTCTCCACGGTGTTTCACATGGTGAGCTATCAGACCGTGGGACTG
>CAYNCS010000063.1:0-17805 GCA_964395875.1 uncultured Caulobacteraceae bacterium | reverse complement strand
GGGGGGGGGGGGCGCCCGGCCCCCCGCCGCCGGGCGCCCGGCAAGCCCCTGACCTATGGCACGACCGAGGACTTTCTGCTGCATTTCGGCTTGTCCAGCGTGGACGATCTGCCGGGCAAGTCGGACCTCGCGGCGCAGGGACTTCTGGATTCCCGGGTCATCGACATTATCGACATCCCGACGCCGGGCTCCGGCATCGACGACGAGGAGCCGCTGGACGCGGCCCAGGCCGAGGCGCTGTTCCATACGGATTTTATGGACGCCGCCGAGGATGGCGCGCCCCTTCCGGGCGACAAGCCCGCCGAGCCCGAGGCCTAAGCCTAGCTTCAGGCCGAGTTGCAAGCCTTGGGCGCAAGCCCGCTAAAGGCATTGTTCAGATTGCCGCCAAGACAGGCTGTGCGTTGTTTTGTAAAGGAACAGCGCTTGACGGCTCGCATCTGCGTTCGCCCCGCGCTATATGAGCCAGGATGGGCCGCGCCGGTGTGTCCGAACGCCGCCTTCAGGAGATGAATTATGGGCAGTTTCAGCCTTATGCATTGGCTGGTGGTGATCGTGATCGCCCTGTTGCTGTTCGGCGGCAAGGGCCGGTTGACCAATGTGATGGGCGATTTGGCTTCGGGCATCAAAAGCTTCCGCAAGGGGCTGGCCGACGAGGATAAGCCGGAGGCGGAAAAGCCCGCGCCTGAAAAGCCGCGCGCCCTCGAAGATCATTCCGTGAAAGAACGGGATAAGACCAACGTCTAGACCGGACGGTGCGGGAATCGTGGGTAGCGCGTCCTGCGCCGCGGTGCGGCTTTTAACGCCGCTCGAATGAGTGAATGAACGCGCATGCTCCCCGGGATCGGTCTTCAGGAAATGCTATTGATCGCCATTGTGGCGATCACCGTGGTTGGTCCGAAAGACCTGCCGCTGATGATGCGCAAGTTCGGGCGCTGGGTCGCCCGCATGCGCGCCATGGCGCACGAATTCCAGACCAGTTTTGAAGATCTGGCGCGGCAGGCTGAACTTGACGAATTGCGCAAGGAAGTCGAAGCGCTGCGCCGCGACACCGCCCGCGATCTGAATTCGATCAAGAGCGCGGCGCATATCGACGAGGCCTTGCCCGATTACGTCGCGTCGGGCCTTGAGCCCCAGACGATCGACGAGGCGAGCGCGCAAACGGAATTGCCGCTCGACGCGCCGGGTTCGGAGCCTGCGCCCGCCAACGACGCCATGCCTGAACCCGTGGCGCAAAATGCGGCGGAGCCGCGCTGATGGCCCGCTTGACTCGCGAAGAGGAAGAGGCCGCTCTGGAGGCCAGCCGTGCGCCTCTGCTCGACCATCTCAATGAATTGCGCGACCGCCTGATCCGCAGCGTCATCGCGATCGCGATCGGCGTTGGGATTTGCAACGCCTTCGCCGATCCGATTTTCGGCCACCTGGTGCAGCCTTTCAAATGGGCTGTGTCCGAAGCGCACGGCGCGAAGGCGGCGGAGAGCATCAATTTCATCTTCAACGGGCCGCTGGAATTCTTCCTCGCGAAGATCAAGATCGCGATCTTCGGCGGTCTGGTTCTGGCGTTTCCGGTGATCGCCTATCAGATTTACGCGTTTGTGGCGCCGGGCCTTTACAAGCATGAGCGCGGCGCCGTGGCGCCGTTTTTGATCGCCTCGCCGCTGCTTTTCGCCGCCGGCGCGTCGCTTGTTTATTTTCTCGTTTTGAAAATGGTCATGCGGTTCGCGTTGTCGCAGGAAACCATGGCCAATGGCGTGCACGTCGAGTTGCTGCCTAAGGTCTCGGACTATTTGTCGCTGACCACGGCGCTGATCCTGGCGTTCGGCGTCGCCTTTCAATTGCCGCTGGTTCTGGTGCTTCTGGGCAAGGCCGGGTTCATCACCGCCAAGCAATTGCGGGAAGGGCGGCGCTTCGCGATCCTGCTCATCGTCATTTTCGCGGCGGTCATCACGCCGCCGGACGTGATCAGCCAATTGTCGCTCGCCGTGCCGATGTGCCTTCTCTATGAAGGTTCGATCTTCGCCGTTTTACTCTCGGAGCGCTCCGCCGCGAAACGCGCTGCGGAGGAAGAGAAGAACGCCATCGATCCCGGCGCGTCGCCCGCGCCCTGAAATCGTCTCCAGAAAGCGAATTTCGTGAAAATCCAGCGCTTTTCGCGTCCGCCGGGCGCAAAAGGCGCTCGATTCCCGGGAAAAATGTTTTAGACCGTCTCTGACGATCCGACGGACCTTTTCATGCACGACATCAGATTCATTCGCGAAAACCCCGCCGCTTTCGACGCCGGACTAGCGCGCCGCGGGCTGTCGCCGATGTCCGGCCAGATTTTGGAGCTGGACGCGCAATTGCGCGCGGCCACGACCGCCAAACAGGAAGGCGAGACGCTGCGTAATTCCGCCTCCAAAGCGATCGGCGCGGCCAAGGCCAAGAAGGACGAAGCTGAAGCGCAGCGTCTGATGGGCGAGGTCGAGGTCGCGAAGAAAACCATCGAGGCGGAAGGCAGGCGCGAAGCCGAAGCGCAAGCGGCGCTGGAGACGTTGCTGGCGCAGATTCCAAACATCCCGGCCGAGGACACGCCCGACGGACCGGACGAAAACGCCAATGTCGAATTGCGCAAGGTGGGCGAGCCGCCGCGTTTCAATTTCGCGCCGAAATCCCACGTCGATCTGGGCGAAGCGCTGGGCCTCATGGATTTCGAAAACGCTGCGAAGCTTTCCGGCGCGCGCTTCGTTGCGCTGAAGGGCCAGATGGCGCGCCTGGAACGCGCCATCGCGGCGTTCATGCTCGATCTGCACACAACCGAATTTGGCTACACCGAAATCGCGCCGCCTTTGTTGGTGAAGGACCATGTGATGTTCGGCACGGGTCAGTTGCCGAAATTCGTGGACGATCAGTTCACCGCTGCGCGCACGGTGAGCCGTCGTGATTTGTTGCTGCAGCCGCTCGATCGATTCGCCTATGGCGGCGCGGCGCGCGCCGCCGCCGGGCCCGTGAAGCCGAGTCAGGTGATGTCCGACTTGCTGGAAACCGCGCCGACGCGCGAGGATTTCTGGCTGATCCCGACCTCCGAAGTGCCGATGACCAATCTGGTGCGCGAGCAGATTCTGGAAGAGTCCGGGTTGCCGCTGCGCATGACGGCGGACACGCCGTGCTTCCGCGCCGAAGCGGGGGCGGCGGGGCGCGATACGCGCGGCATGATCCGGCTGCACCAGTTCCGCAAGGTGGAGCTGGTCTCCATCGCGACGCCGGAACAATCCGCCGCCGAGCATGAACGCATGACCTCCTGCGCTGAAGAAGTGCTGAAGCGTCTGGGCCTCGCGTATCGGGTGGTGGCGCTGTGCACCGGCGACATGGGCTTCAGCGCGAAGAAGACCTACGACATCGAAGTCTGGCTGCCGAGCCAGGACAAATATCGCGAGATTTCCTCCTGTTCGAATTGCGGGGACTTTCAGGCCCGGCGCATGAACGCACGCTTCCGAGCGGCGGGCGAAAAGCAGACGCGTTTCGTGCACACGCTGAACGGCTCCGGTCTGGCGGTGGGGCGCACCATGGTGGCGATCCTGGAGAACTATCAGACGGCGGAAGGAACCATCCGGGTGCCGGATGCGCTGCGGCCTTATATGGGCGGCGTCGAAGTCATCGGAGCATAAGATGCGCATCCTCTGCACCAATGACGATGGCGTTCATGCCGAGGGCATCGCCGTTTTGGAGCGGATCGCACTGACCTTGTCGGATGACGTCTGGATCGTGGCGCCGGATCGCGAACAGTCTGGCGCCTCACGCGCACTGACCTTGTCGCACCCGATCCGCGTGCGCCAGGACGGGCCGAAGCGCTTCGCGGTTTCCGGTACGCCGACCGATGCAGTGCTGCTGGGCGTGTTGGAATTGATGAAGGATCATAAGCCCGATCTGGTTTTGTCCGGCGTCAATAACGGTCAGAACATTTCCGAGGACGTCAGCCTGTCGGGTACGGTGGCGGGCGCGATGCAGGGCATGCAGCTTGGCATTCCCTCCATCGCTTTGTCGCAATCCCGCGGTTTGCGCGGCCACGAATCCGTGCCGTGGGAAACGGCGGAGGCGTTCGCGCCCGGCATCGTCAAAGCGCTGTTTGCGCAAGGCTGGCCGTCGGATGTGATCATCAACATCAATTTCCCCGACGTGCCGCCGGAAGAGGTGACGAAGGTCGAAGCGACGCGTCTGGGCCGCCGCGACGAACGTATGGCGCACGTTGAAAAGCGCACGGATCTGCGTGGTTACGTGTATTACTGGGTCGGTTATCACGGCGCGCGCTCCAATCCGCCGGAGGGCACTGACCTGCGCGCGATCTATGAAGGCCGCATCTCCGTAACGCCGCTGCATTTGGAGATGACTCACGAGTCCGAGCGCGCCAATCTGGAGAATGCACTGGTTGATTTGCCGCTTGATCGCGGCGCCTGAAGATAAATGTGGCTGGCGCTTCGCCGCCGGCGCGTGAGGAGCGACCGCCATCCGGGACGATGCGCCGCCCGCCTTTCGTTTGATGTTGACCCTGCGGCGCGTGGGGGTGAGCGACGCGCGCATTTTGGCGGCGTTCGATCAGTGCGCGCGCGCCGATTTTCTCGATTCCGCTCATGCTGCGCTGGCGCCGGAAGACGTCGCCATTCCCCTGCCTTGCGGCCAGATATCTCTGAAGCCCAGCGTCCTGGCGCTGATGCTGGAGGCGCTGCAGATCGCGCCGCGGCATCGGGTGCTGCTGGTCGGCGCCGGCGCGGGCTATTCGGCGGCGATCCTGTCGCGGCTGGCGGCGGAGGTGGTGGGGCTTGAGCGTTTTCGCACTTTGCGCGACGCGGCGGCGGCCAATCTGGAGCGCGCCGGGCTGACGAACGCGGTCGTCGAACTGGCTGACGGGCTCGCTTACAGGTCTGAGCAGCCATTCGATCGCATCCTGATCGCCGGCGCGGTCTCCGTGCCGCCGCCGGGTCTGCTGGAGGCGCTGGCGCCCGGGGGCGTTCTGGTGGCCCCCATCATCGGCGCATCTGGCCCACGCGTCGCCGCCGTTCGTCAGGATGAACAAGGCGCTGCGGCGCAGGCGGATTTGTTTCCGGTGGACGTTCCGCCTTTGGAGCCCGGCGCCGCGCAGCGTCTCTGATTGCGCGCGTTGGGCCGCCGCCGTGCTGATTAATGGTTTCTTTATGTTGAGGCGGAAAAACATCGAGTGAGAGGATTGCGCCTTGGTTTCTCGCTCGTCGGCCCTCAAGATCGGCGCCGCGGCACTTGCGGCAGGAAGTCTGTCGGCCTGCGCCACCGGCTCCGGCGCGCCTGCGCCCGTCGAATTCCGCAACGGCCTGGGCGGCGAAACCACTTATGGCGATATGGGCGTGCTCACGCCGTCCGAACTGAACGGACCGATGGACCCGCGCTCATTGCCGGACACGGTGATCGTTGAACCCGGTCAGACGCTGTTCGACATTTCCCGCCGCTATCAGACGCCGCTCGACGCCATCATTGCTGAAAACCGCTTGCGGCCGCCTTATGCGCTGGAGAAGGGGCAGCTTCTGCGCCTGCCGGACGCCAATGTGTACACGGTCCGGCGCGGCGAGACCTTCTGGAGCGTCGCCGAAAAATTCTCCATCGATCCGCATTCCTTCGCGACGTTGAACCGCCTGAGCAAACCCTATGCGCTGATCGAGGGGCAGGAGGTCGTCCTGCCCGCCGGCGCCACGGCGAAGAACGACTACGCGCCGCCGGCAACGAAGGCGAAGCCGGGTGTAAAGGTCGCCAGCGCGCCGCCGCCGATCTCTCAGGCGCCCATCGATACGCCATCGGGCCGTTTTATCTGGCCGGTGTCGGGCAAGATGCTGCAGGGCTTCGGACCGATGTCGAACGGACAGCGCAGCGATGGGCTGCAGATCGCAGCCGCCGAAGGCACGCCGATCCGCGCCGCCGATGCGGGCTCCGTGGTTTATGCGGGCGACGATCTGCCGGGCTACGGCAATCTGGTTCTGGTGAAGCATGACGGCGGCTGGATCACCGCTTACGCCAATGCGCGCCGCATTCTGGTGAAAGAAGGCGCGAAAGTCTCAAAGGGCGACGTCATCGCCGAGGTCGGCGCGACAGGCCGCACGAAGCAGGCCGGCCTGCATTTCGAACTGCGCAAGGGGCCGCGGCCGGTGGACCCGCTGCCCGCTTTGCCCAGGGCCTAGCTTTTTAATCGCAGATAATCTGCGCGGCGTAGATCAAAACGCTGGGATCTTCCGCCAGGCGATAGACGCGGCCCGCCGCGTCCGAGCCGCAGCCCAGCGCGTCCGCCTGCGCGGTTTCCTGCGGCGCTGCTTTTTTCACGATCGCCACATCTTTGGCGTCGGCCTGCGCCAGACCGTAATCGCCGTCGTCCGCCGTGGCCGCGACGCCGCCGCAATCGGCTGGGCCCGGCTCGATCGTTCCCATCGCAGGGCCGAACGCCTTCACGCAGCGCGGCGTCGAGCCTTCGCGCGACCAGTAGTACATTTTCGATTTCGTGATGAGGGCAAAGCGGCCGTCACGCAGCGCGCGCGGCGCGGCGAGGCGCGCGATCACTTTGGCTTTGGCTTTGTCGATCACCAGATAGGCGTTGGGCGCCGCGACATGGATGTCTTTCGACATCAGCACCATCGGCCCCTTCTGCGTGAGCAGGATCGGCTGTTTGGCTTTCGTCCAACCGGCGATCGCCGCGCGGCTCCAGCCGAAGGTCGGCGCCAGCGGATGAAACGCCACGTCGGTGAGAAAAGTGGCCGGATACGTGCCGGCCGTTTCGCCGACGGGACGCAAATCCATCTTTGCGGTTACGCTGATCCAGTAATGCCCGCCGCGGGCGCCTTTGGATGCCCAATCTCGCCAGACGGTTTCCGCGCCTTGCGTGTCTTCCTTCAGGCCGAGCCATCTTGGATGGCGTTCAGCCAGCGCCAGGCCGTCCTGCACCTGCGTGCGGTAGAAAAAGCTCCGAGGGAATTCGAATTCTATCTGTGCGGTGATGCATCCCGGCGCGTCGCTCGGGCAATCGGGCCGGATCAGAACGCAATTGCCGCTGGCGGGGGAGCAGGTGGGGAGCGCGGCGATCGGATCGCGGCCACCGGGAACCGACGCCGCATTCCCGTTGTCCGGCGAAGCGGGCGCCTCCACCTTGGGGTCTTCGACCGTTGCGGCGGGCGCCGGCGCGGGGCGCGCGTCGGTTTTTTTGCCGCACGCGGAAAGCACGAGCACTGCCGCCCCCACGGCGCAAATAAGTATACGTGCGGCGGACGCCGCAAACTTTTTCTCCCGCATCGCAGCGATCCTAGCGGCGTCGCACGGCCTGCGCTACTTGGCGGCTGCATTGTCTTGCGGCAAGCGGAGGGGAACGCCATGCGCAACGCATTCTGGGTCGGTTTGGCGGCGCTCTTGTGTGCGAACTGCTCGGCGCCAGCCGGGCCGGCGCAAAGCAGTGAACCCGCCACGGCTTCAGCGACGCAGCTTGTTCAACCTCCGCGCGCGGAGGCATCCTCATCCGGCAGGAACGCCGATCAAGCCGATGAGAGGCAGGGTGATTTTGATTATTATGTGCTCAGCCTCTCATGGTCGCCGAGCTATTGCATCGAAGCCGGCGAACGCGCAGATCCGCGCCAGTGCAACGCCAAGCGTCCATACGATTTCGTCGTGCATGGCCTATGGCCGCAGCTGGAGCATGGGCGCGTCGATGAATGCGCCGGGGCGACGCCGCTGAAGGCTGATATCGTAAGCTCTATGCTTGAAATCATGCCGAGCGCCAGCCTCATCCGCCATGAGTGGCGCGCGCACGGCCAATGCTCGGGCATGAACGCCAGGGATTATTTCGCCGCCGTGCGCGAAGCGCGGGCGGCGGTGCAAATCCCGGAGGCGTTCGAAGCGCCGGCGCGCGACCGGGTGACCGATCCCCAATGGGTGGAGCGCGCCTTCATCAGCGCGAACCCCGGATTGAAGCCTGAAGGTGTGGCGGTGACCTGCTCCGGGCGGCGGCTGCGCGAAGTGCGCGTATGCTTAACCAGGTCCTTCGATTTTCGCACTTGCAGCAGCGTGGATCGCCGCGCCTGCGCACGCGAGCAAATTGTGGCGCCCGCCTCGCGCGGCGGCTGAGCTCCGTTTAAGTTCGATTATTGGCGCGGCGAAGTGTTCCGACCACGTAAAATGCGGGACCATTCGTTCATTTCGCGTTGGCGGCGCTTGCCGAGATCGGGGTTTTTGCGCATAGTGCCAACTTCGCGGGAGAAGTTGACCGCGGCGGACACGAAAGTGGTTTTGGTCCAGGGCGCGGCGAAATCGTTTCCCCTGGTTGAACATGGCGGCTCCCCCAACATCAACTCACCCATATATTGTTGCGACAGGATGGTCCTGAAGCGTTTCACGAATGCCGCAAGGACGGCGCGAGGTTTACGAGCACATGGCGGAGACCGGCACGGTCAAATTCTTCAACGGGGCGAAGGGATTTGGCTTCATTACGCCTGATTCAGGCGGCACCGACGTATTCGTCCACATCTCTGCTGTGGAGCGGTCCGGACTTTCTGGATTAGTGGACGGGCAAAAGGTTGAGTTCGACACCGAACCCGACCCGCGCGGCAAAGGCCCGAAGGCTGTAAACATCAAGGTGACAGGTGAAGCGCCCGAAGGCGCAGCGCGTCCTCCGCGCCGCGACTTTGGTGACCGTCCGCCTCGCCGTGACTTCGGCGACCGTCCTCCGCGCCGTGACTTTGGCGATCGTCCGCCGCGCCGTGAAGGCGGCTTTGGCGGCGGCGGCGGCGGTTATGGTGATCGCGGCCCTCGTCGTGAAGGCGGCTTTGGCGGCGGCGGTGGTGGCGGTTATGGCGATCGCGGCCCTCGTCGTGAAGGCGGCGGCTTTGGCGGCGGCGGTGGCGGCGGTTATGGCGACCGCGGTCCGCGTCGTGAAGGCGGCGGCTTTGGCGGCGGCGGCGGCCGCTTCGAACCCCCGGCTCCGTCGTCTGATTTCGATCGTCCGCAGCGCAAGCATCGCGACGACAAGAAACGTCACGATAGCGACGACGACGATTGGAATTGATTTCCAGCTTTAAGTTTTGAAGAGACGGCCCGCTGAAAGGCGGGCCGTTTTCTTTTGCGGCATTTTTTACGCCGCCGGCCTGACGGAATGAAAACCCCGCCGGGGAGAACTGCCCGGCGGGGTTTCGCGTCAGGGTTGGGAGAGGGGTGAGGGCGGCCCTGGCGCTTTACCTCGGGGTCAGAGCACGGTGAGCATCGACGCCACCAGCGGGTGACGCACAATGTCGTTGTCGCGCAGCCTGCAGACGGCCACACCGTTCAAACCGTCCAGCTTATGCGCGGCTTCCGCCAGGCCCGACAGTTCCGGTAGAAGGTCCGTCTGCGCCGGGTCGCCGGTGATGACCATGGTCGAGTTCCAGCCCAGCCGCGTCAGCAGCATTTTAAGCTGTGTGTAGGTGCAGTTCTGCGCTTCATCGATCACGACGAAAGCGTTGTTCAGAGTACGACCCCGCATATAACCGACGGGTGCGATTTCAATCAGGCCTTCCGCCATCAGGCTCTTGAGGCGCTTGGGCGACAGACGGTCGGACAGCGCGTCGTAGAGCGGGCGCAGGAAAGGGGCGAGTTTGTCTTCGATGCCGCCAGGCAGGAAGCCGAGATTTTCACCGGCCTCGATCGCAGGACGCGACAGAACGATGCGGCCGACCGTGCCGTTCTCAAGGGCCTCAACCGCTTTGGCGATCGCCAGATAGGTCTTGCCGGTGCCGGCCGGTCCGACCGCCAGCACAAGAGAATGTTCTTCGATAGCTTTCATGAGCGCCGTTTGACCGGCCGTGCGCGGTTTTACCGTGGCCAGATAGCTCTGATCGCGCAGTCCTTCGCCTTCACCCGGAAACAGGGGGTGTACATTGCTGGTCTTCGCCGCCGCTTCGCGTTGTGCAGTGCGGGCGCGCTTTTGGACTGAGCGTTTGCTCATGCGTATTTCTCCTGGATGCGTATGGACAAGAATTCGCGGCGCGCGTTCGGGCAAAGAAAAAGCCGCGGGAGCGGAAAGCTCGCGCGGCTCAAACGGGCCAGAATGCGATTCGCGAAGAGTCGCGAAGGAGGCGGTCCGCCAGGACCGTCAAAGGCAGGTGGGTGTGCGCTTCCGCGCCGAGCCGCCATGCTTTTCCTCCATCCTCCGGCGGGAAGCCGGAGCGGGAAATTCATCCACGAATCTCCCGTTGATCCAAGGCTAGCGGAAAAAGGCTGGCCGGAAGGTTAACGGCTGCAGCGCCCTCCCATGAAATTTCCATGACGCAGAATGGGCGCGCGCGCGTGGCGGTGCATACGCATTTTTCGTGCGATTTATTTTGTCGAACGATTTTCAGCGTTTAGGATGACGCGGTTGCGCCCGGCCTGCGCGTGGCGGAGGACAAAAGGTATGCCGTTATACAAAATCGCGGATCGGAGCGTGAATTTGCCGCCCGATGATGAGAACGGAAAAAATTATTGGCTGGCGCCGAACGCCTTTCTTTTGGGCGATGTGACGCTGAAAAAGGATGCGAGCGTCTGGTATGGCAGCGTGCTGCGCGGCGACAACGAACCGATCATTGTCGGCGAGGGCTCCAACATTCAGGAAAACTCTGTGCTGCACACTGATCCCGGCTCGCCGCTGATCATCGGCAAGGGCGTGACGATCGGCCATATGGCGATGCTCCACGGATGCGAGATCGGCGACAATTCCCTGATCGGTATTGGCTCCGTCGTTCTGAATGGCGCAAAGATCGGGAAGAATTGTCTGATCGGCGCGAAGGCGCTGATCCCCGAAGGCAGGGTGATTCCGGACAATTCTCTGGTGATGGGCGCGCCGGGCAAGATCGTCCGTGAGGTTTCCCCCGAACAGGTGGAGCGTTTCACGTGGATGGCGCAGAATTACGTGCGGCGCTGGCGGCGCTTTGTGACGGAGCTCACCCTCGATCCGCGTACGGACGCATAATGTTCGATCGTGCGCCCGGCTTACGGGCGCACTAGCGGTGCGCTTGCCAGATGTTGCGTAGATCGACTTCGGCGCCGGGGCCCAGGTTCATATAGGCCGTGCGCTCGCGCGTGGCGTCGCAGATGAAAAGCCGGTCGTCACGGCCCAAAGTGCGCGCGAGTGCGTTGCGCGCGCTTGCCGCTGTATGCGTGGAACGCAGAACCCAGGTCGCCTGACCGATGCGGACGGACTGTCCCAGCGTGTGCAGGATGCGACTGAACTCGTTGATTCCGCCGGTCACGAAGTCGGCGCAGACGATCAGATTGGCTTCCGGCGATTCCGTCACGATGGCGGCCGTCTTCCAGTCCTGGGCGGTTTGGAACAAGGCGCTGAACGGCGCGGTTTGGCCCGCCGGGCGGAACGCGCCGCTTTTGTCTTCGGAGACCATGGACTGGCTCGCGACGCGGCCTTCCGCGATGTATTTGCGCATAATCGAGAAAGTGTAGGGACCGTAAACGGTCTCCTTCACCTTGACGAACCATTGGTCGGGACCGTTTGCCGGCGCCGGCGCAGTCATTGGCGTGCCTCAAATCTCAACACGTCCCAGGACGGGACTAAGCCCGGGAGGCGGTGCAATGAGCAAGCCAGCCGCGTTAAGAGGTTAAAGGGCGGGGTTGTCGTCAATTTTCATGGGGTGGGCGGGGCAAAGGGGCGTTCCATGACCGCCGGAACCGGGTTAGACCCCCTGTATGGATCGCATCATTATTCAGGGCGGCGCACGCCTAAACGGTGAAATTCCCATTTCGGGGGCCAAGAACTCCGCGCTGAAGCTGATGGCTGCTGCGCTGCTGTCCGCCGAACAATTAACGCTGACCAAGACGCCGAACCTGGCCGACACCCGGTTCATGGCCGATCTGCTGGCGACCTTGGGCGTCGAGGTGGACTGGCCGGCTGGCTCCGACCGGGCCGTGTTCCGGGCCGCCGAGATCAAATCCACCATCGCGCCTTACGATCTGGTCCGGAAGATGCGGGCGACGTTTAATGTGCTGGGCCCGCTTCTGGCCCGGGTCGGCCACGCCACTGTGTCGCTGCCGGGCGGTTGCGCCATCGGGGCGCGTCCGGTCGACCTGCACCTGAAGGCGTTCGAGGCCATGGGTGCGGACATCCATATCGAAGCCGGTTACGTGAAGGCGGCGGCGCTGCGCGGCCTCACCGGCGCGCGGGTGGCGTTTCCATTCGTTTCGGTTGGCGCGACCGAACACACAATGCTGGCGGCTGTGCTGGCCAAGGGCGAGACGGTGCTGGAAAACGCCGCGCGCGAGCCCGAAATCATCGATCTCGCCAATTGCCTGATCGCCATGGGCGCGAAGATCGACGGCGCCGGCACGCGCACGATTCATATCCAGGGGGTGGAGGCGCTCTCGAAGCCGACGGATTATCAAGTGCTGGGCGACCGCATTGAGGCCGGCACCTACGCCATCGCCGCGGCGATGGCGGGCGGCAAGGTGCGGCTGCGCGGCGTCGATCCCGAACATATCGGTGCGCTGACCTTCCTCATGAAGCAGGCGGGCGTCGAGATTGAAGAACACGCGGACGGCGTGACCGTCGTGCGCAACGGCGACCGTCTGCGCGCCGTGGACGTCGACACGCAACCGTTTCCCGGATTTCCCACGGACCTGCAGGCGCAGTTCATGGCCCTGATGACGCTTGCGGACGGCGTCTCCGTGTTTCGCGAGAATATTTTCGAGAACCGCTTCATGCACGCGCCGGAATTGATGCGTCTGGGCGCGGACATCTCCGTGAAAGGGCAGATGGCCATTGTGCGCGGCGTCGATAAACTGGTCGGCGCGCCGGTGATGGCGACGGATTTGCGCGCCTCCGTCAGCCTCGTCATCGCCGGACTCGCGGCGCAGGGGGAAACTGTCGTGAACCGCGTCTATCACCTGGATCGCGGCTTCGAGAAGCTCGAAGCCAAGCTGTCGGGTTGTGGCGCGCAGATCCGGCGAGCGCGCTGAGCAGGGCGATGAGCGGTCGATTGAGTCTTAAGGCGGAGGACGCCGACGATCTGCAGGTCGTGTCCGCGACTTTGCAGGACGCGATCGTGCGCGTGAAGGACATCCATTACGACGCCAAAGCGCGCGTGTTTACAGCAGTCTTCAATCGCTATCGCTGGGAAGAGGCGCCAAAGCGCGCCAAGTCCACGCCGGGTGCGCGCATCCGTTCTGGCCTGTCGGTGGCGGGCGTGCTGGGCGTGCAGGCGCAGAATGTAAAACGCGCGCCGAAGGACGCGATCGCCCAGCTGCTCGCCCTCACGTTCGAAACCTCAGGGCTGCCGGAGGATCCCGGCGGCGACCTGATCCTGGAATTCGCCGGCGGCGGAAAGATGCGATTGCGCGTCGAGTGCCTAGATATATTGCTGGCGGACATTTCCGATCCCTGGCGCGCCGTGGCGCGCCCGGATCATGAAAGGGATGAAGCGTGAGCGGCGGCGGACCATTGCGCCTGGACGCCTCGGCGGCGGATTTCACCGTCCGTTTTGATGCGTTCGTGAAAGCGCCGCGCGGCGCTGAAGCCGATGTCGGCGCGGCCGTCGCGCCGGTCATCGCCGCGGTGCGCGACAAGGGCATGGAGGCGCTGGTCGCCTACACGCAGCGTTTCGACAAATGGGATGCGACGGCGGAAGCCTTGCGCGTTTCCAAGGAAGAAATTCAGGCGGCGCTGGCGGCTTGCCCTGCGGATCAGATCGCGGCGCTGCGTCTGGCCGCCGCGCGCATCGAGGAATACCACAAGCGGCAATTGCCGCAGGATCACACGTTTGAAGATCCGGCGGGGCTGACGCTTGGCTGGCGCTGGTCGCCGGTCGAGGCGGCGGGGCTCTATGCGCCGGGCGGGCTGGCCGCTTACCCGAGCTCCATTTTGATGAACGCCATTCCAGCGCGCGCCGCGGGCGTTTCGCGTCTGGCGCTGGTCACGCCGACGCCGAACGGCGAGGACCGCCCGATCGTTCTGGCGGCGGCGGCCATCGCGGGCGTGGACGAAGTCTGGCGGATCGGCGGTGCGCAAGCCATCGCCGCGCTCGCATATGGCGCCGGGCCGCTGCAGCCCGTCGACAAGATCGTCGGGCCCGGGAACGCCTATGTCGCGGAGGCCAAGCGCCGGGTCTATGGCGTGGTGGGCATCGATTCCCTGGCCGGTCCGTCGGAGATCCTGGTCATCGCCGATGCGCGCAACGACCCCACGGTGATCGCCTGGGATCTGCTTTCTCAGGCTGAACACGACGAAGCGGCGCAGAGCATTCTGATCACGGATGATGCGGCGTTCGCCGATTCCGTGGCGGCGGCGATGGAGCGCTGCCTCGATGCACTGGAGACCGGCGCGCGGGCGCGCATTTCCTGGGTCAATTGCGGCGCGATCATTGTGGTGAAGGATCTGCTGGCCGAGGCGCCGGCTCTGTCCGACAGGATCGCGCCGGAGCACGCCGAGATCGCCTGCGAACCCGACCTCGCGAACAAGATCGCGGCCGTGATGAAGCACGCCGGCGCAATCTTTATCGGTCGTGATGCGCCCGAAGCCCTGGGCGATTACGTTACCGGCTCCAATCACGTCCTGCCGACCAGCCGTACGGCGCGCTTCGCGTCGGGCCTGTCGGTGTACGATTTTCTGAAGCGCACCTCGATCCAATCCATCCGCCCGGAAGGCCTGCAATCGATCGGGCCCGCGGCGGCGCTTCTGGCGCGGGCCGAAGGCCTGCCGGCCCACGCTATGTCGGTGGAGGAGCGTCTGAAGGCGAATAAAGCGTGAGGCGCCATGATGGACGACGCTGAGCATCGCATCGCGGAGATCGATATCGACGAGGCGGCCATCGCGTCCGCCAATCCCGATATCGAGGACGAGCGGCGCATCGCGCAATTCGACCTTCTGGAAAAAAACCACTTCGTGGTGGACACGATCCCGGGGCCGTATCGCCTGAAGCTGCAGGTTCAGGAGCAGCGCCTTGGCTTCAACGTCACCTCGCTGAAGGACGGATCGGAGCGCTCGCATCAGATATCGCTGACCTCCTTCCGTCGGCTGATCAAAGACTATTTCATGATCTGCGACAGCTACGCGAACGCCATCCGTCATGCGACGCCGACCCAGATCGAAGCGATCGATATGGGCCGGCGCGGCCTGCATAATGAAGGCGCCGATCTGCTCATCGAACGCCTGCAAGGCAAAATCGAGATCGATCACGACACCGCGCGGCGTTTGTTCACCCTCATTTGCGCCTTGAACCAAAGGCAATGACGAACCTGGTGACGCCGCTCCCGCAGGCGGTTCTGTTTGCATGCAACCATAACGCCATTCGCTCGCCGATTGCCGCGGCGCTGTTCAAGGACCGATGGGGAAAATTCTGCTTCGTTGATTCCTGCGGCGTGCACGCCGGAGCGCTCGATCCGCTGGCGGTCGAGGTAATGCAGGAATACGGCCTTGATATTTCCAGGCATCGGCCCAAGACCTTCGCCGATTTGGAGGACACCAATTTCGATCTGGTGATCTCGCTGACGCCCGAGGCGCACCACAACGCGCTGGCGATGACGCACACCATGGCGGTCGAAGCTGAGTATTGGCCGATGTACGATCCTTCGCTGTGCGAAGGCACGCGCGCGCAACGTCTTGACGAGTACCGTGCCCTCCGCGACAGCCTGGAGGGGCGGATTACGGAACGCTTTAAGGGGTGGCGTGCACCTTGAGCACGCCGGAACAGATTGCGGTGCAGTTGAATATGGCGTCGGACGAAAAGCTGAAACTCGCACTCGCAAGCGCTTCGCCGCGCCGGCATGAATTGCTGCGGCAGATAGGCGTGACCCCCGATTCCGTAGCGCCCACCGATATCGACGAAACGCCCCGGGCGGATGAATTGCCGCGGCTGCACGCGCTGCGGTTGGCGCAGGAAAAAGCGCGCGCAGCGCAAAGCGCACCGGACACCCTCATCCTGGCCGCCGACACGGTGGTTGGCGTGGGGCGGCGCATCCTGCCCAAGACCGAAACCGAGGACCAGGCGCGTTTTTGCCTGGAGCTGATGTCTGGCCGCGCGCACCGCGTGTTCACGGCGGTGGCCCTGCGCCGGCCGGATGGCGCGCTGGCGCATCGTCTTGTCGAGGCGCGGCTGCGCTTTAAGAGATTGTCGGCGGAGGAAATCGACGCATACATTCAGTCCGGCGAGTGGCGCGGCAAGGCTGGCGGCTACGCGGTGCAGGGACGCGCCGGGGCGTTTGTGATCGAGCTGCAGGGCTCATATTCCGCCGTGGTCGGATTGCCGCTGTACGAGACCGCCGCATTGCTGGAAGGCGCAGGATATCGGGTATGGACCAGGCCGAGCCTGTAATTCTGCGCTCGCTGACCGACGAAGCCGTCGGCGAACGCCGTCAGGTGATCGTCGGGCCGGACGGGCGCGCCGTGTCGCTGCGTTTGCATCGCTGGTCGTGGGAAGGGCGCAAGGCGCGCTGGGGCGAGACTTATGCGGCGCGGGTGCGCACGCTCGATAAGCCGCGGCGCGGCGCGCATCTGGATCTCGGCCTGAAGGATGAAATGGGATTCCTGCCGCTCAACCAGTCCGGCGGCGTGCGGCTGGGCGATAATGCCGTGACCTTGCAGGAAGGTGCGCTGGTGTTCGTCGAAGTGCGGCGCGAGGCGGCGCGGGGCAAACAGCCGGTGCTGCGCTTGCTGGGTGCGTCTGCGCCGGAGGGCTTCACGTCGCCGGCGCGGGTGCAGACCCGCGACAGGGCGTTCGGCGCCGCGCTCTCAGACGATGGCGCCCGCGAAGCGATCGATTCAGCGCTTGAAGATCTCACATCGCGTCAGGCGCCGATCCCCGGTGGCGGCATGCTGAGCATCGAGCCCACATCCGCGATGGTGGCGATCGACGTCGACGCGGAAGGGCGCAAGGGCTCCGGCGATCCCGAGCGCTTCGCGCGGGAGCTCAATGTGGCGGCGGCGCTGGAGATCGTGCGCCAATTGCGTCTGCGCGCGCTGGGCGGACTGGTCGCGGTCGATTTCGTTTCGATGCGTCAGGAGGAAAGCCGCAAGGCGGTGGCGGCGGCGTTCAAGATCGCTCTGGGTACGCTGCCATGGGCGCATCAGGTGGCGCCGATGTCGCGCTTTGGCGTGATCGAATGCGCCATCGAACAATTGCTGACGCCGCTGCATGAAATTCTTCTGGGACCGGATGGACGCATCACCGCGGAGACCGCCGCGCTGGATATTCTGCGCGCCATCGAGCGGGAAGCGGCGGCCTATGGCGGCCGGCGGATTCTGGCGCGTGCGCCTCAGGCGGTTTTGGATTGGCTCAACGGGGACCTGCCGCAATGGCGCGACGCCTTGCAATCCCGGATTGGCCCCCGATTTGAGGTGCAGCCGGCGGCCGATATGCCGCTCGGCAAGTTCGACGTGCACGCGCTATGAGACGCCCATGAGTGAAAATGGAAATCGCGACCGCAGGCCTTGCCCGATCTGCAATGCGCCCGCTGACCCGAAATTCAGACCCTTTTGCTCGCGCCGCTGTGCGGATGTGGATTTGGGCCGCTGGCTGAAGGGCGCTTACGCCATTCCGGCCGCTGAGACCGATGATCCTGAGGATGAGGGCGCTGAGGGTCAATAAAAAGAGAGCGGCGCCGGCTGGGTGTGCGGCAGCCGGCGCCCTCCATTAAAGGCGAGAATTGGGGGGAGATCTTCTCGCCCGTTGTGAATTCGGACTACTGCCCGCCTGAGTTGTATAGGCGGCAAATTCCTAACGGCGGGTAAATCCGTTGAAAACGACGACAAAAAAACGCCCGCGCTCCCAGAGGAGCGCGGGCGTAATTGTCTAAAGATCGAAAATCTAGGTCAGGCCATCGCCT